>NZ_JBMAXV010000067.1:0-14142 GCF_048589245.1 Klebsiella sp. 10982
ATATTTAACAGCGTGACGATAATCCAGATCGCATGCCTTAAGAACATTTTGAGTAAATAAAGGTGTTCAAAATGCTTATATTAGTCATTTTGATATTTTTATATTGCTCATATTGAGAAATGTTACTTTGTTTTTTTCATTTTGCTCTTATAATTGGTATCAAATTGAGTGTAACTAACGGAGCATATTGATGAATATTTACTGCGATGATGGTTCAACTAATGTTAAGCTGGCATGGTTTGAAGGCGATGAGCTTCAGACCCGGGTTTCTGCGAACTCCTTCCGGCATGGCTGGAAAGTGGCGGAATTCAGTGCGGCAACGTTCAACTATCAGGTGGGGACGCTGAAATACACCTGGGACAGCGTCAGTCGGGATGCCATCCCGACAACAAACGTGGAATATCAGTACGGTGATCTCAACCTGCTGGCCGTGCATCATGCGCTGCTGAACAGCGGACTGGAGCCGCAGCCGGTGAGCCTGACCGTGACGCTGCCCCTGAGTGAGTATTACGACGGGGACTGCCAGCGGAACGAGGAGAACATACGACGCAAACGGGAAAACCTGATGCGTGAGCTGGTTCTGAATAAGGGCAGGGCATTTACCGTAACGGACGTGAAGGTGATGCCGGAATCACTACCGGCAGCGTTCTCCCGTCTCGCGGAGCTGAAACCCGGCCCCGCTGAGACCACCCTGATTATCGATCTCGGTGGTACCACGCTCGATGCCGGTGTGATTGTCGGCCAGTTTGATGATATCAGTGCGGTGCACGGTAATCCGTCTGTCGGCGTGTCACAGGTCACCCGCGCAGCTGCAGGCGCGCTGCGTGCGGCAGACAGCGAAACCAGCGCCCTCATCGCTGACACTGTCATCCGCAACCGCAATGATCGTCAGTATCTGCAGCGTGTGATCAACGATGCCGGTAAAATCGACGAGGTTCGGAACAAAATAACAGAGGCGATCACTTCCCTGGGGGCGCGTGTCACCAGTGAGCTGACGGCCTTCAGGAACGTTAACCGGGTATTCCTGGTCGGGGGAGGGGCTTCCCTCATAGAAGAAGCTATCCGTCAGGCCTGGCCTCTGGCTCCTGACCGTATCGAGGTTATAGGCGATCCGCAGATGGCGCTGGCCAGGGAGATTGCCCTTTACAATAAAGAGGACTAAACGTGCCGGACGGCCAGTATTCTTTCTATCTGCACAGCGACGATCGCACCGACATCGCGGCGATGGCAACCATCAGCACCATCTCACAGCCCCTGCGCGGTGAGTTCATCCGTACCGCCGCCACCGCCGGGGCGGTGGTATACCAGGTGGATGCCCGTTTACCGGCGCTGATCCCGGTGTTCTTTGCCGGGCAGCTAAGCGCTGTCCGCCTTTGCGCCGTGATGGCCCTGGTCTCCGGAACCTGGTCCTCACTCACCGGCCTTCCGGATGAGCCCGAAAATGGTGGGGCTGCTCTGCCCGTGTCACCGGAGACGGAATACCAGCGCCGGCGTTACACCCTGACGCTTCAGAATGGCCGGAGTGGGGAACGGGTGGAAAGTGTGCTGACGGAAGCGTCATCCCGTCTGCGTGGGGATCTGCTGAGAAACCTGATTATCACCGGTCTTGCCCTCCACACGACGGCGCCTGAACTGCCGCGCCTGCTGGCCAGTATGCCGGTACCGCCCACCTCGGTCAGTGAGCTGCAGGCACTGGTTCAGCAGATGGCCGGCACCGCTGACGTGAACAGGGCTGCAGCTGCAGTACCGGATACGCCGGCAGCATCTGCCGCGCCGGTGTCCGGGTCGGATACCCGGGAAATAAAGAAAAATATGCGGCGTGCATTCGGCGACTAACAGTACGAATCACATCCACTACTACACCGATTTCAAATGACTGGCATCCCAGGGAGGTTCTCATGTCACCAGGATTCAGAAATGTTCTCCGTCTCGCCCGCATTCCCGTCGACAGCAGTGAACCGGTGCGAAGAAAATTTGGCAGCCGGCTGATTGGCATTGTGACGGTATGTCTGCTTCCGCTTCTGGTTTTCGACGTTCCGCAGTGGGTTTTCATTTTGTCGCAGGTCATCTGGGGGGCTGGCGTCTATATTGGCCTGTCCCTGGCCGGGGATAAATCCCTGAACAGCTGATACAAACTTTCCGGTTGTTCAAAAAAAGAACAGGCGTGGTGGCGTCTGTTCTCCCGCGCTTCTCCGTCGTTTGCCTTCAGGTTATCCACAATCTTAAGCCCCGGATTTGTGGACAGGTATGCCGGTAATTCCCCGTTCGCCTGGAGTTAACGCAAGCCTGCCGCCCGCTGCCAGTGTCTCGCGTCCGGTCTGGTACGGGACGGGCGGTTTTTCCGCTCCGGCCCGGCGTCGTTGAGAGTGTACGCCAGTCCCTCGCCTTTTTAAGGAACGCCCTTCAAGCCGCTTTCGCGGCATATCCTTGCCGTCCAAAAGACGGACGGCTGCGGTATTCCACGGTCGGCCTGACCCGTGACCGGACGCGATGAACAGGCAGCGTGCGGCAGGGAACGGTATCGCGGTGATGCCTCCTGCCCCCTCAGACTACAGGAGTGCTGCCATGTCCAGATTCATTCTCGGGAACTGTATTGATGTGATGCGCGGATTCCCCGACCGTGCCGTGGACCTTATTGTGACCGATCCGCCTTACCTCGTCGGTTTTAAGGACCGTCAGGGCAGACAGATTGCCGGGGATGTGACGGACGAATGGCTGCAACCGGCCACGCTGGAGATGTACCGCGTCCTTAAAAAAGACGCGCTGATGGTGAGCTTCTACGGCTGGAACCGTGTGGACCGCTTTATGGCCGCGTGGAAGGCGGCAGGATTCTATGCCGTGGGCCAGCTTGTGTTCACCAAAAACTATGCCTCCAACCGTCGTAACGCCAGGGCCCGACGCGGATTTGTGGACTACTGCCATGAAGGGGCTTATGTCCTTGCCAAAGGCCGCCCCGTGCCGCCCCTTAAACCGCTGCCGGATGTGCTGCCCTTCCCGTATACCGGTAATACCCTGCATCCGACGCAGAAACCAGTGGAGGCGCTACAGCCGCTGATTGAGTCATTCAGCGCTCCGGGCGCGATTGTTCTCGACCCGTTTGCCGGAAGCGGTTCGACCTGCGTCGCTGCATACCGTGCCGGACGCCGCTATATCGGCATCGAAATGCTGGCGCAGTACCACCGGGCCGGAACCGAACGACTGGCCGCCATGCACCGGGCCGTAAATACCCCGGCGGCGAACGATGAATGGCTTCCGGAGGCCGCGTAATGAATTACGACGGACACGAAGCCCTGCGCCGCGATATGGCCGGGCTGGCGAACAATCTTTGCGACCTGAAAACCACCCTGAAAGTGCTGGAAGACACGTACCACTACCGGTACGACGGACTGGCGGAACGGCTTGCCGGTATCAGTCTGCGACGTCTCAGCGTCCTGATGGATGAGGCGTTCAATATTGCACTGATGCTCGATGAAAGCTTTCTGGATTGAGGAGAGAACATGTACGGAACCCGTGAAGATCTTTGCAGGATGCTGAATGAGCAATATCCCGCAGAAACCCCGCTGAACCTGATTATCTGGACCCCGGCGGATATTGAAGCACTGGCTGACGGGATGGAATATTCCTTTTCAGAACATGACGTAAGGGCAGTACTGGAACGCATGGACACTATACCGGAAGAACAACGGCTTGAGTCGGGCGTGTCAGCCGGCCTGGTGATGGCACTGATAGACCAGGTGAAAGAGAACGGGCAGAGGGTGACTGTGCCGGTTGACCTGCTTGAAACCCTGCTGATTACCGCCGAACAGGCATTGTGGGACAGGGAATGGACCGCACGGGATCGCAATCTCCCGGTGCCGGAAAGCGTAATGCGCCGCCTGGCGGATACAGCAAAAGTGCGGGCATTACTGAAAAGCTGACAGCAGATCGCCCCGCCACGCGGCGGGGAGATATAACCCGGACAGAGACGATAATGATGAAAAAAGAAACCCTTAACACGCTTATTCTGCGTCACGGCGACCGGATGCTGCGCCAGGCTGGCTGGCCCGACACTGTTGATATGGCGCCCGTCGCCCCCGAAACCGTACCCGGCTGGCTTGCCGCCTGCGGCTCTCTCAGTGGCGTGGAAATCCTCACGCTTACGGAACAGCTTTGTCAGCCGCTGACGTATGGCTGGGCAGCGTTGTTGCTCGCCAGCGCCCGGCGGCTGGCGGGAACCCCGGCTCGTCTGCATCTCTTTCCGGTGCAGGCATATCCGCATCCGGAGCGGCTGGCTGACTGTCAGGTTATCCGCCTGCCTTACGCTCAGGAGTGGCTGACAGCGGCGGAATGTGACGATCTGCTGGCCTTCCTGAAAGCCTCCCTCACGCAGATATCGGAAATCGTCCACCGGGATACGAAGCGCATCGCCGCCGCGCTTACGCCGTCCGTCACTCCCCGTCTGATGGACAGGCGGATCGGTGACTGGCGCTTGCTGGCCGTGGAGTATGATCATGATAACTGCCTGGACGAAGACGAAACCGACAGGCTGGATCAGGTCCTCGATGCCATTCTGATTCGCGATGCGCGATTCTGCCCGGTCCTGCTCACCCTGGTTAACGAGCGGGAGGAAACTATCAGGAGCGCAGGGGTTATCGCTGATCAGCTGCGTTTTACGGACACTCCGGTCCGGCGCTGGCTTGATCGCCGGGTTTTAAGGGAAATGGTGAGAGAGGCCCGCGCCAGCAGAACTCAGGAGTGACAGCCCGGAGCGTCAGGGGAGGGGGACCCTCCCTTGTCAGCCTGCCGGCACAGGAGGTGTGGTGCGATAAGGATGTCGCCGTGCCGGCTCCGCGTCCACCCGGCCCGGTTTCCGGGCCTTTTGGGTGAACACAACCCTCTGTTATCGCCGTGCCGTGTGCTGGCTGTGCCGTGCCTTCACTGTAGCCCGGCAGCCGCAGAGGCTGGAGTTCGCTGGCGCCGCCATCCCCGGATAAGGCAGTCGCCGGCTTGCCGTTGCCGCCGGCTCCGCTTCACCCGGCCCCATCCCTCCGGTCCGTGGCCTTATTACTGCGTCTGTCGCGTTGCGACATCTGCTTCCGCTTTTCTCCCGGTGGTCGAAAAACGGGGGAGAGAAACCCTGTATTCAACCTCCTGCATCGCGACGGGTAGTGCCGTGCCTTCACTTTAGCCCGGCCGCTGCAGATGCAAGGGTGCGCTGACGCCGCCATCCTCGCCCGGTCGCAGTTTTTTTTATGATGCTCGCCGTTCTTCCCGTCGTTTTCTCGCTCAGGTTTCGCTCGAAAACCGTCCAGACCAGCTTCGCGCTATATCTGCGCTGCGGCCTCCGGTGTCGCCCCTGCATCTTCCGCTTTCCGCCGGGCTGTCGTGTCGGCACGGCACAACCCGGTGCCGCAGTCTATGTGATTACGGAGGTTTATCCATGCAGTATGTGAATACATGCCCGGTCCTGAATGTTGAGGAGTCCGACCGCCTGTCTTTTATGCCGTACCTGTTCGGCACGGATTTCATGCTCGCGGAATTACAGGTGTACGCTCTGGCCAAAAAATGGATGCCCGAATATGAGGGCGGCTTCTGGCATTTTATTCGCCTGCCGGAGGGGGGCGGCTACATGATGCCGGATTGTGGCCGGGTACATCTGGTCAGTAGCGAAAACTGGTTTGATCGCACTGTCAGCGCCGACGCGGCGGGCATTATTCTGACCAGCCTGGCGATTAATCGCCGTCTGGCGGCCCATCATGACAGCAGTAACCCGGCGCTGACTCGCCTTTATATGCTGCGTGATGCCCAGCTCTGGAATCACATCACCTTTCACCCCGAATGCAGTGCTATTTACGCCGCGCTGGACTGATTAACGACCGGGGCGGTTACACCGCCCCGCAGGGAGACAAAAATGACTTCATCAGTAACCGTTCCGGCCGTCTACGTGGGCACATATCACCAGTACAACGGCGGCAGTATTTTTGGCAAATGGTTTGATTTAACCGACTTCGACGACGAAGACGAATTTTATGACGCCTGCCGGGCGTTGCATGCCGCCGAGGATGACCCCGAGTTTATGTTTCAGGACTGGGAAGGGATCCCGTCTCAGTTTGCCTCTGAATCCTCTGTTAAGTGGGCGTTTATCGAGGCATTCCGGCAGGCGCAGGACGAAGGACGCGCCGCCGCGTTTGTGGCCTGGGCGGACTATACCGGCGAGTGCGACTATGACGCCTTTGATGAGGCGTATTGTGGCGAGGCTGAAAGCGAGGCGGATTTTGCTTATGGCTTTGTGGAGGATCACGGCCTGTTAAACGAGGTGCCTGAATCCCTGCGCGTCTATTTCGATTATGAGGCTTATGCGCGGGATCTGTTCAGCAGCGGCTATGTCTTCCATGAAGGCTATGTATTCAGCAACTGATTACTATCCGGCGGGGAAGCCCGCCGGTTAAGGAGAAAGCACATGAAACTTGCACCACAAAGCCGCGATATCCTGCGACAGTACAAAGCCCTGATTAATGCCCGCCGCCGCGATGCCGGTCAGCGGGAACTGACCACTGCGCAGGTGATGGATGAAATCTGCGAATACATGACCTGTCAGTGCGCCGTCTATATTGGCGGCCATTTCATTCTTCAGGGGGGAAAGGCACGATAAATCACAGGGCAGGGGGGAACCTCTGCCGCTTCCGGCCGCGCGAAAACCCTGGCAGGCTGCGCCTGCCGGAGATATACGTCGCCGCGCCTCCGGCGCCGCGCACTCTCCTCTCCGTTGTCAGTCGCTGTTGCCCCGGAATTCGCGTATTATCAGGGATATCTTCCTGTAAAGCAGACCGGTGATGCATATGTCAAAGTGGAATATCGCCTCTTTTTCAAAGGAGGAGCAGGATAAAGTTGCCGTCGATAAGGTGGCCGCTGCTGTTGCCTGGCAGGAACGCATGAACAAGCCCGTCATGCCGGAACTTGTTGAACGGGAACAGCCTGAACACCTGCGCGAATATTTCCGTGAACGGCTCTGCGTACATCGACTGAACAGTCAGCAGCTGCCGCGCGCAAATGCGCCCGAATATAATAAACCCGGAGATGAGCAGCAGAAGTGATTCTTATAGTCAGTGTGTCCAGGGAGGAAATTTTATGCGTATGTCTCTGATGTTTGCAGCCGTGACGCTTTTAACCGGTATTAACCTGTTTTTTATTCCGTTTCAGCCTGTTCCGGCTCTGTGGGGGGCTATCCTGGCCGTTGCTTTTGTTCTGATTAATGTCGTGGCGGATAAGCTGCGCCTCTGGAGTGGCATTGCGTGGATTATCGTTGCCGGCATCATCATAACGCTGATGCTGAAGGGGAAAGAGCCGGGTGACGAATTACGCGGGTTGATCACCGTTTTTGCTTTCCTGGCTTCGGCCTGGTACTGCGTTGTTCAGTACAGAAAAGAGAAGGGCGAATCTCAGTCCTGACCAGACCAGACCAGACCAGACCAGATCAGACCAAACCTGACCGGTACTCTCCATCTTGCTGCTGCTCTTCCTCCGCCTGACTTTCTTTTCACACAATCTGCCCCGGGGCCACCTTCGGCTCCTGACCCGCTGCCGCGGTTCAGTCGTCGAGCCACACTCCGCTAACCGCGAAAAGACGCGGTAAGCTCCGCCGAACCCGCTACGCGGTTTCGGGCCTGGCGGCTAGTGTCTGATGTCTGACGTCAAGGTCAACGGCAGCGCTTGCTGCGACCGTCCCGGTCGCGCCGCTTTCACCGTGCCGGCGAAGGACTGCCGGCACTCTGCGGGGCAACGCCGTTTCGCGCCCGCGCTCTTCGTCGTTGCGGCGGGTGCCTGCTCCTTTCCCCTGGTACCCGTATCACCCGTTTGAGTCCATTCGCCGGGGCTGAGACAAGCACAACCCGTCTTGCTGTCCAGGGGACGGCAGGGCCTTTCGCAATAAATTTTTCCCGGCCATTCCGCTGCCGCTTCATTAGGCCGAAAAAAATTTCCCGCTCACCCCCGGACATCTGCACCGGGCCGTGCTCGTTTACGCCCTTGCGGCGAACGGCTCTCAAACGGGTGAAGTTAATACCAGGGGGCAGGTTCAGCAGGTCCCCGCACAAAGTCAAAACCGCGGCCCCGGCAACTCAACGGGTGATGTTCTTTAAAAATCAGGAAAAAGAAAAATGCAGGATCCTTCATTGCGAACGTATCGGATCGCATTTCTGGGAAGCAATGCCAGCGGCAATCTGCCGATGTTTACCCGGGTGCAGGCCACGACCGGAAAACGGGCGATAAAAGCGTTTATTGAACGCTGTGAACCCGTCAAAGGCTGGTTTCTGGGCGAACCGGAAGACATTACCGATCAGCTTAAGAAGGAGGAAGAAGAAGCGGGAAGCAAACCGCAGATATGAAAAAAGCAGGGTAAACCCTGCTTCTCCCACGCCGTAAAAATCGCACGAACGGTTTTTCCGGCTTCGTTAACTACCATAAGGAGTCAACTCTATGATCGTTTCTATTTTTTCACCTTCCGCAGGCGCTGTAAAGCCCCGTCGTCATTCGCGCATTCTGCGCGCAGATATCACCGCACCGGAGATTGATCCCGCTCTCAGAGCTTTCGGGCGTCATATCGCCAGAAGTCACCGCAAAGGGCGCGGTGTCCACATCCCCGCGATGAAAAATACCGCCCTCGGGCAGGTACTCCGCACGCTGGAACTGAAACGCGCATTTAACTGATGAGGTGAGCCGCCCCGCGAGGGGCGGCAACTGCAGGAAGGAGAAAACACAATGGCACCGACTACCGCACAGATCATGACGGAAAACACCGCAGGCCAGACTTACCGGGCAACCTATTCACCCGATGATAATAAATTGCGACTTTACGCATCATTACGGCTCGATGAAGAAACGTATTCCCTGATCAACAAAGCAGGCTTTCGCTGGGCGCCCAAACAGGAACTTTTTGTGGCGCCAGCCTGGACGCCGGGGCGGGAGGATGTCCTGCTTTCCCTCGCCGGTGATATCGAGGACGAGGACAGCACCCTGTTTGATCGCCAGGAGCAGCGCGCCGGGCGGTTCAGTGACTACAGTGACCGGCGGGCGGTTGAATCGGAGCAGGCGCTTGCGCATGTTGATTCGCTGGCATCGGCTGTCCCGCTGGGACAGCCGATCCTGGTAGGCCACCACAGCGAGCGCCGCGCGCGCCGGCATGCGCAGAAAATTGAGAACGGCATGAAACGTGCGGTGATGCTGTTCGAGCGCGCCGAATACTGGGAACAGCGCGCGCAGGCCTCTCTGCGGCACGCGAAATACAAGGAGCGTCCGGATGTGCGTTACCGCCGTATCAAAAAAATCGAGGCGGAATTACGCAAGTCCCAAAAGCACATTGCCCGGTCTGAAAAGTATATGACGATGTGGCGTGCGCAGACGCTCGATCTGAAAATGGCGTTACTGGTCAGTAATTATGATCATATTCATGCCTGCTTCACGCTCGACAAATACCCCCGCCCGGCAGAGAAAAGCCAGTATGAGGGCTCGATGTCTCTCCATTCTGCCCTGTCTGAGGAGATCATTACTTTTGAACAGGCGCGTGATATTGCGATCCGCTGTCATGAGCGCACGATTAACCACCAACAGCGCTGGGTGAATCATTACCAGAACCGCCTGGCCTACGAACGCGCGATGCTCAATGAAAACGGTGGCGTTGTCACCCGAACACAGGAATTTGAACCAGGCGGGCAGGTACTGAGTCGGGGAGAATGGTTAACCATTCTCCGGGTTAACCGGAGTAAGGGGGAGGTGAGTTCAGTCGAAACGCCCGGTTATCGCTTTCTGGGCTACAGCGGCACGATGAAACTCACGCCCGACCGTATCACGGACTACAAAGCCCCGACAGCGGAGGAAGCCAGCGACGCGAAGAAAGCGGCGAAGCGCCCACCGATCGTCAATTATCCGGGGGAAGGGTTCCGGGAAATGACAAAAGCCGAGTGGGCGAAATTACCCGCTGATTATAAAGGCGTGCGGGGTGCTGCAGAAACCGAAACACACGGCGCCTACCGCTTCCGCCGGTGCATGACGCACGGTTGTACGCTCGTGAATGTGTATATCACAGACATGAAAACCGTTGAAATTCCGAAAAAATAGCAGGAAGGCTCCCCGGCATCTTGCCGGGGAGGTCAGGGAGTACATTCATGCATCATGACCTTAAACACCGTATTCAGGCGATGCGGGTCAAACTGGAAGGGCGCGCCCCTGTCGCTGAAATTCAGGGTAGCTCGCAACTTTTTGTCACCCCCTCCCCGGAATGTCGCCGGTTGGTTGAGCTGGCTGATGTCCGGGAAACCGATCGCATTCTGGAACCCAGTGCCGGAACGGGCGCCATACTGCAGGCGATCAGGGATGCAGTCCCCCGGGCGAAGTGTGACGCCGTGGAGCTGCACGCCGGGTTAGCCCGTCACCTGCAGGCGCATTTCCCGGAGGTCCGGATCTGGTGCGGAGATTTTCTCGAATATCATCCGGAGCGCCGGTATACACGAATTATCATGAATCCGCCGTTTAATCGCGGTGATGATATCCGGCATATCCGGCGGGCATTAACTCTGCTTGAGCCTGGCGGGATTCTGACGGGCATATGTCTGGACGGGCCGCGTCAGCAAAAGGCGCTGGAGTCCCTGGCGGACGTCTGGGAGCCGTTGCCACGGGGAACATTCACGTATACCCAGGTAGCGACCGCCATTCTCAGAATAACCGTCTGATGACACGTTAAGCCGGCGGGGCACCTGTCCCCGTCTGGCCGCGCCTCGAAAGACCGCGCTGACGCGCCGCCCGCATTTCCTTTTCGCGTCTTCCCTGTTTGCTGCCTGCTGTTTGCCTGCTTCCTCTTCTTCTCCCTGCTGTGATGCCTCTTTTTAAACCTTAAAGGCTTTAAAAGCATACCCACACTGGACACCTTCGGCTCCCGGCCAGCTGCGCTGTCCGGTCGTCGAGCCACACTCCGCTAACCGCGAAAAGACGCGGTAAGCTCCGCCGAACCCGCAAAGCGGTTTCGGGCCTGACGGCTAGTGTCTGATGTCTGAAGTCAAGGTCAACGGCAGCGCTTGCTGCGACCGTTCCGGCCGCGCCGCTTTCACCGTGCCGGCGAAGGACTGCCGGCACTCTGCGGGGCAACGCCGTTTCGCGCCCGCGCTCTTCGTCGTTGCGGCGGGTGCCTGCTCCTTTCCCCTGGTACCCGTATCACCCGTTTGAGTCCATTCGCCGGGGCTGAGACAAGCACAACCCGTCTTGCTGTCCAGGGGACGGCAGAGCCTTTCGCAATAAATTTTTCCCGGCCATTCCGCTGCCGCTTCATTAGACCGAAAAAAATTTCCCGCTCACCCCCGGACATCTGCACCGGGCCGTGCTCGTTTACGCCCTTGCGGCGAACGGCTCTCAAACGGGTGAAGGTTATATCCAGGGGGCAGGTTCAGCAGGTCCCCGCACAAAGTCAAAACCGCGGCCCCGGCAACTCAACGGGTGATGGTTTTAAAAGGCAGAAAAACAGACAAAGGAGAAAGCTGGATGAGCACACAAAACGTCAACGAAAAACCCTCCACCAAAGAAAGCACAACCCTCCGGACTGACGGTTTTGTGCGCAACATTCATTCCCGAAACCCGTTCGATGTTATCCGCGCCGATGTAGTGCTTGAACGTATCGAGAAAAAGGCTGGTCGGAGCTGCGGTATGCATTACGAGCTGTATCAGGCCCATCTGCTGGGTGGTGCGCTGGATTATCTGGATGCGCTGCCGTTGAAAGACCGTCCGGTGTTAATGGGCGCTGCGGCAAAGCGCGGCTATCTGCTGACGCTAGCCGAAGAGGAACGCGCGCTGGAAGCACGGGATGTACTGATGAGTGAACTGGCGGCAAACGACTGCTGAGAAATAAACACGGATGGCGGCGTATCGCTGCCATCCCTTAAAGACCAGAGGTAACGCAAAATGAAAGTATACGGCCATCAACACTCATCAGAGGCTTTCTTTCGGGAAACTTCCCCATCCTGTTTTGAACCAAAAGCGGAAAAGGTGATCGCTTTTCATGGAAAGGATGCCAGTTACGCCTATAACGTGCTGGCCGATCTGAAAGCCGCAGGTGCTTCATATACGCGCCGGAATATCATCGCCGATATGTTCCGCCGTCTGGGTGTGAAATGAGGTCTGGGCAATGGAACACGTGAAAGGAAAAATCCAGCAGGGGGCAGGGAACGCCTATTTTGCAGGGATGCAGTGGCGCGGTATTACACTTGGACACGCCGATGCTGCAGCGCTTAATCAGTTTGATATCGATATCAGCAAAGCTCAGGCACCCGAAGCACGCACCTGGTTGCTTCAGAACAAAGCAGAATTCATCGCTCTGATCCTGGGCATTGAAGTCGTAAAGGTCGGGTAGTGAGAAGCCAGCTAACTTAGCTCTTGAGCTAAGTTAGCTTTTGAGCTAATGTGTGCACATACGGACCAGAGATTACATTCATGTTCACAGTCATCTTTCATGATGAGGCTGAAAAAGAGTTTACGGCTCTGCCTGCTGCCATTCGTGCAAAAATGGCCAGGCTACTCATGAAGCTGGAAGCAAACCCTCGCCAGCTACGCGAGCCAGATACCAAGCCGCTTGGAAACGGCCTTTTCGAAATACGTACAATGGGGGCAGATATCGCCCGCGGAATCTGGGTATATCAGAGTGGTGAACGTATTTTTCTACTTCGGATCTTTATCAAAAAATCGCCAAAAACGCCCCCGGCAGAAATAGATCAGGCACTTCGCAGACTGGAGGAAATGCAGAATGAAATATAAAACCCTTAGCCAGGTTCATACCGAAGCAATGAACGATCATGAGTACAGCGCGGCATTCGAGGCAGAAGAAGCCTCGGAGCTACTTCGGGAAACCTTAGCAACATGGAGAAAAGAAGCGGGTTTGACGTCGGCACAGGTTGCAGAACGTATGGGCATCAAAGCGCCTACTATCTCACGTATGGAGAAGAACGCTTCGCGAATGAGTATTCAGACACTGGTTCGGTACGCCAGAGCCTGCGGTGTTAACTTTAAAATTCAGCAGGTTTGAATGATTAGCGATGCCAATAAAGCGGTGAATGACCTGGCGAGTATTGTCCCTCTGCTGGGCGGCAGTTCGTCCCGCAAAGATTACGAAGAGGCACGTAAACTCGTTGAATATCTTCTGGAACATGATCCGGACAGCCCGCTGGTTGATATGCTGACTGCCCGCATCGATGCCTGGGAAGATAACGCGGTGGAATTTGAAGAATTTAATACGCGCTTCGAAGCAGGCAAAAACGGTGTATCGTTGCTGCGGGTTCTTATGCAGCAATACGGGCTTTCTCAGTCCGATTTCGAAAACGAGATAGGTAATAAATCGCTCGTCAGCCGGTTCCTCTGTGGTGAACGCAGTCTGACCTTTGATCACATGCGGGCGCTGGCAAATCGATTTCAAATCCCGGTCTCGATGTTTGTTGACTGATTCGGGAACAGAGCAGGCGAAGGGGGCATCGGTCCCCGTCTGGCCGCGCCTCGAAAGACCGCGCGCCTGCGGCGCCGGGAAAACCTGGCCGCGCTGACGCGCCGCCCGCATTTCCTTTCCGCGTCTTCCCTGTTTGCTGCCTGCTCGGCGAAGGACTGCCGGCACTCTGCGGGGCAACGCCGTTTCGCGCCCGCGCTCTTCGTCGTTGCGGCGGGTGCCTGCTCCTTTCCCCTGGTACCCGTATCACCGTTTGAGTCCATTCGCCGGGGCTGAGACAAGCACAACCCGTCTTGCTGTCCAGGGGACGGCAGAGCCTTTCGCAATAAATTTTTCCCGGCCATTCCGCTGCCGCTTCATTAGACCGAAAAAAATTTCCCGCTCACCCCCGGACATCTGCACCGGGCCGTGCTCGTTTACGCCCTTGCGGCGAACGGCTCTCAAACGGGTGAAGGTTATATCCAGGGGGCAGGTTCAGCAGGTCCCCGCACAAAGTCAAAACCGCGGCCCCGGCAACTCAACGGGTGATGGTTAAAAAATTAAACAGGTGAAGGAGAATAATATGCGTTTAGCATCCCGATTTGGACTTACTCATTCCATTCGTCAGGAACGCCCACTGACTAACGATGAATTAGTCAAGGTTGTACCTTCTGTGTTTTCAGAAGAAAAGCATAATTCACGTAGTGATCGCT
>NZ_JBMAXV010000068.1:0-13097 GCF_048589245.1 Klebsiella sp. 10982
CCTGTAATAAAAAAGGCCGGAGCATGCTCCGGCCTTTTTTTCTCATGCAACCAATTACAGCGCGGCAATCACTGCCTGCTGTTCAATCAGCTTCGCTTTCGCTTCCGCATAGCCTTCCAGCTTCTCGCGCTCTTTAGCGATTACCGCTTCCGGCGCGCGGGCGACAAAGCCTTCGTTGGACAGCTTGCTTTCGATGCGGCCAATTTCACCTTCGATTTTAGCCACTTCTTTCGCCAGACGTGCCAGCTCATCTTCTTTGTTGATGAGGCCCGCCATCGGGATCAGCAGTTCGGCGCCATCGACAATCTTGGTCACGGAGACCGGACCTTTATCATCGGCAGGCAGCACGGTAATGCTTTCCAGACGCGCCAGGTTCAACAGGAAGCTGCGGTTGTCGTTCACACGACGCTCGGCCTCTTTGCTGCAGCCGCGCAGCAGCAGTTCCAGCGGTTTGCCCGGAGCGATGTTCATTTCCGCACGGATGTTACGCACGGCGACGATCGCCTGCTTCAGCCATTCGGTGTCGGCCAGCGCCGCGTCATCCACCTGAGAGGCATCGTACTGCGGGAACGGCTGCAGCATGATGGTGTCAGCGTTAATACCGCAAATGACCTTCACGCGCTGCCAGATGGTTTCCGTGATGAACGGGATGATCGGATGCGCCAGGCGCAGCAGACCTTCCAGCACGGTCACCAGCGTATGGCGAGTGCCGCGCAGCTCCGCTTCGCTGCCACCGTTCATGACCGGCTTGGTCAGTTCGAGGTACCAGTCGCAGAACTGGTTCCAGGTGAACTCGTACAGAATGCCGGCGGCGATGTCGAAGCGGAAGTTATCCAGCGCTTCGCGGTACGCTTTCACGGTGTGGTTGAATTCCGCGAGGATCCAGCGGTCGGCCAGGGAGAGCACCCTCTCGCCGCCGTTGAAACCGCAATCCTGATCTTCGGTGTTCATCAGCACGAAGCGGCTGGCGTTCCACAGCTTGTTACAGAAGTTACGGTAACCTTCCAGACGCTTCATATCCCAGTTGATGTCGCGGCCGGTAGAGGCCAGCGCCGCCAGGGTGAAGCGCAGGGCGTCGGTGCCGTGCGGCTCGATGCCGTTCGGGAACTGTTTCTCGGTACGCTTGCGGATTTTTTCCGCCAGCTGCGGCTGCATCATGTTGCCGGTACGTTTCTCCAGCAGTTCCGGCAGGGTGATGCCGTCAACCATATCCAGCGGGTCGATAACGTTACCCTTGGATTTGGACATCTTCTGGCCTTCGTCATCGCGGATCAGACCGGTCATGTAGACGGTCTTAAACGGTACCTGCGGCTTGCCGTTTTCATCTTTGATGAAGTGCATGGTCATCATGATCATGCGGGCGATCCAGAAGAAGATGATGTCGAAGCCGGACACCATCACGCTGGTCGGGTGGAACTGACGCAGGGCGTCGGTGTTTTCCGGCCAGCCGAGAGTGGAGAAGGTCCACAGCGCGGAGGAGAACCAGGTATCCAGAACGTCTTCGTCCTGACGCAGGGCAACGTCGGCGCTCAGGTTGTTTTCCTGACGCACTTCGTCTTCGCTACGGCCGACGTAGACGTTGCCGTCGTTGTCATACCATGCCGGGATGCGGTGACCCCACCACAGCTGACGGGAAATACACCAGTCCTGAATATCGCGCATCCAGGAGAAGTACATGTTTTCATACTGCTTCGGTACGAACTGGATGTCGCCATTCTCAACGGCTTCCACTGCCGGCTTGGCCAGCACGTCCGCTCGCACGTACCACTGGTCGGTCAGCATCGGTTCGATAACCACGCCGCCGCGGTCGCCGTAAGGGACGGTCAGGTCGTGCGGTTTGATCTCTTCCAGCAGGCCGAGGGCGTCAACCGCCGCAACGACGGCTTTACGCGCCGCGAAGCGCTCCAGTTTCTGGAACTCCGCCGGGATCTCGCTGGAGTAGACGTCGGATTCATTGCCCTTGGTGTCGTACACTTCCGCGCTTTCGCGAATGTCGCCGTCAAAGGTGAGGATGTTGATCATCGGCAGCTGATGACGACGACCCACTTCGTAGTCGTTAAAGTCGTGCGCCGGGGTGATCTTCACGCAGCCGGTGCCTTTTTCCATGTCGGCGTGTTCGTCGCCCACGATCGGGATGCGACGGTTAACCAGCGGCAGCACCACGAATTTGCCGATCAGATCTTTGTAGCGCGGATCTTCCGGGTTGACGGCCACGCCGGTATCGCCCAGCAGCGTTTCCGGACGAGTGGTGGCGACCACCAGGTAATCTTTACCGTCAGCGGTTTTCGCGCCATCGGCCAGCGGGTAGCGGATGTGCCACATAGAACCTTTCGATTCGCGGTTTTCCACTTCGAGGTCGGAAATGGCGGTGCGCAGTTTCGGGTCCCAGTTAACCAGGCGTTTGCCGCGGTAGATCAGGTCTTCTTTGTACAGGCGAACAAAGACTTCTTTCACGGCATTGGAAAGCCCCTCGTCCATGGTGAAGCGCTCGCGCTCCCAGTCCACGGAGTTACCGAGACGGCGCATCTGACGGGTAATGGTGCCGCCGGATTCCGCTTTCCACTGCCAGATTTTGTCGATAAAGGCGTCGCGGCCGTAGTCGTGGCGGGTTTTCCCTTCTTCAGCGGCAATCTTACGCTCAACCACCATCTGGGTGGCGATACCCGCGTGGTCGGTACCGGCCTGCCACAGGGTGTTTTTGCCCTGCATGCGCTGGTAGCGGATCATGGTATCCATGATGGTTTGCTGGAAGGCATGACCCATATGCAAACTGCCGGTGACGTTCGGCGGCGGGATCATGATGCAGAAGCTCTCCTGGCTTTCATCACCATTCGGTTTGAAATAGCCCTGCTTTTCCCAGTGCTCGTAAAGCGGCTGTTCGATATCTTGTGGGTTGTATGTCTTTTCCATTATTTCCAGGTTGCCGTGTTCAGGTTGAAACCAGCCATGCGGTACGCCTTATAGCGTTCGCGCGCCAGTTGTTTCAGATTGTCTTCGTAAGGGACAAAGTCTATCACTTCTGTGAAAGCGGTGGCAAAATCTGCAAAGTTTAGCCGCAGGCTGATAAGAATATCCCGCGGGCTGCTGTTGCGCTTTTGCGGCCAGGCAATCTCCACCGGCGCACCGCCTCTCGGGCCTTCGCCCGCCAGATTATGCGGCACAAAGCTCTCCGGCGGTCTTGCCCATAACGCTTCATCCAGACGGATAGCCTGCTGTTCATCTTCGCAGGCGATCAGGACGCGCTTGCCGTTGCGCCAACGTTCTGCGGCAATGTCACACACCAGCTGCTCGACGGCGCTGAGCTCGTCGACGGTGTCTTCGTTGTCCAGAAGGTAGAACGTTGCGTTTTTCATATATGGGGCTTCTTGTTGTGGATTTAAATGCAAAGCCGGGTGGCGCTACGCTTACCCGGCCTACAAACGGCATCTTTCCGTGGGCCCGGTAAGCGTAGCGCCACCGGGCATCAGACGGCAATCACTCTTCGCCGTTAAAACCCGCACGATTGAGCAGGAACTGCGACAGCAGCGCCACCGGACGGCCGGTCGCGCCTTTGGCCTTACCGGAACGCCAGGCGGTACCGGCGATGTCGAGGTGCGCCCAGTTGTACTTGCGGGTGAAGCGCGACAGGAAGCAGCCGGCGGTGATTGCGCCGCCAGGACGGCCGCCAATGTTCGCCATATCGGCAAAGTTCGACTCCAGCTGATCCTGGAACTCGTCGGCCAGCGGCAAACGCCACGCGCGGTCGCCGGCCAGTTCGGAGGCGCCGATCAGCTCATGAGCCAGCGGGTTATGGTTCGACATCAGGCCGGTGATGTGATGGCCGAGGGCAATCACGCAGGCGCCGGTCAGCGTCGCCACATCGATAACCGCTTCCGGCTCGAAGCGCTCGACGTAGGTCAGGACGTCGCACAGCACCAGACGGCCTTCGGCGTCGGTGTTCAGGACTTCCACCGTCTGACCGGACATGGTGGTCAGGACGTCACCCGGACGATAGGCGCGGCCGCCAGGCATGTTTTCACAGCCTGCCAGCACGCCGATGACGTTCAGCGGCAGCTGCAGTTCGGCGACCATCCGCATCACGCCGTACACCGCCGCCGCGCCGCACATGTCGTACTTCATCTCGTCCATGCCTTCGGCCGGCTTAATGGAGATGCCGCCGGAGTCGAAGGTCAGGCCTTTACCGACCAGCACGATAGGGCGCGCGTCTTCAGCCGGGTTACCTTTATATTCGATGACCGACATCAGCGACTCGTTCTGCGAACCGTTGCCGACGGCGAGATAGGCGTTCATTCCCAGCTCGCGCATCTGCTGTTCGCCGATCACCCGGGTGATGACGTTTTTGCTATAGGTGTCGGCCAGCTGGCGCGCCTGAGAGGCCAGATAGGCGGCGTTACAGATATTCGGCGGCATATTGCCGAGATCCTTCGCCGCTTTGATGCCGGCGGCAATCGCCAGGCCATGCTGAATGGCGCGTTCGCCGCTGGTGAGTTCACGACGGGTCGGGACGTTGAAGACCATTTTACGCAGCGGGCGACGCGGCTCGCTTTTGTTGGTCTTCAGCTGGTCGAAGCTGTACAGCGTCTCTTTGGCGGTTTCAACGGCCTGGCGAACTTTCCAGTAGTTGTTACGGCCTTTGACGTGCAGCTCGGTCAGGAAGCAGACCGCCTCCATTGAGCCGGTATCATTCAGGGTATTGATGGTTTTCTGGATGACCTGCTTATACTGGCGCTCATCCAGCTCGCGCTCTTTGCCGCAGCCAATCAGCAGAATGCGCTCAGACAGAATGTTTGGCACATGGTGCAGCAATAACGTCTGGCCAGGTTTGCCTTCCAGCTCGCCGCGACGCAGCAGGGCGCTGATGTAGCCGTCGCTGATTTTATCGAGTTGTTCGGCGATGGGGGAGAGGCGACGTGGTTCAAAGACGCCGACCACGATACAGGCGCTCCGCTGCTTCTCCGGGCTACCGCTTTTTACACTGAACTCCATGCACTATGCTCCTGAATCTTAAAGACAACAGTGGTGGCTACGGCTATACTCGTCGCCTTTCAAGTTGCAGATGCGCCGGCTGCGCCTGCTTACCCTGACGTGGCACATTGTGCGCGTCTGGGGCCACAGCCCTGCTGCCTTCTTACAACTCGAAATCCATTGAGTATATAATTGCAAGCTTTCGTAACTCATATCCGCTGTTGCGGTGACTTCGTGTTAATCTTAACGTTATTAAGGCCTGGGTTCGTCAGAAAAGATCCTGACATGCAGAACCGATGAGTCATTTAATCTTAGCGACGTTTTCGACGACCAAAGAGAATAAATGACGTTTAAGCCATGAAACAAGCAATTTTCCTGCACTAAAACGGGTTTTTACGGGCGTATTTATAGTGATAATCATAAGATATCTGGTTCGTGAGACGCTGAAAAGCCAGTTGGCGATCCTATTCATCCTGTTACTGATTTTCTTTTGTCAGAAATTAGTCAGGATCCTCGGCGCTGCGGTGGATGGCGATATCCCAACCAATCTGGTGCTCTCGCTGTTGGGGCTCGGCATCCCGGAGATGGCGCAGCTTATCCTGCCGTTAAGTCTGTTCCTTGGCCTGCTGATGACCCTGGGCAAGTTGTACACCGAAAGCGAAATTACGGTGATGCACGCCTGCGGCCTGAGTAAAGCCGTGCTGATCAAGGCGGCGATGATCCTCGCGCTATTCACCGGCGCGGTGGCGGCGGTCAACGTCATGTGGGCGGGGCCGTGGTCGTCTCGCCATCAGGATGAAGTGCTGGCGGAAGCCAAGGCCAACCCCGGCATGGCGGCGCTGGCTCAGGGCCAGTTCCAGCAGGCCAGCGATGGAAACGCGGTGATGTTTATTGAGAACGTCAACGGCAGTCGCTTCCATGACGTTTTCCTTGCCCAGCTGCGTCCGAAAGGCAATGCACGCCCCTCCGTGGTGGTGGCGGATTCCGGCGAGCTGTCGCAGCAGAAAGACGGTTCGCAGGTGGTGACCCTCAACAAGGGCACCCGCTTTGAAGGCACTGCGATGCTGCGCGACTTCCGCATTACCGATTTCAATAACTATCAGGCTATTATCGGCCACCAGGCGGTGAGCGCCGATCCGGACGACACCGAACAGATGGATATGCGCACCTTGTGGCAAACCCACACCGACCGCGCGCGCGCCGAACTGCACTGGCGCTTCACGCTGGTGGCGACCGTCTTCATTATGGCGCTGATGGTGGTGCCGCTCAGCGTGGTGAACCCGCGTCAGGGGCGCGTACTGTCGATGCTGCCGGCGATGCTGCTCTACCTGGTGTTCTTCCTGTTGCAGACGTCGATTAAGTCGAACGGCGGCAAAGGCAAAATGGACCCGGCTATCTGGATGTGGGCGATTAACCTGCTCTATTTTGCGCTGGCGGTGCTGTTAAACCTGTGGGATACGGTGCCGATGCGCCGCTTCCGCGCCCGTTTTAATAAAGGAGCGGCCTGATGCAGGCGTTTGGCGTACTTGACCGTTATATCGGTAAGACGATTTTCAACACCATCATGATGACGCTGTTCATGCTGGTGTCGCTCTCCGGCATTATCAAGTTTGTCGATCAGCTGAAAAAGTCCGGGCAGGGGAGCTACGATGCGCTGGGCGCAGGTCTCTACACCATCCTTAGCGTGCCGAAAGACATCCAGATCTTCTTCCCGATGGCGGCGCTGCTTGGCGCGCTGCTGGGGCTGGGGATGCTGGCCCAGCGCAGCGAACTGGTGGTGATGCAGGCGTCCGGTTTCACCCGGATGCAGGTGGCGCTGGCGGTGATGAAAACCGCGATCCCGCTGGTGCTGTTGACCATGGCGATCGGTGAGTGGGTGGCGCCGCAGGGCGAACAGATGGCGCGTAACTACCGTGCCCAGCAGATGTACGGCGGTTCGCTGCTCTCAACCCAACAGGGGCTGTGGGCGAAAGATGGCCATAACTTTGTCTATATCGAACGGGTGAAAGGGAACGATGAGCTGGGCGGCGTCAGCATCTATGCCTTCAACCCGGAGCGTCGTTTACAGTCGGTGCGCTATGCCGCCTCGGCGAAGTTCGATAGCGAAAATAAAGTCTGGCGCCTGTCGCAGGTGGATGAATCCGACCTGACCGATCCAAAGCAGGTGACCGGGTCGCAGATGGTGAGCGGCACCTGGAAAACCAACCTGACGCCGGATAAGCTCGGCGTGGTTGCCCTGGATCCGGATGCGCTGTCGATCAGCGGCCTGCACAACTATGTGAAATACCTGAAGTCCAGCGGCCAGGATCCGGGACGCTACCAGCTCAATATGTGGAGCAAAATCTTCCAGCCGCTGTCGGTGGCGGTGATGATGCTGATGGCGCTGTCGTTTATCTTTGGCCCGCTGCGTAGCGTGCCGATGGGCGTGCGGGTGGTGACGGGGATTAGCTTCGGCTTTATCTTCTACGTACTGGACCAGATTTTCGGCCCGCTGACCCTGGTCTACGGCATCCCGCCGATCATCGGCGCGCTGTTGCCGAGCGCCAGCTTCTTCCTGATAAGCCTCTGGCTGATGATGCGCAAGGCCTAGCGGGTAAGCCTGAAACGTAAGCCCCCTCAGCGATGAGGGGGCTTTTTTTTAGCGCTTGCGGCCGCCCAGCAGGCTGCCCAGCATGCCGCGGACGATCTGATTGGTGACCTGGCGAACCGCGCTTTTCGCTGCGGTCTGCACGATACCGTCGCGTTTACCGCCGCGCGGGCCGGTGCTGCCGAATAGGATATCTTTCAGGCCGCCGAGCAGCCCGTCGTCATCGCCGCTCTGCTGGCCCTTCGCCGGCGGGGCCGACTGCTGCCCGGTGGCGACCTGCACCCCTTGCTGCAGCATCTCGAAGGCCGACTCGCGGTCCACCTCCTCCTCATACTTGCCGTACAGCGGCGAGTGGTTCAGCAGGCCATTGCGTTCGTCATCGCTGACCGGTCCCATCCGCGAGCAGGGAGCGATCACCATCGCCCGCTCGACCACCGACGGGCTGCCTTTCTCATCAAGGAAGGAGATCAGCGCCTCGCCGGTGCCCAGCTCCTGGATCGCCTGCTCGGTACTGAAGGCCGGATTGGCGCGCATGGTCTGGGCGGCGGTTTTCACCGCCTTCTGGTCCTTTGGCGTAAAGGCGCGCAGGGCATGCTGTACGCGGTTGCCCAGCTGGCCGAGCACAGCGTCGGGAATATCCGCCGGGTTCTGCGAAACAAAGTAGACGCCGACGCCCTTGGAGCGGATAAGGCGGATCACCTGCTCGATTTTATCCAGCAGCACCTGCGGCGCGTCGTTGAACAGCAGATGTGCCTCATCGAAGAAAAACACCAGTTTGGGCTTGTCGAGATCGCCCGCCTCCGGCAGACGCTCGTAAAGCTCGGAAAGCATCCACAGCAGGCTGGCGGCGTAGAGCTTCGGCATCTGGTAGAGCTTTTCGGCGCTGAGGATATTGATCACCCCTTTACCAGTGGCATCGACGCGCATCCAGTCGGCGATATCCAGCATCGGCTCGCCGAAGAAGTGCTCGGCGCCCTGTTGCTCCAGGGTCAACAGCCCGCGCTGGATGGCGCCGATCGAGGCGCTGCTGATATTGCCGTACTGGTTATGGAACGATTTGGCGTTGTCGCCAATAAACTGGGTGATGGCGCGGAGGTCTTTGAAGTCGAGCAGCAGCAGGCCGCGGTCGTCCGCGATGCGAAAAATAATGTTCAGCACGCCGCTCTGCACCTCGTTGAGATTGAGCAGGCGCGCCAGCAGCAGGGGGCCAAGATCGGAGACCGTCGCCCGAACCGGGTGACCCTTCTCGCCAAAGATATCCCAGAGCACCACCGGGTTGGCGTGCGGCTCCCAGTCGCTGACGCCGATCTTCTCCAGCCGCGCCTGCAGTTTCTCTGAGCTCTGCCCCGCGGCGGCAATGCCGGTCAGGTCGCCCTTGACGTCGGCCATAAATACCGGGACGCCAATCTCCGAGAATGACTCAGCCAGCTTCTGCAGGGTGACGGTTTTACCGGTGCCGGTCGCACCGGTGATCAGCCCATGGCGGTTGGCCATCGCGGGCAGCAAATACAGCGCGTTATCCAGCGTGCGCGCAATCAACAGGGGTGAGCTCATGATCGATTCCTCCATTTATCCTGCGACGATTATAGGCAACCTCGTCGTCCGGCGTTGGGGAAATCGTCACGCGCCGCGCACGCTGTCCAGAGCAGGCCTCAGGCGCAGTGGCGTTGAATAAGCGCGATGCTCTGCTCAATTTCGCGCTCGATATCCGCTTCGGTCCACTGCGCCAGCTCGGGCGCGAAGGGCTCAAAAGCGTACACCCCCTGATAGCCGCGGGCTTCCAGCGCTTTAACCTGCTCGCAGGTGCCGAGACGATCCTGTGGGGTCAGCATGATGCGCTCGGCATCGGTGAGCTGCTCGCGCGGACGGGGATCGTCCACCCCGGAGAGGTGGACCAGCCCGATGTCCGCTATCTCCACCTGGCTGAACTCGTCCTCCGCCTGCGGGTAGAGATGGTGATGGAAGGTGTCGATCAGCAGCTTAAACGGCACGCGGGCGTCGTGGATCAGCGTCTGCGCCTGGTGTGCAGAACGCAGCGAGCTTTGCGGGAAGCCCAGCGGCTCCACCAGGCCGTGGATGCCGTAGAAGGCGAACAGCGGCGCCAGGTCGCGCAGGGCGCCCAGGGTGTCGCTGGCCGGCACCTCGCTGCCGTCGTTGAGCGGACAGAGCACCAGCGATTTGGCGCCGATGGCCTGGGCCTCTTTCAGCAGCGATTCGGTCAGCTGCCGTACCGCTTCGCTACGACGGTTAAAGGGGTAGACCGCGTTAATCGTCAGGATCTCGATGTGGTAGCGCGCCGCCAGCTCGCGCACCTGCTGATGGCTCAGATCGTCGGTCACTTTTCCGCTGGGTAAATCGTTGCGCAGCTCGACCTTATTCAGGCCCAGACGGTTCACCAGACGGAAAAACGCTTCAATGCTGAGCGCTGGCGCGATTTTGCGGTTAATACAAAAACGTTGCATTGCGATGGCCATAAGACACTCCTGACGGAAGAGGGGGGAGGTTCGTTCAATTGGCTAACAGTCAAAACGTTTATTTCAAAATTAGCAAGAATGGAAATGATGAATGTTTGAGCTGTCTCGCAAAATATCACTGGTCCCGACTGCGGAAGCGACAGCGGCGGGAAGCCTGGCGCCATGAGACGACAAGGCGCGATGCGGGAAACGCACAGGCGATCGGTCAGCGCAAAATGCGACTGTTATCACCAAAATGGAATTTCATTTCACAATAATGTTGAAATATAAATTTCATTTTACTACGGTTATAGCACAGCAGAATCAGCGACGGGCCGGTGTGCGCTGGCCCCCTTCACTATGAGGCGAGAACATGACGATCACAGGAAACTTTATTGGCGGGAAAACCGTTATTAGCAGCAGCAACGAAACGATGCCGGTATACGACCCGGCGACGGGCAAAGCGGTGCGCGAAGTCACGGTGTCAACCGCGCAGGAAGTCTCCGAGGCGATTCAGGTTGCTCGCGATGCGTTTGACAGCTGGTCCCGTACCACGCCGCTGCGCCGCGCCCGCGTGCTGTTCAACTTCAAAATGTTGCTGGAGCAGCATGTGGAAGAGCTGGCGGGGATCATCGTCAGCGAGCACGGTAAAGTGTGGTCGGATGCGCTGGGCGAGCTGACCCGCGGCATGGAAGTGGTCGAATTCGCCTGCGGGATCCCGCACCTGATTAAAGGCGAATACTCCTCTGACGTCGGTACCGGCGTCGACAGCTATTCGCTGATGCAGCCCCTGGGCGTGGTGGCCGGGATCACCCCGTTCAACTTCCCGGCGATGGTGCCGATGTGGATGTTCCCGCTGGCGCTGGCCTGCGGCAACAGCTTCGTTCTCAAGCCGCCGGCGCTGGCGCCGACGGCCGCCGTGCGTCTGGCAGAGCTGCTGAAAGAGGCCGGTCTGCCGGACGGCGTGTTTAACGTCGTGCACTGCAGCAATGAAGATGCTGAGCAGCTGTACACTGACCCGCGTATTGCGGCGGTGAGCTTCGTCGGCTCCTCCGGCGTGGCGGAGTATATCTACAAGACCGCCAGCGCCCACGGCAAGCGTGTACAGGCCTTCGGCGCCGCCAAGAACCACGCGATTGTGATGCCGGATGCCGATCTCGACGCCACCGTTAACGCCATTATGGGCGGTGCTTTTGGCTCCGCAGGCGAGCGCTGCATGGCGCTGCCGGTGGTGGTGGCGGTGGGAGATGAAACTGCCGACAAACTGATCGCCCGCCTGAAGCCGCTGGTGGAAGCGCTGAAAGTGGGCCCGGGCTGCATGCGCGGCCAGGAAGAGAACGAGATGGGGCCGGTGGTGTCTGATACTCACCAGAAAAAAGTGCTCGGCTATATTGATAAAGGCGAAAGCGAAGGGGCAAAACTGGTGGTCGATGGCCGCAAACTGCGCGTGCCGGGTTATGAGGCAGGCTATTATGTCGGTGGCACCCTGTTCGATCACGTCACTCCGGAGATGACCATCTGGCGCGAAGAGATCTTTGGCCCGGTGCTGGGAATTGTGCGCGCGGCGGACTATGACAGCGCCCTGGAGCTGGTCAACAGCCACGAATTTGGCAACGGCAGCGCCGTCTTCACCAGCAACGGTCACACCGCGCGTGAATTCGTCCACGACGTGCAGGCGGGGATGGTTGGAGTGAACGTGCCGGTCCCGGTGCCGATGGCGTTCCACAGCTTCGGCGGCTGGAAGCGCTCGGTGTTTGGCGCGTTGAACGTCCACGGGCCGGACGGCGTTCGCTTCTACACGCGTATGAAGACCGCCACCGTACGCTGGCCGGCAGGGCAGCAGACCGTATCTGAATTCAGCATGCCGACGTTAGGTTAATCGGCGAAGGAGAGCGCCATGTCGTTACTGGCTAAATCGCGAAAAGAGGGACAGATCCAGCATATTACGCCGCAAAGCGCCGGTTGGCGCTATATCGGCTTTGATGTCTGGATGTTGAAAAAAGGGCAGACCGTGACGCTGGAGAGCGGCGATCGCGAGCTGTGCCTGGTGCTGGTCGCTGGGCTGGCGTCGGTGAAAACGCAGCATGCCGATTTCCCGAATCTCGGTAAACGGATGTCGCCGTTTGAACGCACCCCGCCGTGGTCGGTCTACATCCCGCCGCAGGATAAAGTCGAGGTGACTGCCGATTCCGATCTGGAGCTGGCGGTATGCAGCGCGCCGGGCAAAGGCAGCTTCCCGGCACGCCTCATTCGGCCGGAAGACGTCGGGGTAGAGCACCGTGGGAAAGGGCGCAACCAGCGTCGGGTGCATAATATTCTGCCGGACAGCGCCGAGGCGGACTGCCTGCTGGTGGTGGAAGTCTACACCGACGAGGGGGCCACCAGCTCGTGGCCGTCGCATAAGCATGATACCGCCCAGCCGGGCAAAGAGACGCAGCTGGAAGAAACCTACTATCACCGCTTCGATCCGCCGCAGGGCTTTGCCTTCCAGCGGGTCTACACCGACGACCGCAGCCTGGACGCCTGTATGGCGCCCTACAACCACGATGTGGTGATGGTGCCGCGCGGTTACCATCCGGTGGCGGCGATTGCCGGTTACGACAGCTACTATCTGAACGTGATGGCCGGGCCGGACCGGAAATGGCTGTTCACCTGGGAAGATGACCACGCCTGGATCAACACGCCGGAGTACCCGCGCCACGACTGATACGTTGCGCGGAAGCGGATAAAAAAGGCCGGTTAGCGATGCTAACCGGCCTTCTTATTTGAGGGTGGCGGGTGTTTTTAGCGAAACGCTCCGCAGAATCCCACTCCCACTCCCACTCCCACTCCCACTCCCACGCCCGGCAAGCTCCGGCGCCATACCCGTCTTGTGCCGGGCGGCGGCTCACGCCTTGCCCGGCCTACGGTTCGTGCGACCTGCCTAATTTATTCACCATTGTTGCTGAAACTGCCGGTGCTGACGGCCTCAACATCGCTGAGACGTTCCCGGAAGGCCGGGGCAGCCCGCATGGATGCGGGCTGAGGGCCGTGTTTTGCACGGACGCTGCCTCGGCCCGACCCGAAGCCTGCAGGGATAAGTCGAAGGGACC
>NZ_JBMAXV010000069.1:0-12637 GCF_048589245.1 Klebsiella sp. 10982
ACCAGGAGTAATCCTCTGCATTTCTGATGCGCCACTTGCTAAAAACACCACCATTTTTAATACATATAGTTGAATTAATTAATGAAAAAAGCTTTTGGTAGGAAAGAGTTGTTGCTGGTGGTGCCGTTATCGATGAGTACTATCGACCGCCTTGAACACAAAGGTCAGTTCCCAAAACGCTTTTATATTACCGACGGACGCTGTGCCTGGGATGGAGATGAAGTCGAACAGTGGCTTGACGAAAGAAAGGCCGCAAACACCGGTAATTTTGGTGGGAAAAAGCCACCTGTTGACAAGAGAGTTTCTCGCCCGGTAAGTAAGGCAACGTGATACAGTTGGCACATTGCTTACGCAAATCCTCTGCACCGGGCGATACGTTCGCCAGGAGCTCTCGCCGGCGGATATAACGCAGAAGGTAGTAGCCAGTTTGATGCCAGCCACCCTTGAGACCATAAAGTCGGAAGAGAAGCAGACCTATCACTACCCTCTTAAGACGAACTACCGTGAGCACATCCATAGTCCTGAGGGAGTGAACGGTCCGGTTGAACACTCCATGCTGATGGATATGCTGAAAAAGATGGATGCCGACGGGCATGATGTGTCCGGCGCCGCCGCAGAGGTAACGGCCATGCTCAGCTACATTGTTGGTATCGGCGCCGTACTGCGCGACATAGAGACGCATGCTCAGTATGTGATGGCTAAGACCAAGGGTTACTGAGGCTGCTGGCGCAGGGAAGCGCCTTAAAATTCATGATTCGTAACCTATTCATATCTATTGATATCGCGTTTTTATTGCTCTGCTCATCTTGCAACCAACAATACCTGTGAGTATATTTAGCCCAAAGGTATTCAACCTTTAATTGAGTTCATTGCGGAGATACCCATGTCAAAAATTGTTGCTCTGATTGCCACTGAAGAGAAAGGCAGAAAGCCAGCTCTCCAGCAGCGCAAGCTGAAAGCTACGAGTGGCTTGCGTAAAACTGCCCGCATGACACACCTCGATGCCCTTGCTAAAAAGCTTGGGTACCAGATAGTCCGCAGTTCCAGTTTTGCATATCGCCATACGATTGCTGTGGAAGTAGTTAAGAAATGTGAAACTGTTGAGGAAAACTGTGTACCGCGCGTTAAGAAGCTCTCTTTCTCTGAAGCAAGCGCGCTTTCCAGGGAACTATCCGACTCTCGAGAAGAGCGGTTACTGAGAGCTTCCTTTGATGGTCCAGAATGAATATCTTGGTGGCGTATATAGCGAACAGAAATTTAAATCTGACCTTATATTAAAAGGTTTTAAAGACTCATTTATTTTTCACTGGCGCTATGGCCACCATCCTGACTTTGGTAAGGATAGTCTTTTTCATAAACCCCCATGTGTCTACCCTATTCACATAAGAAAAGTTCATGTAAATATTGGATTATACACCAATGAATATGGGATAAATGGCACTGAAGAATGTTGGAATAATTGGTCTACCGGTAGATACGGTCCCGGTGGATATGAAAAGCAAATTCCAACATCAGATGCATATTTAATTTATGCAGTGTGTGAAAACAGGAATGCAGGAGTTCTAGATTTCTGGTTTCCTCCTGCACACAAAGAAGCTGAATACGAGTCCTCTGTTCAATTTGTAGCCGCTCTTGCTGATAAGTTTTATGATAAAATATCCGGAAAACCAATGAGTAGAGATCAAGAGCCATGGCATCCTGATTATCTTGTTAAGAAGCCCGCATAGCGGGCTTTTTGATGGATGAAATCTGAGCACAGCGCTACAATCATAAAGCCACGGTTCAGTGGTCTACACATGGTAAGTGAAAATGAAAAAAGCATTAGCAGTGCTGTTTGTTCTGTTGTCTCTGGGCTCTTCCGCACAGGCTTTCGCTGGTAACTGCCAGCATCCTGATGACACCGCAGCTGACGGCTCACGCTGTGGCGGCCGTTCTGCTGACTCCCGCCCCGGCGGTCAGTGATAAATAAGGCCGCGAAAGCGGCCTTTGTGACATGTCACGCTAGTTTTTACCATCCAGCTTTGGCGGCTCGTTACAACGAAACGATGCCTGCATAGCAGCTATGACCAAGCTCTCAGCTGAGTTAACTCGCTTGTCAGGGTTATCGTTTAAGTATTTATAAACAACATCAGCATATGTCTGTAACCGCCCATTAGGTTGGCAAAAAACCTGAGCCCCTTCATTACCATAGGCATCAATCATTGATGCCACATATCCCATGAATACGCCAGCTTGAAGCTGATTATCAGGCGTACGGCATCTACCTTGTTCAGCTTTTTTATACTCCTGAGAATATAGGTATAGCTGTTGACCATCATAGAACTTTGCTTCAGCAGGCACCATAAATGAGCAGAAAAAAGCGCAAGCAATATATTTGGCATTCATTATTATTTCCCTAACATGAATTGCGATGGCGGTAACATAAATGTATTACCCTGATCTTTCTGTACACGCTGCTCATAGCGCTCAAGAGACCCAGGTGATAACCATTCCTGCATGCGGTTCAGAATAAGATAGTCCATTCCCTGACGCACACCAAGCAGATTGAGGAACGGTGTATGGTTGATACCGAAACGGAGAAAATCTCCGGCCTTTGCATCGCCATCTCGGGCCTGCAGGTACAGGTTACGTAGTTGATCCACATCTCCTACAAATGGCCCGGCCAGGCTGGATGCCATGCCCCCACCGAAACGGTTATATTCGCCGAAAAGGAAATCCCCCATCAGGCCGGCGCCGCCGCCTTGTACCATCGCTGCCATGACTGATTTATGATCCAGCGGGCGCGGTGTTTGCCCCTTGACCATGAGTTTTGCCTGCATGGACAGATATCCAAAAGCTGTCATCCATATGAACAACTGAGCAAAGCCCTGCCATTCTCCGTTACCTGCAAACATCGCTTTGGCCAGCGCCGGAAACTTACTCTGCCCAAGGGCCGCCGGCGTGTAACCACGGCCGTACAACTCCCTTCCCAGGGTATTCTGCATAAATGACGCTGTGAAAGATTTGAACTGCATCATCATTCGAACGGCTTCACCAACCGGCGTGCCTGGTACAGTACCGAATTTAATTAGCGCATTTGTTCTCGCCCCAGGCTCGGACATAGCAACCTGAATACGATCGAGATAGTAGCCTCGGAGTTTACCTGCAAGGGTTTCCCGCGCATTGGCGATCGCCGCCGAACTGGCCTTGATGTTCTGCGTCGCAAGATATTTTTCAATGTCGTGATTGGGGATAAACTGAACACCATTAGGGGTCATATGGCTGTTACCGTTCAGTTCGTCCATCTGCATATTACGGAATACCGACCACTCATGCTCACCGATACCACTTATTTCAAGTACGCGGCGGAGCTCGGGGTTAAGCTTTGAAAACTCACTGCCAGCATTACGCGCCATCCAGTTGGACATGATAAGACCGGCGCCCGAACGCCCGTTCTCGGTCCACCAGTTAAGTAGGTTGTATTTGAAAAACTTCTGCTGAAGACGGGCTATCTTCCCTGGGACAGAAGTATCACCCGAGAATTTGGAGATCACTTCATTGCGTACAGCATCAAAACCGATCCCCATATAACTGAGGATTTCTTTTTTCTCTTCGCTGCTGTAGCCCTGCAACTTACCCATAAGGTTTTTGCTCATCGCCTCATAGATATTCATGCCCTGATACCGCATTTCCATGGACATGTTGCCTATATCGTTAAGGGATGAAAGCGTTGCGCTACCCAGCTTAGTCATCCCCTCAACTGCTCGAATACTGGCTCCCGTTTTGGCCAGGGTTGCATTCCCTGGGATATTGGTAAGCCCCATAACCTCATCAAGCTGCTGTTTGAGCATACGGAACTGACCGTTAAGATCAGCCACTGCCGCGGGGTCATTTGTCTTTTTAATACGCAGCAACTGATCATCAAAAAGACGCTGAAACATGTGCTCAGGGTTTGTTCCGAGTACCCGCATCAGACCGGTTGTTTTTGCTGCACTATCCAGAGAGGCGATGACAGACTCGCGAATATTCCCGGCGCCGTACAGTTTGTTGTATTCGAACCAGGCATCACCACCGGGCTTAAAAATGAGTTCGCGCTCCTGGCTGGCACGTTTGGCTATATTGGATCCGCCACCTTTGAAGCCCTTCAGCCACTCTGAGGCGGGCTTGTAAGTCAGGTGTGTTCCCGATGCCAGGTTGTTATAGACGTTTTGTAGGTACTCTTCGCGATTAGCTATGCCTTCAAAAGTGCCATCATCCAGCCGCGGCAAAATAAAATCACGCCATCCCTCGTATCCTGCGGCTCTGATTTTGTACATGTCGTGGCTCTGGCGAGTGATATATCCCACCAGCTTACCTACCCATGCGCCGGCTCGATTTTTATCAAGACGCGTGACTTCATTCCACTTCATTATGACTTTGCCAAGTGCTATCGCCTCTTTAGGGAGACCATCGGTAGACTCCCTGCGCCCCATACGGTCAATAGCTCGGGCTATATCAAGATCGTACTCACCAGATGAAAAGGCTTTTTCGTAACCTGTTTTATCGATGTCGTGAAAGAAACCACCATTGTATTTACCGCTCAGTTGCTCCTGCTCCCTGGCTACTGATTCACGGGTTCCGGCCGCATATTCATTACGCCCGACCAGAATGGAAGACAGTGTGATATCAGGGCGATCTGCTTCGCCTTTGCCAAAACGAGTATTGTTGAGAAAGGCCGAGTGTTTTTTGTAAATACGCAGGTTGATCAGCTTCTGCTGAGTCTCAATGGCTTTTGCCAGCCTCTCGGATTTCATTAGCTCCTCAGCAGCCTGGAGCGCAGCCCCCTCATTTGAAATAGCAGCATTCTCAGCTTTAATCCGCGCTATCGTATCATCCATGTTGTTAAATAAACTCTGCATCTCTTCATCGGTCAGAGGGCGACCGGCGGCAGCATTTACTGCTTTTTCGCATGCGGTGAGAAAAATATTATCAGCCATTCAGTTTCCCTATACGGCACATAGCCGCAGCTTTGATTGCTTTTTCCATGGAGGTATCTGCTGCCTCATGTTCAACCTGTTTCATTAAAGCGGCGAACTCCGGATCATCAGAAGAAATAGCGTCGTTAATCTGGCGCGTATAATTCAGGTTTTCTTCTGCTTGTCTCAATGCGTCATCAGTAGTCCCTGACTCACCCGCTGACTTTATCTGGATATCAGCTGAAGCACTGGCCGCCACATCGTCTTGCGCTGCTGGGATGCGTCGAGGTAAAGACAGATCATCAATAGCCGTTATTTTTTTCTCCGGGTCTACCAGATTGAGGAACGGCTCGATGTTTACATCCTCCCCCCGGCGCATCTGGGCTACGGCTGATCGCATAGCCTGATTACGCACCATCCAGTCAGCCTCACCTAACTTCTGAGCTGCACTTTTGATACCTTGCGCAACCGGGGATTGTCGGAGTGACAAGCGGATCTCATCGGCTCGCCGGGAGACTTGCTTTGCAAGCGGTTCGGGAAGTTCCCCGCGAGAGATAGATGCCAGTTCCTGCGCCGCTCTGGCACCGTCCTGGTGCTCTCCAATACGAGAATTTAGTTGTTCGATCTCCGTCTGTAACCGCTGGCGCCGATCATTCAGTTGAGCCTGTGCCGCCGCACGTGCTTCCCTGAACTTCATCCTCTGCCCCTGATACTGTTTAGTAAGCTCGGGCAGCGATGCATCAAGAGAGCCAATATTTCTGGTCAGACTTTCCACCTGGCGCTGAAGTTCACCAACGCCTGTTATCTGCCGTGATGCCAACTCCTGAAGATTATCGGCATAAGAAGGGACAACATCGTTATAGGCCGTTTGCTGCGTATAGTTCTCGCGGTAATGATCGATGCTTCTAGCCAGGTCATCTGCCGGCGCTCTGGAGAGATATGTTGGCGAATCAGGAAATATGCCCGGTCGCATAATTAATGGTTCCGCCGCCGGTGATTCGATGGGGAGACCAATTTCCGGAGATGGCGACTTTTCGGTTGCTGCGCCTGGTATCTCATTTACCCGAGAAGTGGACATATCACGGGCTCGCAGCGCATCAGCCACAATCCCACCACCAGCGTGAAGAATACCACCACCAATTGTTCCAAATAGAAAGTTGGAGGCGTAGTCTCCCATTGTAAAATCATTACCTTGGGCTGCTTGTCCCTCTGCAACCAGCGGCATTGTTGCTGCTGTCTGTGCTGCACCATATACACTTCCCTGTAGAAAACGTTGGCCAGCACGGCCAAGAAGTGTTGCGGCTCTGGCCTCACCAGCGAAAGGGATAAGCCCTATTAAGGCGTTACCCGGATCCGCTATGCTGCCCATAAGATTAGCCATATACTTCAGTGGAGTAGAGACGGTACCAGATGGGGCGCCTTGTAAGATCTGTTGCCTGTTGAGGTGAGCCTGATGGTCCTGAATAACAGCGTCAACATAAGGCTTTGTTAAACCCGCCGTAGGAACATTGATAGATTCAATTTTATGTTCGCCGAATAAGCGCCTGGCATCCTCCTGGCTATATCGCTCTGCACTGGGATCAATATTTAGCCGGGCAAGGCGTGATTCCTCACCCCATGATACGAATGGGCCTTCGTTGAATCCTTCAGAAACAGACGCGCCAAGCGAGCGTAATAGCGGCTGCTCGCCCTCGACTGGCAAGGGGTTGTTGCTTAGCGGGGCACCGGTATAGAACGCCATTATTGGCCTCCTCGTGTATTAAGAGCATCGCGCAATACATTCCTCGCGGTGTCCGGTTCTTTTTGGGGCTGCAGGTTCATCCCATCCTGACCCTGGATCACCCTGAAGGCATCGGACATAGTGGCATTAACATTTGGTGTATAGAACTCAGAGGGTGGAGTAACCTTGCGTTTTTCGCCCATCCAGTTAAGAACGGCGCCGGTTGTACTCGGTTTTGCAATTCCAGACTTGCTGGCATCGGCAAAGCTCACACGGATAGGAGAGCCGTGCTGATCCAGAATAGGGGTGCCGTTAACTGTCAGATAAACACCTTGTTCATTTTCGTCCGTCACCCATTCAGCGCTATTCTGTATCTGCGCAAGGTTATTAGCGGCATTCTGCTCTGGCGTCATTGATGGGTTATAAAACATACTCCGACTGCCAATATCATCTACCTTGAGGCTATTGACGATATTACTCAGACCGTCGGTAACATTATTCTCTTTCAGTCCCAGGCTGTTAGGCATTCGCCATGTCTCAGTGACCGTATAATGATCGCCGATCATTTTTTTATAGGCTTTTTCTGTTGCTGCCTGAGCATCTTCCCCCGATGCCATGTAGTAATAAGCTAGGCGCTTACCTTGCTCATTGATATCAGCAAGCGTTTCCGCTCCACCTTGTCGCTGTAGGCTAAATGTCGGCGATGCTGCGGAAATTAGAGAGTTCCAGGCCGCGTCTACACCTTTGGCTTGTTCTCCAGCGTTCTTCTTCAGCTCTTCAGTCTTCACATTGCGGATGGTAAACATCGTGTCAGCAGCGTTAGGGTCGTTTATCGCTGTAGCAACCCTTACTGCTGCTTTTGTTTTTGGCTGCAACTGCGCGACAACAGTGTCACCGTAACGGCCAAAGCCAGAGATAATCCCTTTCAGGTCAGAAAAGTTCATATCGCCGCTATCAACTTTTGCCGATATCCCGTCAACTATGCTCGCAGGTAATACACTTTTGCTTCGGATCCCAAGCCGGTCTTTTTCTGCCTGAATGCGTGAAGCCAGATATTCACCGGTAACCTGATTATTCTGGTACTCTTGGAAGGCTGATTGAACTACCGGGGAATGTTGTTGCAACCAGGCTCCGGGATCAGCCTCGCGTGCATCATGAACTTGCTGGAGTTTTGATACAGCAGAAGCATAAAGCTCACTCTTATATTTGGAGTTCGTCTCACCCTGCTGGGGTTGTATAGACTGAACGGCCGCAAGACCTTGCTGATAATTACCTTTCACAATGGTCTGGTAGACGGGCTGCAGGCTCATGGCCTGTTGATACTGCTGATAGATTTTCTCCAGTTGCATACGCTCAGCGGGCGACGCCTGCAAAGGCATTACCGCAGCCCATTTCTGCGGCGTGACTGGATTAACAGAACCTCCAGCTTCAAGCGTTACCATGTCATCAAGCATCTGACTCTGCAGCGCTACACGCCCGGCAGCCGCCTGCATATCATACATGCCTGCAACTTTACTCATCATGGCGGATTTGTTCTGTGGGCTCATCGCATTCCAGAATGGCTGGTTGATGAGATTTTCCATTGTGGCCGGGCCAGGGATCGCCAGCGCACCTCCGGTTACTTTCGCCACATAGTTGCGGGTTTCCTCGTATGGAATTGCCGCGGCGAACTGTTCATTGCTTACGGCGCCTGTACGCGGATCGCCAATTTTTTTTATCCAGCCATCGACCGCCCCGGGCCCGGCATTATAGGCAGCAACCGCAAGTACAGGATTGTTACCATATTTCGTCATCTGCGCACCGAAGTACGCCTGGCCAAGTTTCGCGTTATAGCGCGGGTCGTTAAGCCACTTGTCACGATCCCACGCCACACCAGCCAGACGTGCAGCTTCTGGCCCAGTGTCTTCCATAACCTGCGCTACGCCCACCGCGCCTTTCGGCGACACCAACGGCGATCCGTCTTTACCATACTGATTACCACCGCTCTCCTGCCAGATCATTGCGGAAAATAGCTGCGATTCACTGGGCGTATCAGTGACCTCAACTTTCCCGTTTGGCCCAAGTAGCTGCTGGTACATTGGCGTATACCAGGCTTCACTAGCCCGGTTCGCAGCGTGCTCGCGCCATTGAACCCAGTTTGATTCGATCTCTTCTGGGCTTTGCCCATGCGCTTGCCCATAAGCAATTATGGAGTGGTAGGCATTCATCGCAGATTGATTAAATTCCTGCGGGTTCAGGGCCTGCTGCTGCTGGAGGCGTAAGTAACCATCTTGCTGACCGGCTTCATATTGCCGATGCTGCCCAACCTCGTATCTGGTTGCCTGGCTTTTCAACGAAAGTAACTGTACCTGAGCCTGGCGCATGAAATTATCGCGCACTTCCCCCTCTGGCAGGGTAGAGGCAATGTCCTGCACTTTCTGAGTCGCATTAGAAACAACTAAATCAGATTGTCCAAGCGCATCCTTGCCCTGCTTTGTTATAAGTCCAGTCTGCGGATTGTTAATTTGATCATCATTAAATTGGCTGACCTGAAGTAACCCATTCTGGGTATTGGCTAAATCAGCCTTGCGCTTTGCATCAGCCATCATATTGATCGACATATCAGCAGCCTGCTGGATTCCCTGCACCAGTGGATTCTCCGGCACGCGGAGATTATTGGTCATTACCGGCGCGGCCTGCGTCTGGCTCTGGCGTTGATACTGCGGAACGGTTGGCATGCTTTTCTCCCGAGAATGTTATGCGAGTGGTCTTCAGGGATTAGTGGTATTTATCCCCACTGGGTGCTAGTGCTGATTTCTCATCGGCTTTATCTTGGGCGTTACAATGCAGATCAGACGATTGAGGAGAGGAAAGAAAGGTGGCTGGTTTTATTGCGGCCGAGAGAAAGTCTAAAACCCCTAATGGAAAACCAGGTAATGCGTACCTGGCCACAGATACAGCCAACTCATAACGTTGCAGCAATTCGGTTAACGCGATCTGTTCTGTTAACGATGCTTTGTCGATGATTCTCTGGATTTCCTGAAGCAACTCTTCGTCAGTGTTATTCGTATTCATAATTACCTTTTTTTACCTCAAAATGCTTAATATATACATGAAAAACAAACAGATAGTTGATTTACCCTTGCATTGGAAGTATTTGGACTTTTACCCCAGATGCTGGAGCGCTTTATCCACCAGCCCACGAGCAATTTCATGGATCGTAGGCGCAACGCCGATACCTGATTGCTGGCGCTGCTGTTCCTGAATTTTTCGGATTGCCTGAATCTGTGCCTCGCTGAGCAAGACGGGTTTGACGGACTGTTTTGACATGACCACCTCCTGATATTTACACAGTCATTTTAATTTCATTAAATGAAATAATCATTGCTTATATTGCAATTAATGAAAGAGTAAATTCGATCGTTACCAGAAAGGGAATTGATTGATTAGTGAGCAAAGTGAGGGTGGGTAAAGCTTATAGGCAGAACACGTCAAACGTGCCTATCTATAGGCAGAACACACCATTTCTGCCTATAAATAAGATATGGGCATTTTCATGGGGTGGTATGGTTTTACATGTAGCGTTCAAACTGCCACGCAGTGATGGCCACCAGCATGAACAGAACGACAAGGACTACACTCAGCCCCCTGCGCTGCGTAAAGAATGCCCCTGTTGCAGAGAGACCAATTAACGACAGTGTGACTGGCCAAGCGGCAATCGCCGTCAGGTAGGCCAGCAGGTAGCCTTGTATCATGCCCCCTAGCTCGCATTCAGGCTGCCAAAAGCCTCTCCACTGGCTCCATTAACCGCCTTTCCATCCATTTCTTGCGGGCTTTTTCGTCTCTCATGCAGGTGCATGAAAGCCACTACACAAAGCGGGCAGGCGTGGCGGGGATACGAGCGCGCGCTGTGGCTTTATCCGCTTAAGATGTTAAACTGAACACATCAGCAAAAACTTGCAGTTGATATAATGAACAGGATTGTTATATTTACTTGACAACGTATGTATTGGTGAGGATGAAATGACCAGAAAACTTCCTACACGGTTAAGGAAAGACCTGTTAGTAGGTGTTATATTTGAAATGAGATTCGAAAGCGTTGTTCCGCTTTCGAATATTTTACCCGGCTTGCTATTTAATATCTTGCCAGGGGCTACTATAACTAAAACACCAGTTTCTGAAATACCAGAAAGTATTAGGAGTACTGATCCAAGTTTAATTTATGCTCCACTGGTAGCACTTGAAACTGAAAAGTATCAGGTTCATATTGGTGATAAGGTTCTACAAGTAATTTACAATGTTCCTTATGAGGGATGGGATAAGTTCAAATCGGTTATAATGGATGTTTATACAAAAGTTATAGGCTATTCCCTTATAAATAAAGTGGTAAGATTTTCATTAAAATATATAGATATTCTCGAACCGGAGAGTGGTTCTTCACTCGAGGCAATGTTGAATGTAAACCTATCAATGGGTAATTGTAGGTTGAATTTTAATACTACTCAAGCAAGGACTGAAATCTTCAATGAAGATGGTGTTGTAGTTATTCAAATGGCTGGAGGTGCTAAAGCAGAATTTGCTAATTCCTCCATTAAAAGCAGAGAAGGCTTCCTTATTGATGTTGATTGTATTAGGAATGTAATATCAAAAGATCTGATATCATTTGAGCGTGAGTTGTCAAGTGGTCTTGATGAATTGCATTTGATAACTAAGGAATATTTCTTTTCATTCCTTACTGATGAAGCGCTGGTTTTATTGGGGGCAGAATATGAATAGTGTTTGTCTTAATATACGGCCGACATCTTTTGAGTCTGGTACAGGTGGTTTTTTTGGTATTTCTAATATCACTGAAGGTACGAAAACTTTTGTCCCTGGATTAACGATTGGTATGGGGTTAATTAGCGGGTGGGAAGCGTGTGATTATTTTTTTAATTCGAGAAAAACTGAAAGCAAAATAACGCGAAAAATACCCAATGCGACTAGTAGTTTTATTAGCCATGTTAAATTTGATAGTAATGCCCTAGAGTTTTCGGAAGGAAATTTATTAGCGAAACTATTAAGCGATCGACAATTTTTGATTTTTGGTAAATCTAGTTTGGTCGATGAGTTAGAAAGACTTAAGTCTTTGCGGGATGGTTGGTTAGGAGCCGGATCAGTAGCTCCCCATGTAGAGGCAATAAATGAAGCTAAAAATATTTTAATCAATGTAATTGAAAAATATTCTTTGGCGGCACCTAAGATACGCGCTGTAGCAGATGGTGAGGTTAATTTTTACTGGAATACAGATGGTTACTTAATTGATATGGCATTCTTTGGTGAGGGAGAGTACGCCTATTATTACAAGAACAAACTCAATGGAGAAGAGGAATATGATGATGTTTGCATCGATAAAGGCTTTTCTACTAAAATGCGGGAGCTTTTGTCGTGGTAAACAAGTTCAGGGTCAAAAAGTTAATGATTTATTAAATGATGATATTCTTATCAGGACGCTTTTTGACTCTGAGCATTATAACAGTGAGCGTAATGTATTGGAAAATAACGCAATTCCAACTTCTGATCTTAAAGAAAGAGGTTTGAGCTTGGATATTAAACGCTTAGCAAGCGAGCACATTGTTTTGCAAAGGGTTAATATCCAGAGAGGTAGGGCTCAAGAGAAAAATGGTCCTGATGATAGGACTAGAAAAAACGTATTCTTTTCAGAAGTGGAACATCCAAAATTAAATGGTATTTTTGATGAAAACGGTATCCCCTTATTTTCTACAAAGTATGCTCCTGTAGAAGGTAATGATGCTCATGCGATGCTAATGTGTTGCAAAAACGATCAAAAGAAGTCTTATTATGTCATGGCTAGAAATAAACTAATGCCATTCTTTGCAGCAAATATTACCTCTGCACAAAATTATACTTTTTTAAATAAATAGGTGGCTTTGCCACCTTGTGTTTTACAATCTGTAATTTTCGAATTTAATTACTTGGGTGCCAAGCCAATTGTTTATTTCTTCTA
>NZ_JBMAXV010000070.1:0-12448 GCF_048589245.1 Klebsiella sp. 10982
GTTCAGTACTTGCAAAACGGAGGTAGTCCATAGATATAAAAGGTGGCGTCGGAAATAGCGTGCTTACGGCAGAGCTCACGGGCAGAAACCCCGGCTTCAGCCTCGCGGAGGATACTGATGATCTATTCGTCGGAAAAACGCTTCTTCATGGGGATGTCCTCATGTGGCTTATGAAGACATTACTAACATCGCGGTGTATTAATCAACGGGGAGCAGGTCAACGACGCTTCATGCTGCCGTTACAGCAGCATCAGCAAGTCAGCGAAGCCGGTTAATGTCCGTTTTAAAACACCCACCCGGGGTGAAATCAGCCCTATAGTGGTTGGCTACACAGGCCCGAAAGTCTTCGGAGAAGGCGGGGGGAAAGTTAAAAGCATGGCAAAAATCGCCGTCGTAGTCCGGTAGCGTCAGCGAACCGCCAGACATGGGTTATTTAACCGTCGACGCGCGCAGTCGGGCTATGCCGCATGGCAGATCCTGCCGCAACGGCGTAGCCGGTGCTCAAAGTCGTGAAAGCGCATATTCCGCAATAGCGCTATCTAATACGCCAGTGCCGGATAAGCAGCACAATGATATATCCGTTGGTTTTCTCTGGCAGGCGATTTCCCCGGCAATGATTTTGCCAATTTCGTATACCGGCCAGGGCGTTTCCTGATGTCTGTTTTTGAAATATTTCAGTTCGCCATGGCTTTCGCTTTGCGACTGCAGGTCGCAGCAAAAGATATCCACCATAGTGAGCAACTCGCCGCTAATTTCCCGTTTGAATTCATTATCCGATCCGATCGCCGTAATATGGCTGCCGCGACTCACGTGCTCCGCCAGTAACACCGGCTCGATCGCCGGCGTTGTCGTGACAATAATATCAGCATCGCGACAGGCATCTTCTATCCTCTCGTATGCCCGTACCTGAGGGGCCACATCCTGCATCTCCTGCGCATATTCCACAGCATGGTCATCGTTGCGCGACCAGACATTAACCTGTTCAAGCGGAAATAGCAGTTTTAATGCTCTGACCTGCAACCGGGCCTGTTCCCCGGAACCGATGACGGCAACCCGTGTGCTGTCGGCGCGGGCCAGATATTTCGCGGCGATAAGGCCGGATAACGCCGTTCTGACGGCCGTCAGATAGCCATTATCAGCCAGAATGGCCTCCGCACGGCCCGTTTCAGCGTCGAACACGATCATCATCCCGCTCAGGCTGGGCAGACCATACGTATGATTATTAAAGAACCCGGTGCTGATTTTAACGGCGAAATTATGCGCGCCATGGATATAGGCGGTTTTAATATCAACTTCGCCGTGATATTGCGGAAAACTCATGGAAAGAATATCCGGCTGAATCACTTCGCCCTTGCCTAACGCGCGCATGGCAGATTCGATCACTGCCGCAGCATCCATATCGATGGCGACCGACCGGGAGATGGCTGCCTGATCAACAAGTTTCATTGCCCTACCTCATCCACATTCACTGCCCGTTGCCGTAAAGCCGGCAACGTCGCGGTGGCAATACTATTGCCGCTTAAAATCAGGACGACCTTACGGCCTTTGATGTCCGGACGATATTGCAATAGCGCCGCAAGACCCACCGCCGCCGCCCCTTCGACCAAAATTTTCTCTTTTTCGAACAGCAACAGCAGCGCGGCGGCGATATAATCGTCGCTCACCTGGAAATGCTGATCCATCACCTGTTTCACAGCCGGCAACGTCCAGCGGTTATCCATGCCAATGCCGCCGCCCAGCGAATCTGCCACGCTGGCGACCTCTTCAACCATCACCGGTTTGCCCGCCTTCAGGCTTTCCCACATCGCCGCGCCCTGCGCCAGGCTCACGCCGACGATATGGGTTTGTGGAGCAAGGTGTTTCATCGCCAGACCGATGCCACCAAGCAATCCGCCGCCGGAAAGTCCGCTAAAGATATAATCAATGTCGTTGAGCTGTTCATTCAGTTCAAAGGCGATGGTTCCCTGTCCGGCAATAATCGACGGATGATCAAAGGGCGGAATTTCTATCATGCCGAATTCCGCCACCGCGCGTTTCACTTCGGCCATCGCATCATCCTGGCTGGCGCCAACACGCACTACCCGGCAGCCTTCCAGTTCGATATTGCGGACTTTATTTTCCGGCACCAGAGAAGAAAGATAGACCGTCGCCGGGATCCCCAGCTTTTTCGCCACATAAGAAACGGCTCGCCCGTGGTTGCCAGTCGACGCGGTGACCACGCCATTGCGCCTGATCCGTTGCTCATTTTTTTGCAGCTCGCCGAGAATCGTATTGGCGGCGCCGCGAATTTTAAACGCCCCCGTCGGCTGAAATTGTTCGCATTTCAGATAAATTTGCGCAGAAAACAGATTGGATAAACTGCGGGAATAGATCAACGGGGTGGCCAGCGCCAGAGGATAAATACGTTCCCGGGCAGCATAAAACTCCGCGATATCAATGTCTGAAGAGACGTTATTTGCCATATCAACTCCCGTCGGCAATCACGCCGACGCTATACGAATTAAGCTAAGAGAAAAAACGGCCATTTGCAGCAGCGTTTTTTGTCCACGCCAAAAATTACAATACCATCGACAGGAAGCGCTGGAGTTCAGGCGTCGATGGATGATTAAATAACAATTCCGGGCTACCCATCTCATGTACTTTACCGCTATACATAAACACGACTTTATCGCTAATTTTTCTGGCAAAGGCCATTTCATGGGTAACCATGATAATCGTCATCCCTTCTTTGGCTAATGCTTCAATCACTAATAACACCTCGTTAACTAATTGGGGATCGAGGGCGGAGGTAATTTCATCACATAATAAAATTTCCGGGTTTATCGCTAACGCGCGGGCAATGGCGACACGTTGTTTTTGCCCGCCAGATAATTGATCGGGATATTCATCAAACTTATCCGCGAGGCTCACCCGTTGTAGTAGCCGTAAAGCTTGCTCTTGCGCTTTTTCTTTCGTCAGATAATTCATCAGGCGCGGGGCCAGCATAATATTTTCGGCGACGGTCAAATGCGGGAATAAATTAAAATTCTGAAAAATCATCCCGACGTTACTGCGTAATTGCTGCAAAGCCCGTTTATTGCTGCAGTCCACCAGTTCGCTTTCTACCCGCAGTTCGCCGGACTGATAACTCTCCAGGCCATTGATGCACCGTAGTAAAGTGCTCTTCCCGGAGCCGCTCTGCCCGATGATGCTGACAATTTCACCGCGCGCAATCTGCAGATCCACGCCGTTAAGCACATGATTCTGGCCGAAATGTTTATGTAAGTTGCGAATATCGACAATAGAGAATTTATTTTCCTGCTGATTCGCCGCCATTTGCATAATATCCTCATATTGAAAATAATTAACTTACTCAGAAAGTTACCGCGATGGTTAGCGTGCGGATATTATTCATTTAGAAATTGCTGTAACCGTTCGCTTTGCGGGCGATTGAATAGGTCATCCGGCGTTCCCTGTTCCAGAATATTGCCATGGCAAAAAAAACAGACTCGATCGGCAAACTCTTTCACGAACCCCATCTGATGCGTCACCATAATCATCGTCAACTTATGTTGTTCGCCTAATTGACGAATGACATTCAGCACTTCGTTGCATAATTCCGGGTCCAGCGCCGATGTCACTTCGTCAAACAACATGATTTTCGGGCGCATGACCAGCGCCCGGGCGATCGCCACCCGTTGCTGTTGCCCGCCGGAAAGCTGCGAAGGATACAAATCGGCTTTACCCATCAACCCGACCATTTGCAGCAAACTGACGGCGCGTTCTTCCGCTTCCGCTTTCGATAAGCCCAACGCTTTGATCGGCGCTTCGATGACGTTTTTCATAACGGTCATATGCGGAAACAGATTGAAGCTCTGAAACACCATGCCGATCTTTTTTCTTATCTGCCGAATATGCTTTTCCGGCGCGGTCACCAGTTGCCCATTTTTGTGGATATGCGTCAGTAACTCCCCCTCCACCTCAATGGTTCCGGAGTTTATTTTTTCCAGGGTCATCAAGGCGCGCAATACGGTGGATTTCCCCGAACCGCTGGGGCCAATAATCGCCAGTTTTTCCGCCGGGGCAACCGCCAGATTGAGATCGTTTAATACCCGCAGGTCGCCAAAATATTTATCGACATGATTAAAGCGAACTAACGGTTGGCTGTCTGGTTTTTGTGCAACATTCATCGTTACGCTCCGCTTTATGGTAAGGCGACTTTCTTTTCTATCTTATTAAAAAGAATGGCCAGCACGATGCTAATGGTCAGGAAGAAGCACCCCACCAGGGTTATCGGTTCGAGGTAACGGAAATTCTCTGAACCAATGTTTTTTGCTTCTTGCATAATTTCCACAACGGTTATTGCTGATAACACCGGGGTATCTTTAAACATCGCTATAAAATAGTTACCCAGCGCCGGCACTACCGGCCTGATAACTTGCGGGAAAATGATATCCAGATAGGCGGCTCGCCCCGGGATATTCAGCGCTTTAATCGCTTCCCATTGCCCGGTCGGGATGCCATTAAATCCTGAACGATAGACCTCGGCGGTATAACAGGCATAATGCAGCCCGATACCGATGATCCCAGCCTGGGTTGCCGAAATATTCAGGCCATAGTTAGGCAGAACATAGAATATAAAGTAAACCTGAATTAATAAGGGCGTACTACGAATAAACTCAATCACCCCGGTCGCCGGGAATGCCAGCCAGCGGTAAGCGCTACGCCGCGCCATCGCCAGAAATAACCCCAGCACTAACGCGATGACATAGCCGATGAGGGTGATATAAATTGTCTTGATCGACGCCTGCATCATCAGCGGGAAAATTTCCCGTGTGTATTGCCAGTCAAAAAAGTTCATGCCGCCTTCCTCTTTTTACGCCCGGGCTGAAACCGCCGGTCAACCAGGCGCATCACCGCCACCAGTATTTGCGCCATGACAAAATAGAACAGCAGCGTCAGCCCCATAATTTGCAGCGTATTGCCGGTGAGCTGATCGAGTTGCCCGGCGCGAAAAGTGAGATCCGACAGGGTAATTAATGAAACCAACGAGGTATTTTTTAACAGTTCGATAAGAAGATTGGTCCCAGGCGGAATCGCATGGATGATAGCCTGCGGTAAAACGACATGGGTAAAGCACTGTAACGGAGAAATATTCAGCGATAATGCCGCCTCGGTCTGGCCTTTGGGGACCGCAAGAATCGCGCCGCGAAGAATTTCCGCGCCATAGGCGCCAATATGCAAGCCAAGACCAATAATAGCGACGACATACGGCGTCAACGTGATATTAAACGGCGGCAGCGGCAAAACATAAAACAGCCAGAACAGCTGGACCAGCAACGAGGTGCCGCGAAACAGTTCGATAAAGCCGATAGCCAGCCATTTCACTCCCGGCCACCGGGAGAGTTTGCCTAATGCCGCGACGAGCGCCACCACCACCGCCAGCAGCGATCCAAACACGGTGATTTGCAAAGTAACTAAGGTGCCATCCCATAGCAAAGGCAATAATTCATGCATAAACACACCCGCTGATTTCACTAAAATCATTATGCAATGGCTTCTGCGCATAATGATTAAACATCAAATGATAAGGAAGAGGTTGTTTCCCCCTCTTCCTTGCGCTATTGCGCCGCTGCGGCTGTCACGAGCCCTTACAAATTTCAGCGGCGGTTTTATGGGTGATGTTGCTTTTATCAAAGCCAAATGGCGCCACGGTCCGCAGGTGTTCTTCCGAACCCAACCATTTTTTCAATTCCGCATTCACCTTATCTCTTAATTCCTTATCCTGCGGACGGAATGCCAACGCGCCATAGCCGATGTGCGAAGGATCGTCCACAAAATCCGTGGTCGCCTCTACCGACGATCCGCCTTTTTTCGCCAGATCCTTCATGGTCAGCGCGGTACCTATCGCCGCATCAGCCCGGCCCGCCTTGACGGCCTGCAACTGCGCCGTGGTATTTGGCACCTGAATAATCTGATCATCAGCAATACCGCTGTCCCGGGCATATTTCAGCTCAACCGTACCGGCGGTCACCGCAAGACGCAGGTCGTGGTTTTTGGCAAAATCAGCATAACTATGCAGTTTCTTTGGATTGCCGGGTTTAACCAACAACGTATCGCCAAGCTGATATTGCGGGTCGGTGAACAGCACCTGTTTGCAACGTTCCGGAGTGATATACATCCCTGCCGCGATCACATCAAAGCGTCCGGCATGCAAGCCCGGAATCAACGCCCCCCATTCCGTGAGCACGGAATCGACTTTTTTGGCGCCGAGTTTTTTGAAAATGATCCTCGCGATTTCCGGAGACTCGCCAGTCACCTTTCCTGACGCATCCGCATAGGCGAATGGCTCTTCATTGGAATAACCGATGGAGATTTCGCCTGTCTTGTTTAGCTTGTCGAGGGCCGTATCTGCATGACAGGAAAAGTTGATGAATAAAGCCAGCGCCCCAATCCCCAAGGCGGTTCGTTGTGTTTTCTTAAGCCATTTTTTCATTTACCCGAGCCTCCAAAATGATGAGTGATTCTTGTGCTGATAAACCATAATCCGACAAAGAAAATTGTCATTGCCAATGTTGTTGATGAGAGCGTGTTTTATCCTTATCACACAAAACAAAGTATACCAAGCCAAAAAAAATTGCTACGTTGTACTAGTGCATATAAATAAACAAAGCTTGAGGATTGACAATGAAATCATGGGGTACGGCGCTCAGCAAAATTCGTCCTGGCGAGTTCAAATTTAAGGTGCTTGTCGACACCATCATCCATGAAATTGAGACCGGGAAGCTTGTCGATGGGCAACGCCTTCCCCCGCAAAGGAAAGTAGCGGATGATCTGAACATTGGTATTCAAACGATCACTAATGTTTATAAGGAATTAAAAAGACAGGGATTGATTCGTGGAGAAACCGGCAGAGGCAGTTTTGTCACCCGGCGGGCTACCGATAATGTCAATTACGACATATTGGATCAGCAACAGCAAACCATGCTGGACTTTTCCAATGCTTGTCTTATCCGCAATGCCGAGCAGGAAAAGGCATGGCGAGACACCTGCCTGCAACTGAGCCAGGAACAGTTTCAACCCTGGATTCATACGTTCAGGCCCATCGCCGGTCTTGAGCCTCACCGGCAAGCCGCCACCCAGTGGTTAAAGGAGAAAACCGGGCTTGATGTCGAAACCAAATCCCTACTCATCACCAACGGTTGCGCAGAAGCTATCGATCTGGCGCTGTCATCGCTGGCGGGGCCGAATGATCTTGTGCTGTGCGAAAGGCTTACCGATCATGGCGTTATCGGTATGTCGCAGGTGTTGGGATTTAAATTAAAGGGTTTGGAAATAGATGAACACGGCATTATTCCCGATCATTTTGAAGAGCTGTGCGACGACCAGAAAGTGACCGCTTTGGTCTGCACGCCAAACCTCAATAACCCCACCGGAGCGATTATGCCGGAGCACCGCCGGCGGCAAATTGCTGAAATTGCCGCACGTTACAATGTTTATATCATTGAAGACGATGTCTACGGCGCGCTATTAAGCCAGCAACAACGCCCGCGCCCCATCGCCACCTGGGCGCCTGATCTCACTTTTTATTGCACCAGCTTCACCAAAACGGTCCTTACCGGATTACGCATTGGCTACCTCGTCATGCCGCCGAAACTGGCCTTACGCACCGAAAGTATATTGCGCGTAACCAGCTGGATGGCCTCGCCGATACTGGCGGAAATCGCATCGCGTTGGGTAATGGATGGCACGGCAAACCATCTTATTGAAGGACAAAAGAAATTAATCAGTAAACGGCAGGCGCTGGTCAGGAAATATTTTGCTAAATATTTGTCAGGCGGCAGCCCTCAGGCATTGAGTTGCTGGATAAACATCCCCGAACACTGGCAGCCCGATCATCTCACGGCAGAACTACGCAAAAGACAGGTCGCCGTTTCGTCATCCTCGCCCTTTTCGGCCGATAAAACCGCCATCACTCATGCCATTCGGGTATGTATTGGTGCAGACTGCAGCGATGCACAATTCGAGCAAGGGCTATTGACGATTTACGACTTGTTCAACCAATATCCGCAGATACAACCTGCCGACGTTGTATAATGACAATCATATTTTTTTCATATGAAAAACCATGACAAATAAAATGCACTAGTACAATGCAATTCATTCCCAATCATAAATATCCTATTGTCATGTTTACAGAGAAGGGAAACGCAATAAATGTTGTTCTCGACATTGCCGCTCCCGCTCTGTTCAACACTGACTATCTTGTGCGGCAAGCCATAGGTAATCAAATATAAGCATCTATCGTGCCAAAAAAACCGATAGTGCGGGATACGGCGCATTTTCGTGCCGCATAAAAAAGATTGTTGATGAACAGCAGGTTACTGAACCTCTACTCTGCCCTAAACGGCGACAGCAGAAAAACGGTCATCGTGTTACGACGGAGAAACGTCCGTCATGCACCTTAATGGGGCAGATGCTGGCGACAGACGTCGGGGTGAACGCTTACGGATTTTTCAAACGGCAGGTTATGCAGTACGACAAATAGCCTGACTATTAATTTAAGTAGTTGTTTATAAGAGAGATGACTATGACCGAGGCTAACATCCAGCTTCCCTTTACCCGCGAAGAATACCAGCGGCGCTTAGCCAAAACCCGTGCAGCTATGCAGGATAAGGGAATCGAATTACTGATCGTAACGGACCCATCGAACATGGCCTGGCTGACCGGTTATGACGGCTGGAGCTTCTACGTTCACCAGTGCGTGCTGTTGCCGCTGGAAGGCGACCCCTATTGGTACGGGCGGGGGCAGGATGTTAATGGTGCGAAACGCACCGTTTATATGCAGGAAGATCACCTGATTGGCTATCCCGATTTCTATGTTCAGTCGCCTGTCCGCCATCCCATGGATTATCTGTCCAAAGAGGTGATTGCGGCCCACGGCTGGGAGAAAATGACCATTGGCGTAGAAATGGATAACTACTATTTCAGCGCGAAAGCTTTTGCCTCTCTGCAAGCGCATCTTCCTGCAGCTCGCTTTGTGGATGCGACGGCGCTGGTAAACTGGCAACGGGCAGTGAAATCGGCACAGGAAATCGAATATATGCGGGTCGCCGCGCGTATTGTCGAAAGTATGCATACCCGGATTTATGAACGTATCGAGCCGGGCATGCGTAAATGCGACCTGGTGGCTGAAATTTATGATAGCGGTATCCGCGGCGTCGGCAATTTTGGCGGCGACTATCCGGCCATCGTCCCGCTATTGCCATCGGGAAAAGATGCCTCCGCACCTCATTTGACCTGGGATGATTCGCCGATCCTGAATAATACCAGCACCTTTTTCGAGATCGCCGGTTGTTATAAACGCTACCATTGCCCGATGTCGCGCACCATTTATCTTGGCAAGCCGCCGCAATTTTTCCTTGATGCGGAAAAAGCGGTTCTCGAAGGTACTGAATGCGCTCTCGACGTCGCCAGAGCTGGCAATACCACCGGGGATATCGCGCGGACATTCTTTTCCGTCTTAGAAAAATATGGCATTCATAAAGATAACCGTTGCGGTTATCCGATCGGCATCAGTTATCCTCCTGATTGGGGCGAACGGACCATGAGCTTACGTAGTGATGATCATACAGAACTTCAGCCAGGAATGACCTTCCATTTCATGACAGGACTGTGGATGGATAGCTGGGGTTTAGAAATTACTGAAAGTATTTTAATTACCGATACTGGTGTCGAAACTTTCTGCAATTATCCGCGTAAACTCTTTATTAAAGATTAATGGGTATTGACTATGTCAGCTAAAAATCCAATATCTTCGACCATCGACTTTGCTGCTGATGGTATTCATCACGGTTATTTAAAACTGCCTTATTCCTGTGACCAATCGGCCTGGGGTGCGATAATGATCCCCATCACCGTCATTAATCATGGTCAGGGGAAAACGGCCTTATTAACCGGTGCCAATCATGGCGATGAATATGAAGGACCGGTTGCATTAAGTAAACTTGCCAATACTATCGATATTCAGAATGTTAACGGCCGCATTATTATTGTGCCGTTCATGAATACACCGGCATTTTTGGCGGCAACCCGCACATCGCCGATTGATCATGGCAATATGAACCGCAGTTTCCCTGGCGTCCCTAACGGTACCGTCACACAAAAAATTGCTGATTATTTCCAGCATACTTTATTGCCGTTAGCCGATATCGTCATTGATATTCATTCCGGCGGTAAAACCCTCGATTTTCTGCCGTTTGCCGCCAGCCATATTCTGCAAGATAAAGCGCTGCAACAGGAAACCGAACAATTAGTTGCGGCGTTCTCGGCGCCCTATTCGTTGCAAATGCTGGAACTGGATTCCGTCGGTATGTTTGACACCGCCGTTGAAGACGCCGGGAAAATTTTTGTCACCACCGAACTTGGCGGCGGCGGCTCCAGTTCCGCGAAAACCGTCGCGATTGCGGAACGTGGGATTACCAATGTGCTTATCCGTGCGGGAATTCTGAATGGCGAATTACAATTATCGCCTACCGTATATTTGAAACAAGATGATAGCGCTTGTTTCATTACCAGCGAACATGACGGATTATTTGAGATTTGTCATGACCTTGGCGCCATGGTGAAGAAAGGTGATGTCGTGGCTCGTGTTCATGATATGAAACGTACCGGCGTTAAGCCAATCGAATATACAGCAAAATGCTCAGGACTGGTAACCGGTAGGCATTTCCCCGGGGTGATCCACAGCGGCGATAATATGCTGGTTATTAGTGAAATCGTCAGCGCGTAAAAATTCACCCGATACTCATGTATTAGACTGTGATAAGGAGTCTATTATGCAAGATAATATTCATAAAGGAACCACCGCCATCTGGGGCGGCGAAGCCGAAGCCTTTGCCGAAGGCGCAATTTGCGTTCCGGTTTTCAACTCCGTTACCTTCAATTACGATGATATGGCCGAATGGTTCGACGTTGCCCTTGGCAAAAAAGCCGGCCATATTTATTCCCGGAATACTAACCCAACCGTTCGTCCCTTAGAGGAAAAAATTGCCCTGCTCGATGGCGGAGAAGATGCCACCAGTTTTTCTACCGGTATGGCTGCAATCAGCAACACCTTATTTTCCTTATTAAAAGCGCATGATCGTGTCGTAGCGATTAAAGATACTTACGGCGGCAGCAATAAAATTTTTATCGAATTCCTGCCACGGCAGAATATTGACGTAAGCCTGTGCGATACCACGGATTTTGATACCATTGAAAATGAAATTAAAAAAGGCTGTCAGGTTCTGTATCTAGAATCGCCGACTAACCCGACGTTAAAAATTGTCGATATCCAACGTCTGGCAAACGTCGCCCATGAACACGGGGGTATCGTTATCGTCGATAACACGTTCGCCACGCCTATCAATCAACGTCCGTTGACGTTGGGTGCGGATTTAGTGGTCTACAGCGCCACGAAATATCTGAATGGCCATTCGGATGTCATGGGCGGGCTGGTGGTCGGCAAAAAATCTCTGATCCGCACCATCTTTCATTATCGGGAAATTACCGGCGCCACGCTCCACGCCCATTCGGCCTATATGATCCTGCGCGGCATGAAAACGCTGGAATTACGTATGCAGAGACATAACGAAAACGGCATGAAGATCGCCAGCTGGCTGTCGGCGCATCCGAAAGTCGAACAGGTCTTTTATCCCGGACTGCCGACGCACCCGCATTATGATATCGCGAAAAAGCAGATGCACGGTTTTGGCGGGATGATGAGCTTCTCTCTTAAAGGGGGATTTCCCGCCGTGATTACCGTTCTGGAAAACATGAAGCTGGCTCATAAAGCCGCCAGTCTTGGCTCGGTTGGCACGCTGGTTGGCCCTCCCTGTACAACCAGTCACGTGGAATTAACGGCCGAGGAACGGGCTAACGCCGGCATTCCCGAGGGATTGATCCGCTATTCCGCCGGGATTGAAAATCTCGAAGACTTGATTGAGGATCTGCGCCAGGCACTGGATCGGGTTTAGTTTCCGGGAAAAACATGCCGAAGGGTAATTTCCTCAGTATCGGTAAAAAAACAAGGCCCATGGATGGGCCGGGCACAGGGCTAACAAGTACGCAACCTGAAGTATGATACTGGTCACTGTAATCAGGAGTCATCTTATGGAACCAGATTGTAAAATATCCATTATCACCTCGACACACATCGCCAACACAATTCTGCCTATTTTTTACGCGAAAGATGATAAAAGAGGCATATCGGCAAAACGCATATTAAAAGAAAAATACTCAGGAAAGGAAACCAGCGTGAATCAGTTGGTAGCCGTTGCGATTACCATAGAACCTGATAACGATCTATTGGCAAGCATTGCCGAATGCTTACATCAGTGGGCAGCAACGCATCAAGATCACACGATGCGAGCGTTAGATTTTAAAACCAAAATCATTTACTTATCTACTGCTGATATATTCAGACTTC
>NZ_JBMAXV010000071.1:0-12140 GCF_048589245.1 Klebsiella sp. 10982
AGGGAGCCACGGTGGATGAGAGCTTTGTTGTAGGTGGACCAGTTGGTGATTCTGAACTTTTGCTTTGCCACGGAATGGTCTGTGTTGTCGGGAGGATGCGTGATCTGATCCTTCAACTCAGCAAAAGTTCGATTTATTCAACAAAGCCCCTGAATAACTCAAGGTCGACGGGTTTATAAACATACTGCTTCCCGCTCAATAATTCGCATGGCTCATTTGGTTTCATCTCGGTACTGTCAAAAGGTCTGCCGTACGTTTCAAACTTCAGTAACTGAGAGTCATCCAGGATTAACTTTATTAACTCACCCCATAAAACAGGCTTCCCGTTGACACGGGGAACTAGCAGGCTACCTAGTCTGGCTTCTGACAGGGCAATTCTATTTAGACGCGCATCAGTGGCGGGATGGAAAAAACGCTCCAGCAGGTTCTCCGGTATATAGCGGTAGTCCGACGCGAGATCACGAGGCAACACACTGAGAAGTTTTTTCTGACTACGTATCAACTGCAACTCCGAGCGGAGAAACGCCTTAATGACCGTGTCAGTCTGTACGTTGGGTTGTACGTCCATACGCTCTCCAGGATACTTTTAAATCGCGCTACTTCGGTTACTGAAAGAGGTTTTATTATATCATAGCAATCCGAGGGAGAGTAGAAAAGGGTTAATCACAAATAGTATAAAGCACTATCTTCGTTTTAGTTCCAAGAGCAAGAATATCCGAATTTTCACCAATATCATTAGGCACTTTTTTGAAAAAACCGTCGATAAGCGACATCTTTCATTGGTATCTTTTTTGAAAAAAGTTACCAATGGGGAAAAATCTTCATTTGTAACTTTTCCCGGAATAGTGACCAATGGACAACAGATTTTCATCCTCCATCATTTGTAACTATTACGCAAAAAGTTACTTATGTATAAGGGTAACTATTACTGGTTCGCAAAAAAGTTACTTTTCCATCTCCACGGTTGCGAGAAGTGGTTTTACGGGAGGTGGAACGCACACTGTGTGGGCCTCAGGCAGAGGTTGCTGGTCGTGCTCACAAGAAAGTTACTTTTTTGCCGACGACATGAGCACAAAAAAATTAAAAAAAATGCAAACACCCTTGTTAGTTCAGAATAATCTTTTTGGATTCCTGTAGTCTGTGAGAATGGAGGAGTTGATATGAACCCGATAATTACGGCACATCAGGAAATCGTTATCGAAAACTCGGTTCGCTATATCGAGTTACTGAAATCAGAAGCGACAAAAATTCTGGATGAATACTGGGAGAACTGGAAGGCACGAAATCAGTTGATATCCCAGACCACGTATGCAAACGGGGGGAAATTCATGCCCGGTCGATTCGCACCGGTGTTTAAAAAGGTCGGCTCATCGCAAAAGCTGACAATTGTATGGAAAGATTTTTCGCCCAGGTTCAAAAACAAAATTGAACATCATGGCGTGGTTGTTAAACCTAAACTCGGAGGATACAGCGTTAGTTGTTTTAAAAATGCCCTGGACTGGGAACTGGAGATGATCCTGGAAACAGAAAACAAAATTAAACCGATCCGTGAACTACTCGCGGAATACCATCAACGAAAACTGGCCGACATCAAAAGACTGGAAAAACTGAAGAGGTTAATATAATGGCTGACAACGCATCCCCAAAAACTGAACCGCGCAATCAACGTAACGCTGGCAATAACCGCCCGTTAGGGATGGTCATTTCAAAATTAAAGCCACTTTCAAGTGAGTTCTATACGCACTTTCATGAAAAAAACAGAGCCTGCCTGCGCCAGTTTAACGCCATTTCCAATGCAATTTATAATATTTTCCGGCTGATAGAAGGTGACCAGGCGACAAGCACTAAAGTTCAGAAATGGCTCTCCGGTGTTTACGATGAACTGTCGGGTAATGTAAATACCTTCAAAGAGCAGATTGACAAAAATGTCGCCAGACTGCCTCTGGATGATTCATCATTCGAAGGGTTTGACTATGGTGAATTTGAAATTCGCTGGAACCACCCAATGACCTATAAATTGCTGGATATTATCCGGACCATCAACGTCCTGACTCGTCAGGCACATCAGTTGTGGTTATATGGTCAGATATCACAACAGGTTCATGACCGAATTATCCTGCAACTCCTGAGCTCACTGCGGGTTGCGATGGACAACATCACTAAAATACTGAACGCTGAAAACCGCGTGAATGGAAAATACGACGCATTGCCATTCATCCAGAGCATTAAGCGGTTTAAATCGGTGGAACTTTATATTGCCAGTCTCGAAACTAAAGCCCCTGTTCAGTCCGGTCACAGTAACAGTTCTGCTGATGCTGGCAGTGAGCCGACATTAAAACCAGAAGAAGCAGCTGGCTCCGGTAAACCATCTGACAAAACACAGCCTTCTGCAACTCCTGTTTCGGTACAATAACTCACAGGTTGATATGAGTATTATATCCAGGCTTTTTTTAAAAATTATGGTCGCCCTCTTTGGAAGGCCTGACCACGATATTATTTTTGATACAGATGATGAGTACGATATCCCGCACACGCCTAACAAGGATGTGCAAAGCTATCTTGATTATCCAAGCAAGCCTGCGGGTATAACACTCTTTTCAGAGCGTGAGATTCTATCTGTACATGCTAACCGGTTACAGGAAATTAATATGTATATCGGTTTGCCAAATTCAGACCTGAGTGAGGAGGCGGCTTTGTTGAATAAATCAGATTTTGGGTAAGTCTCCCCCGTAGCGGGTTGTGTTTTCAGGCAATACGCACGCTTTCAGGCATACCTGCTTTCGTCATTTTGTTCAGCGCTCGTACCAGGGCCATAGCCTCCGCAACCTGACCATCGTAGTCACGCAGCGTCAGTGAACCCCCGAACAGCTGTTTTACCCGGTACATCGCCGTTTCCGCTATCGAGCGACGGTTGTAATCTGTTGTCCATTTCCACCGCGCATTACTCCCGGTCATTCGCTGATTAGCCACTGCACGGTTACGGTCTGCATATTCACCGGGCCAGTAACCCGCACCTTTTCGGGGAGGGATAAGGGCGCTGATTTTCTTACGCCGCAGTTCATCGTGACAGAGCCGGGTGTCGTAAGCGCCGTCTGCCGATGCTGCCCTGATTTTTCTGTGAGTCTGCCGGATAAGACCCGGGAAGGCTTCTGAGTCCGTCACATTGTTCAGCGACAGGTCAGCGCAGATGATTTCATGTGTGTTGCTGTCAACTGCCAGATGCAACTTTCGCCATATACGACGGCGTTCTTTGCCGTGTTTTTTGACTTTCCATTCGCCTTCACCAAAGACCTTCAGCCCGGTGGAATCAATCACCAGATGCGCGATTTCACCCCGGGTGAACGTTTTGAAACTGACATTAACCGACTTTGCGCGCTTGCTGACACTGGTGTAATCCGGGCAGCGCAACGGAACATTCATCAGTGTAAAAATGGAATCAATAAAACCCTGTGCAGCCCGCAGGGTCAGCCTGAACACGCGTTTAATGACCAGAACGGTGGTGATGGCGAGATCAGAATAGCGCTGAGGTCTTCCCCGTGATGAAGGCGTTGCCGACTCATACCAGGCCTGAATCGCCTCATCATCCAGCCAGAAAGTGAGGGAGCCACGGTGGATGAGAGCTTTGTTGTAGGTGGACCAGTTGGTGATTCTGAACTTTTGCTTTGCCACGGAATGGTCTGTGTTGTCGGGAGGATGCGTGATCTGATCCTTCAACTCAGCAAAAGTTCGATTTATTCAACAAAGCCCCTTCAACTCAGCAAAAGTTCGATTTATTCAACAAATCCTCACTACACCGGTATTTGATTACCCAGGTCAACTTCAGGCTGTTACAGGGACGGCAACCGTGTCAGCACATCCTTGAGATAGGCATACGGATCGTGCCCATTATTACGGGCCGACTGGATCAAACTCATGATCGCAGCAGCGCGCTTGAGTATGCGAACCCACGCCGAGCATTTGAGAAGGCAACGGGATGAACGCTGGCTGGATAGCCGTGGTTTTCTGGGTAGGCAGCCGAATCCATTTGTGGTCGAGGTTGGCATTGAGGCTGTAGCCCAAGGCGATGTTTGCGATGGAGGCACCGGGTTCAGAACACTCCTGAATGACCTGAGCCTTGAAAGATTTGCTGTAGGTACGGCGCTGAGGGCACATGGAAAATCCGCTTGATGGGCCATGGCCTTCGGCGGCGGTGTCGGGAAGGTGTGTTGGCCGGACGGATACTGTTGAACTACGTTGTCTGGGGCAACGGAAGTGTTTCGGCCCGACTCTGGAACGCGATCCGCAGCGACGACTGGGCAATTCCGCACGTTAGCCTGAGCAGCCTCGGGGAAATCGTGGTCTGGGCGCGCCCAGACGAGTTTCCGCCAAGGAACATGCAGACGAGCAAGGGGCTGCGGGCACTCGGCTACAACGTGAGGATCGGTGTTTGATCGAGGCGCCTGTGGTACACGCAGGCTGACGAGCCAGGCGCTGTCCATTGCCTGATCAGACCGCCCCGCTGCGCCTTGCCTGAGCAGTTGACCTGCATCAATGGGGCGGGAGAACGCTGTACATTGACTCTTGAAGGCTGTCATGGTAAGCGTAATATCTTACAAAGTATTACAAGGATTTCCTTGGCCGGAACCGCAAAGCGACGCGATTGGAGAGGGTGAGATGAAAGCGCACCTACAGGGATGAAAGCGCACCTACAGGTGATTTTCACGCTCGATGAATTGGCTGCGTACTTGAAAGTCGGCAAGCGGACGCTTTATCGGCTCGCTGCGCACGGGGAAATTCCGGCTTTCAAGGTGGGCGGGACGTGGTGGTTTCCTCAAAGTGAAATCGATCAGTGGATCAATGATCAGACCCGAGCCGCAGCAAAGAAGGAGGTGATGCGCAAGCGTGAACAGCAGAAGTCATCCGAGCAGCCCGTGTCGCCTGGGCGCACTGCCCGTCACAGCAGGCAAAGGGCTTGAGTAACTCGTTTTCCAATTTTTCTGGAGGTATGACATGGACATCGATTTCAAGAAGTTGGCTCCCTGGAACTGGTTCAAGAACGAGCAGCAAGAGCAGCAGACCGTCTCTTCCCTGCCGGTGCAGCGCAATGACCTGCCAGCGGCGAGCGGGCCAGTCAGCCCGATCCTGCAACTGCATCGGGAAATCGACCGGCTGTTCGATGACGCATTCCGGGGCTTCGGTTTTCCGGCGTTGAACATGCCGCAGTGGCCATCCGATTGGTCGGGCATGCTGAAGCCGGCCCTGGACATCCAGGAAACCGACAAGCAGTACAAGATTGCCCTGGAAGTGCCCGGTGTCGAGGAGAAGGACATCCAGATCACTCTCGACAACGACGTGCTGATGGTGCGTGGCGAGAAGCGCCAGGAACAGGAGAAGAAGGAAGGTGGCTTCCACCGTGTGGAGCGCTCCTACGGCAGCTTTCAGCGTGCCTTGAACCTGCCTGACGACGCCAACCAGGATTCGATCAAAGCATCGTTCAAGAACGGGGTGCTCACGGTCACGATCGACAAGCGCGAGGTCAGCGCGCCGAAGCAGGGACGCTCGATCCCGATCAACGGCTGACGTCGCCGGCTCGTTCGTCACAAGAAAAACCCGGCACGAGACGAGGAGTCGCGGTTGGCGATGCCTCGTCGCCTCAACCTTGTCAACCTTCTCAGGAGCATCAGCATGGCCAGAAAACAATGCCAGGTCTGCGGCCAACCCGCCACCGTGCGGGTGGAAGCCAATCTCAACGGTCGTCACAGCACCATGCTGTTGTGCGACGACCATTACCGGCAATTAGTGCGCCAGCAAAAGCGCACCGTTTCGCCGCTGGAAGCCTTGTTCGGCTCGCGCAGCGGCCTGTTCGAGGACTTCCTCGGCAGTGACTTCTTCCGCATCGGCGACGACGCGACGCCAGTTGCCGCCGATACCGATGACGTGGTCGATGCCTCGTTTGGCGAGCCCGCCGCCGCAGGTTCGGGTGCGCCGCGCCGTCGCGGCAGTGGGCTGGCCAGCCGCATCAGCGAACAGTCGGAAGCCTTGCTGCAGGAGGCCGCCAAACACGCTGCCGAATTTGGCCGCTCCGAGGTGGATACCGAACATCTGCTGCTGGCGCTGGCCGACAGCGACGTGGTCAAGACCATCCTGGGTCAGTTCAAGATCAAGGTCGATGACCTCAAGCGGCAGATCGAGTCTGAGGCCAAGCGCGGGGACAAGCCCTTCGAGGGCGAGATCGGCGTGTCGCCGCGCGTGAAGGATGCGCTCAGCCGCGCCTTCGTGGCCTCCAATGAACTCGGCCATTCTTATGTCGGTCCAGAGCATTTCCTGATCGGTCTGGCTGAGGAAGGCGAAGGGCTGGCCGCCAACCTGCTGCGCCGCTACGGCCTGACGCCGCAGGCGCTGCGCCAACAGGTCAGCAAGGTGGTCGGCAAGGGCGCCGAGGATGGCCGCGCTGAGACGCCGACCAACACGCCAGAACTCGACAAGTACTCGCGCGACCTGACCACGATGGCGCGCGACGGCAAGCTCGACCCGGTGATCGGCCGCGCGCAGGAGATCGAAACCACCATCGAGGTGCTGGCCCGGCGCAAGAAGAACAACCCGGTGCTGATCGGCGAGCCGGGTGTGGGCAAGACCGCCATCGTCGAAGGGCTGGCGCAGCGCATGGTGGCGGGTGAAGTGCCCGAGACCTTGCGCGACAAGCGCCTGGTGGAACTCAACATCAACGCCATGGTGGCCGGCGCCAAATATCGCGGCGAGTTCGAGGAGCGCGTGCAGAAGGTGCTGAAGGAGGTGACCGAGCACCAGGGCGAGCTGATTTTGTTCATCGACGAGGTGCACACCATCGTCGGTGCCGGCCAGGGCGGTGGCGAAGGCGGGCTGGACGTGGCCAACGTGTTCAAACCGATGATGGCGCGCGGTGAACTCAACCTGATCGGCGCCACGACGCTGAACGAGTACCAGAAATACATCGAGAAGGATGCCGCACTGGAGCGGCGCTTCCAGCCGGTGACGGTACCCGAGCCGACGGTGGCCCAGGCCATCATGATTCTGCGCGGCCTGCGCGACACCTTCGAGGCGCACCACAAGGTCAGCATCTCCGAGGACGCGATCATCGCGGCGGCCGAGTTGTCCGACCGCTACATCACGGCGCGCTTCCTGCCGGACAAGGCGATCGACTTGCTCGACCAGGCGGCCGCGCGCGTGAAGCTGTCGGCCACGGCCCGGCCGGTGGCCGTGCAGGAGCTGGAGTCCGAACTGCACCAGCTGCGGCGTGAACAGGATTACGTGGCCGCGCGCAAGCAGTACGACCAGGCCGCCGAGCTCGGGAAGCGCATCGAAGCCAAGGAGGCCGAGCTCAAGAAGCTCGTCGAGGACTGGGAGCGGGAGCGGGCCTCCGGCAGTGCCGAGGTCAAGGCGGAACACGTGGCGCAGATCGTCTCGCGCCTGACCGGCATCCCGGTCAACGAGTTGACGGTGGAAGAGCGCGAAAAGCTGCTGCACTTGGAACAACGGCTGCACGAGCGCCTGGTGGGACAAGACGAGGCGGTCCGTGCCGTGGCCGATGCCGTGCGGCTGTCCCGCGCCGGCCTGCGTGAAGGCAGCAAACCGGTGGCTACCTTCCTGTTTCTGGGCCCGACCGGGGTGGGCAAGACCGAGCTCGCCAAGGCATTGGCCGAATCGATCTACGGCGATGAGCACGCCCTGTTGCGCATCGACATGTCGGAATATGGCGAACGCCATACCGTGGCGCGATTGGTGGGCGCGCCTCCGGGCTATGTCGGTTACGACGAAGGCGGTCAGCTCACCGAGAAGGTGCGGCGCAAGCCCTACAGCGTGCTGCTGCTCGACGAGATCGAGAAGGCACACCCTGACGTATACAACATCCTGCTGCAAGTGTTCGACGACGGTCGCCTCACCGACGGCAAGGGCCGGGTGGTGGATTTCACCAACACCATCATCATCGCCACGTCCAACCTGGGTTCGGACATCATCCAGCGACGGCTGAAGGCGCGCGGGGCGGCCGGCGAGGAGTACGAAAAGACCAAGGCCGGAGTCATGGACGTGCTGCGCGGCCATTTCCGGCCCGAGTTCCTCAACCGCATCGACGAGATCATCGTCTTCCATGCGCTGGGCAAGGAGGAGATCCGCCACATCGTCGGCCTGCAGCTCGATCGCGTGGCGCGCAGCGCCGCCAGCCAGGGCGTGACGCTCACTTTCGATCAGACGCTGATCGACCATTTCGCGGAAGAAGGCTACAAGCCCGAGTTCGGTGCGCGTGAACTCAAGCGCCTGATCCGCAGCGAGCTGGAAACTGCGCTGGCGCGCGAGATGCTCGGCGGCGGCATCGGCAAGGGCGATCACGCCAGCGCACGCTGGGACGACAAGGCCGAACGCGTGGTGTTCGAACGCAAAGAGCCACCGCAGACCCCGGCCGAGCCGGAGCAGCCGGATGCCGCGAAGGCGAGCGACGCATCTTGATGGCGGGCGAGGCTGCCGTGTCCGACCCCATCGGCCTGGCACTGGCATGGGCAGCCTCCCTGGCCTCGATCGCGGTGGCGGTCGTGGCCGCAGGTCACGCGGGCGTCTACAAGCGTGATGAGCAGTCGGCCACGCCGTGGGGACTGCTCATCAGCGGCGGCACTGCCCTCCCGCTCGCTGGCCATCCGTTCGCGTGACGGCGCGGCCCATCTGTTCACCTGATCCTCTGGCAACTCGACTTTCGAGGAACAAGGCCCATGGCTGGGTGACGCGGGCAGGCAACTGATAGTCGGTACTCTGTTCGACATCTCTTCTCGCAAGGAAATAGAGCAGCAGTTGCTGCGTATGGTGATCACCGACCCCTTTGCTTCACGGTTGAGGGAACATGTTCGCGCAACCGACATGGCTGCCCGGATTGGGGGGAGGAATTCGCTGTGTTGTTGGAAACGGCATCGATAGAAGGCGCCCAAGTATGGGCGGAGCGATTTCGTCAGGACACTGCGGCGACAGCGGTGGTGTGTGGAGAGGTGTCGATCAGCTATAGCGCCAGCATGGGGGTGGCTCTCCTTGACCCCCGTTTGCACTCTGTCGAGCAGGTGATGCTGCAGGCGGACAACGCGCTCTACCAGGCAAAAAAGACAAGGGTGCAACCAAGTTGTGGGCGCACAAGTATTTCAGAATTGAGAGGAGTGGCGATGAAGGAAAAGCAAGCAGACCCGATCAAAACATTTCGCGCCCAATGGGCAGTGATGACGTTCTACGAGCGCTTTGAACAGGTGATCGCGCTCGCGCTGTCCGCAATTATTGCCGTTATCATCGTGGTCTCGCTGCTGCAGCTGATCTCGATCGTCTTCAGCCTGCTGATCATTGATGCATTCAATCCGCTCGATCACAAGGTCTTCCAGACCGTGTTCGGCATGATCATGACGCTGCTCATTGCCATGGAGTTCAAGCATTCCATCGTGAGGGTGGCCTTGCGGCGCGACAGCATCATCCAAGTCAAGACGGTGATCCTGATCGGGCTGATCGCCCTGGCGCGTAAATTCGTGATCCTCGACCCGGAGACCGGCCCCGCCAAGGTCGCGGCGCTTGCAGGCGCGACACTGGCCCTCGGGGCGACTTACTGGCTGCTGCGCGAGCGCGATGACCGGACAGCCGGGGAAAGCTCAGATGATCAGTCGTGATCTGCGCCACGCGCAGAATGTCGGCGCGCGGCATCGCTGGCACAATCGCCTGCAAACCGTGCTGTTGGTGCTGACCCTGCTCGGAATTGCCGCCGTCGCTGGCAGCCTGCTGTTGGGTGACGGCGGGCTTTGGCTGGCGCTTGCGGCTGCGGGGTTCACCCTGCTGCTTGAACCGGCGGCCGCCTCCGGGCTGACCTTGCGGCTGTATGGCGCACGCCCCCTGCACCCGGATGAAGCGCCCGATCTTTGGGCTGTGTTGCGCGAACTGGCGGCGCGGGCCGGGCTGCCTACCGTGCCGGTACCGCACTACGTGCCCAGCGGGGTCGTCAACGCCTTCGCCACCGGTTCGAAGCATCACGCGGCCATCGCGCTGACCGACGGCCTGCTGCGTAGCCTCACGCCCCGCGAGTTGACCGGCGTGCTCGGCCACGAAATCGCGCATATTGCGAACGAGGATTTGCGTGTCATGGGCTTGGCCGATTCCATCAGCCGGCTCACCCATCTTCTGGCCTTGTTGGGGCAGCTTGCGATCGTGCTCAGCTTGCCAACGCTATTGCTTGGAGTCACGGAAGTCAATTGGCCCGCGTTGCTTCTACTTGCGGTCGCGCCACAGCTGGCCTTGCTGGCTCAGTTGGGCTTGTCCAGGGTGCGCGAATTCGACGCCGACCGGCTCGCTGCCGAATTGACCGGCGACCCGCACGGGCTGGCCTCAGCGCTCGCCAAGATCGAGCGGGTGAGCCGCTCCTGGCGCGCCTGGCTGCTGCCCGGATGGGGCAATCCGGAACCCTCCTGGTTGCGCACGCATCCAGCGACGGCTGAACGCATTGAGCGCTTGCTGGAACTTGCTCCGCCGCCCGCGATGCCGCCGTTTCCATCGGCCCGTTTCGACCCCGAAGTGACCGTATCACCACGTCCGCCACGCTGGCGCACTGGCGGCCTTTGGCGCTGATTTCAACATGGAGAATGACGTGACCTACCCGACCCCTACAGCCGCCCGGCGCCGGATCGATTCATCCGGCGCTGGCTCGTCATCACTGGCTGCATCGCCGCACTCATGCTGCTGTGGCAGTTCCTGCCCGCCATCGAAGCCTGGTTCAGTCCCCACGAAACAAATGCTTCAGCCCGGAAGAGAGGTCTCAGGCCGTCCGGGAGCTCTGTAACCGACGTGGAACCGCGCGTAAAGTTGCACAAAGCATAGGCGTCAGCGTCCCGGTCCTGTACAAATGGAAGAAAGACCTTATCAGTGACGAGGCTTATCAATCCATGCGCAAACGAAAGTCAGCCCCTCAGGATAAAAATCAGGATGCTTTACTCGGTGAAATCCAGCGTCTCAGGAAGCAGGTTCATCAGCTGCAGCTCGAACGTGACATACTGACAAAGGCGAATGAACTGATAAAAAAAGATCTGGGCGTCAGCTTTCTGAAACTGAAAAACAGGGGGAAAACCCTGATAGTTGATGCCCTTAAGAAAAAGTACCCCGTTGCTGAGTTGCTAAGCGTTCTGCAACTTGCCCGCAGCTGTTATTTTTACCAAAACGTCTGTACGATAAGTATGCGGAAATACGCGTGATCATGGCCGATATCTTTGAGGAGAATTACCGCTGTTACGGCTATCGGCGCCTTCACGCGATGCTTCGCGGTAACAACAGGGTTATTTCTGAAAAGGTTGTCCGCAGACTGATGGCAGAAGAGCAGCTCGTTGTTAAGCGCACTAGGCGACGACGATACAACTCTTACTGTGGCGAAATCGGCCCGGCACCGGAAAATTTACTCGCCCGGGATTTTAGTTCCTGCAGGCCAAATGAGAAGTGGCTGACCGATATTACGGAGTTCCAGCTTCCGGCTGGAAAAGTCTATCTGTCGCCGGTTATCGACTGCTTTGATGGCCTGATTGTAAGCTGGTCGATAGGAACACGCCCGGACGCGACGCTGGTGAATACGATGCTCGATGACGCACTCGATACGCTCAACGAACATGATAAACCAGTGATACACAGCGATCGTGGTGGCCATTACCGGTGGCCGGGCTGGCTCGAGCGTATCAACACCTCCGGACTTATAAGGTCCATGTCGCGCAAAGGATGCTCGTCGGATAATGCTGCGTGTGAAGGCTTCTTCGGGCGTATCAAAAACGAAATGTTCTATGGCGGAGACTGGGCGGGTATCACGCTGGAAAAATTTATCTGCTTCCTGGACAGGTACATACGCTGGTATAACGAGAAACGTATCAAGCTATCATTAGGTGCAATGAGTCCTGTGAAGTACCGGCAGCATCTTGGGATCACAACATAACAGTCCAGGAAAACATCCGCAGCCCCCTAATAGACATTAGCATTGAGCCCCTACAATACATGTCAAAGCTAAGTTCAGATGTCCGAGGCAGGGCAAAGTTCAAATGTCCATTATCACATTGTTCACTGACGCTTGAACAACGGACTAAACTATGACAAAAAGAGTGATAGCGGTCACACTCAATTGACTGCTAATGAATCCGGTA
>NZ_JBMAXV010000072.1:0-10746 GCF_048589245.1 Klebsiella sp. 10982
CAGGACAATACTGTAGCCCGACTGTAGCCCGGCTAAGGCGTTTACGCCGCGAGCCGGGAAAACCATCAACTTACCAGCTGCTTGAGCAGCGCAAAGGCCTCTTTCATTTTGTCTTCGCTGACCACGAAGGCGCGCAGTTGATTTTCCGCATCCAGCCCTTTCGCCACCAGCCCCTCTTTAGCGGCCACGATGTTCCACGTCAGATCGTCGCGGCGAGTGTCGCCGGCCAGATGCAGCGGCAGATCCGGGGTTTTCACCTTCACCAGCATTGGCGGCAGCTTGAGTTCCCCCGCCTGCGCCAGCAGGTTCTTACTCAGACACATCGCGCTGAGTAAAATCGGCTGCAGGAACGGCAGCACCATACCGTTGATCTCCGCACAGTCGCCGAGCGCATAAATCGCCGGGTCGCTGGTTTGCAGTTGATTATTGACCACCACGCCGCGGTTAATCTGCAATCCGGCATGGCGCGCCAGCGACGTTTCCGGGCGCAGGCCCGCGGCGGCGACTACTGCATCGACGGTTATGGCGCGCTGGCGGTCGAGGCTGACGCGAATGCCGTCGGCGGTTTGTTCCAGCGCTTCCAGCTGCGTTTTCAGCATCAGGTGTACGCCCATTTCAGTGAGCCGATGCTGCAGGCGGCTGCTGGCCTCCGGCGGCATTAGCGCCGCCAGCACGCTGGCGGAGTTATCGACCACCGTTACCGCTTTGCCGGCGCGGCAGAAATCCATCGCCAGTTCGCAGCCAATCAGGCCGCCGCCGACGATCAGCACCCGCCTGGCGTCGCGGAGCTGGCTCTGCGCCGCGCCATATTCGCGCTGGCTGTTCAGCGTCAGCATCAGCTCGCGCCCCGGCACCGGGGGGATAAACGGCGTCGCCCCGGTGGCCAGCACCAGTTTGTCATAGCGCCACTGCCGATCCTGACTCTTGACCTGATGATTTTCGGCGTCGATATCGCTCACCCAGGTGTGCGGATACAGGCGCAGATTGTACTGTTCGGCGAACTCGCCCGCGCTTTGCAGGGTCAGGTCGTCGGCGTTCTGCCCGCGGCTGATGACATGGCTGAGATCCGGTTTGTTGTACTCATCCATGCTATCGGCGGCGATTAAGGTCAGCGGGATTTGCGCATCCTGCTTACGAATATTTTTCACCAGCTGGCGGGCCGCGAAGCCCGAGCCGATGATGACGATGCCATCACTCATTTTGCCTCCGTTGCCAGTACGTCAAAGACATCTTTGCCAAGAGAACACTCAGGGCAGAGGAAATTGTCCGGCACTTCACTCCACGGCGTACCCGGCTGTACATCCTGGTTGGGTTCGCCCTTCGCCGGGTCATAGATCCACTGGCACACGCTGCACTGCATCATGGGACCGAGGTCAGCGGCCGCGGCGGCGGCGCAGGCGCAGTCCTGTGGTTCCGGCGTTGTCGCTGCTTCAGCAACCGGCAGCGGGGAGAGGGCCCACTGGCGGGCGATGTCGCGACCGTGTTGGCGGCACAGTTCCAGCGCGTCGATATCCGGACGCCATTTGGCTTTCAGGCTCAGCGACATTTCAAAGCCGGCATCCTGCAGACGGGTGGAGAGGCGGTCTACTGCGCCGCCGCTCCAGCCGTGGGAGCCAAAGGCGCTGGCGCGTTTATTGCGAAAACGCAGCCCGGTCATCTCTTCCACCAGCCCGGCGATTTTCGGCATCATCACGTTGTTCATGGTGGAGGTGCCCACCAGTACGCCTTTCGAGCGGAAAACGTTGGTCAGAATGTCGTTTTTGTCGCTGCGGGCGACGTTAAAGATTTTCACCGCCACCCGTGGGTCAACTTCGGTGATCCCCTGGGCAATGGCGTCCGCCATCATGCGGGTATTGTTGGACATGGTGTCGTAGAAGAGAGTGATGCGATCTTCCTGGTAATCCGCCGCCCACTCGAGGTATTTCTCGACGATTTGCGTCGGGTTATCGCGCCACACCACGCCGTGGGAGGTGGCAATCATATCCACCGGCAGGTTGAAGCCGAGGATCTCGGTAATTTTCGGCGTCACCAGGCGGCTGAACGGCGTCAGGATGTTGGCGTAGTAGCGCTGGCACTGTTCGTACAGTTCAATCTGGTCTACTTCATCGTTGAACAGGTGTTCGTCGCAGTAGTGCTGGCCGAAGGCGTCGTTGCTGAACAGCACCGCGTCGCCGGTCAGGTAGGTCATCATGCTGTCAGGCCAGTGCAGCATCGGTGTTTCCACGAAGATCAGCTGCTTACCGTTACCGATATCGAGAGTATCGCCGGTTTTCACCACGTGGAAGTTCCACTCCGGATGATGATGGTGGCCGTTGATCGAGTCGATGGCGTTGGCCGTGCAGTAAATCGGCGTATCCGGGATCTGCATCATCAGTTCGGTCAGCGCGCCGGCATGGTCCTCTTCGGCGTGGTTAATGACGATATAGTCGAGGTCAGCCAGATCGATTTCGCTGCGCAGGTTCTGCACGAACTCGCGGCTGAATTTATGATCGACGGTATCGATCAGCACGTTTTTCTCCTCGCGAATGAGATAGCTGTTGTAGCTGCTGCCGCGCAGCGTTTTATATTCGGTGCCATGGAAATCACGCACTTCCCAGTCACGTTGGCCAACCCAAAGAATGTTATTTTTAACCAGAATAGACATAGCAACCTCATTTAATGCAGTGTGTTCAAAGTGAGTTGACTGGTTTATTACAAGTTGCGTGCCAGTTTTTTAATTCATTGATAATTATCTCTTTTTTATTTTTTATGATTTTAGTTGATGTCAAAATGACAATGGTTAAAATAGTCAATATGACTATGTATATTGTCAAAATGACAATGGAGCGATGATGAGTTTTTCCGTCGAGGCGCTGGCGAGAATCGCCATTGATTTACAAAGCGATATCGGCCATGCCGACCGTTTTTCGCGCCTGATTGCCACCCTGCGGCAGATCCTTGGCTGCGATGCCTCGGCGCTGCTGCGCTATGAGGCGCATCAGTTTGTGCCGCTGGCGATCGATGGCCTGGCGCAGGATGTGCTCGGTCGCCGCTTTGCCCTGGAAGGGCACCCGCGGCTGGAGGCAATCGCCCGCGCCGGGGATGTGGTGCGCTTCCCGGCGGATAGCGATCTGCCTGACCCCTATGACGGGCTGATCCCCGGTCAGGAGAGCCTGAAAGTTCACGCCTGCGTGGGTCTTCCGCTGTTTGCCGGGCAGACGTTGATTGGCGCGCTGACCCTTGACGGCATGGATGCCGACCGTTTCGATAGCTTCAGCGATGAAGAGCTGCGGCTGATTGCCGCGCTGGTGGCTGGCGCCTTAAATAACGCGCTGCTTATTGCCCGTCTTGAAGCGCAAAACGTGCTGCCGGAGCAGTCGGTGAATTACCCACAGCCGGAACGTCAGGAGATTATCGGTCTGTCGGCACCGATGCTGCAGCTGAAAAAAGAGATTGAGATTGTTGCCGCCTCGGACTTAAACGTGCTGATCAGCGGCGAAACCGGCACCGGCAAAGAGCTGGTGGCGAAGGCGGTGCATCAGGGGTCGCCGCGAGCGGCTAATCCGCTGGTGTACCTCAACTGCGCGGCGCTGCCGGAAAGCGTGGCGGAGAGCGAGCTGTTCGGCCACGTGAAAGGGGCGTTTACCGGGGCTATCAGCAACCGCAGCGGTAAATTTGAGATGGCTGATAACGGCACCCTGTTTCTTGATGAGATTGGCGAACTGTCGCTGGCGCTGCAGGCCAAGCTGCTGCGTGTGCTGCAGTATGGCGATATTCAGCGCGTCGGCGATGACCGCAGCCTGCGGGTTGATGTGCGGGTGCTGGCAGCCACTAACCGCGACCTGCGCCAGGAAGTGGTGGCAGGGCGCTTTCGCGCCGATCTCTATCACCGCCTGAGCGTCTTTCCGCTGTCGGTCCCGGCGCTACGCGAACGGGAGAATGATGTGGTGCTGCTGGCTGGCTATTTTTGCGAGCAGTGTCGATTGCGGATGGGACTGGCGCGGGTGGTATTGAGCGCGTCAGCGCGCGCCAGGCTGCAGCAGTGGTCCTGGCCGGGCAACGTGCGCGAACTGGAGCATGCTATTCACCGCGCGGTGGTGCTGGCGCGGGCCACCCAGGCCGGTGATGAAGTGGTACTGGAGCCGCAGCATTTCCAGTTTGCGGTGACGGCGCCGATGTTGCCGACTGAGACGGCGGCAGCGGCGCCGGCGACGGAAAACGTCAATTTGCGCGAGGCGACTGACTCTTTTCAGCGAGAAGCGATTAGCCGCGCGCTGGAGGCGAACCAGCGCAACTGGGCGGCGACCGCCCGTGCGCTGGAACTGGACGTCGCCAACCTGCATCGGCTGGCGAAACGACTGGGGCTTAAAGGATCCCTGCCTGGTAAAAGTTCTGCAGGTTGATGGCGCCGACCAGTTGGCCGTTTTCATCCACTACCGGTGCGGCGCTGATTTTGTGTTTCATCAACCGCTCTTTGGCTTCCACCGCGCGGCTTTCCGCCTGCAGCGTCACGCCGTTGCGGGTCATCGCCCGAGTGACCTCATCGTTGAGCGTGCCGCCGCCCACCAGCCAGCGGCGCAGGTCGCCGTCGGTGAAAACGCCCTGCACGCGGTTGGCTTCATCGCAGACCGCCACCAGGCCGAGTCCGGTGCGGCTGAGTTCGAGCATAGCGTCCATGACGTTAGCCTCGGTATTGACCCGCGGCACCTCTTCGTCGCGGCGCATCAGGTGATGCACTTTGTTCAGCAGACGCGCGCCGAGGGCGCCCGCCGGGTGAGAACGGGCGAAATCTTCTTCATTGAAACCGCGCGCCTGCATCACCGCCATCGCCAGCGCGTCGCCCAGCATCAGGGTGTTGACGGTGCTGGAAGTGGGGGCCAGATGCATCGGGCAGGCTTCGCGCTCGACGGCGATATCCAGCACCGCTTTCGCCGCCAGCGCCAGCGGCGAGGTGGATTTGCCGGTCATTGCCAGCAGCGGAATAGATTTTTCTTCCAGTCGCGGGACGATCAGATCCAGCTCTTTCGCGCTACCGGAGTAGGAGATAAACAGCATCACATCGCGGCTGTCGAGCATGCCGAGATCGCCATGCAGGGCTTCCGCCGGATGGACGAAAAAGGCCGGAGTACCGGTACTGGCGAAGGTGGCCGCCAGCTTTTTCCCGATGTGGCCGGATTTACCGATACCGGAGACAATCAGTTTGCCCTCGCAGTGGATGATGGTTTCCGCCGCGCGGATGAAGTCGTCGCCCAGGCGCTCCGGCAGGCGGCTCGCCTCCTGTAGTTCAAGCATCAGGGTCTGGCGTCCGGCCTCTAACAGAAAGTTACTCATGATGTTCTCCAGTAATAATGACTTCAATACCTTTTGCTTCCAGCGCCTGCCGGAATGCAGGGTCAATATCGGCATCGGTAATCAATTTATCCACGCGCTCAAGGCCGCAGACAATATTGGGACTTTTACGGCCAAACTTTGATGAGTCGGCCATCAGGATCACTTCGCGGGCGGCGTTGCACATCGCTTTGCTGACGGTATACACCTCATTGAAGGTGGTCACGCCGGCGTTCAGATCGATGCCGTCGGTGCCCATAAACAGCTTGTCGAAACTGAACTGTTCGAAGGCATTTTCCGCCAGCTGGCCGTGGAACGAGGCCGATTTTTTGCGAAAGGTGCCGCCGGGCATCAGGATAGTCTGTTCATTATCCAGTTCGGCAAGGGCGTTGACGATATGCAGACTGTTGGTCATCACCGTGATGTTATTGAAGCGGCTGAGCAGGGGGACCATCTGCAGCACTGTGCTGCCGGCGTCGAGAATAAGGGAGTCGCCGTCGTGAATAAAACGTACGGCGGCTTCGGCGATGCGCGCTTTTTTATGAGTGTTGATCAGCGTCTTATGATCGATCGGCGGATCGGCTTCATCCTTGTTAAGCACCACGCCACCATAGGTGCGAATGACGGTGCCAGCATTTTCCAGCGTGACCAGATCCTTGCGGATGGTGGTGCCGGTGGTATCGAAGTGTTGCGCCAGCTCTTCGACCGAGCATTTTCCCTGCGACTGCAGGAACTCGAGAATGGCTGCCTGGCGCTGACGGGGTTTCATAGGCGTCTATCCTGCGTTTAAGTTTCAAAGTGATAATTTCGCAAGATATTTACTTTTACAACGAAATTACCCATGTTTCGGATTAAGCGCTAATGATAGTGCATTCTGACAGCGCGGATCATGGGGAAAGATCACATCAGGCTGCAATTCCGCGATATGTTTGCCGGTAAGCGTGGGGATTTTTTGCGGGCGAGCGAAAATCGTGAAGCCTTTCATTAGCAACGTATCGCAAATACGGTTGTCATCATCGACGGCGATGGCGACAATGGCGCGCGGTTTAAAACGCCCGGCAGAGCGGCCGACGCCGACCCGGCCCTGCTGGCACAAACTGTCGAAGGCGCGATTGAAGCGGCGGATCTGCCAGCCGCCAAACGCCAGCTGGGTAAGCCAGGCGATGGCGGCGACGGTAATGAGTGCGGTAACCATAATGTCTCCTGAAGGTGTGATGCCGGGAACAACCCGGGTACCCATTTGTCGGGTGGCGGCTAACGCCTTACCCGACCGACAGTTTTGTAGCCCGGATAAGCGCAGCGCTATCCGGGAACCTGTTAAAACATCACCTGGCCGCCGGTAACGTTGATCGACTGCCCGGTGCAGTACGACGCCTGCGGGCTGGCGTAAAACATCAACACGTTCAGCACATCCTGATATTCGCAGCCGCGCTTCAGCGGCACTTTGTCGATGTAGTACTGCTCGACTTCGCTCTCATCGATGCCGAGCTTGGTGGCGTACTGTGGCAGCAGCGACTGGAACATCGGCGATTTCAGCAGATTGCCGAGCATCAGCGAATGCACGGTAATGCCATATTCCGCCAGATCCAGCGCCAGCGACTGGGTCAGCCCGACGCCGCCGAACTTCGCCGCGCTGTAGCCGGAGTTGTGCTTGCTGCCCACTTTGCCGGATTTCGAGTTGATCTGAATGATGCGTCCTTTAATACCGTCGCGGATCATCAGCCGGGAGAACTCGCGGGCGCAGAGGAAATAGCCCACCAGATTGACCTGCAGCGAGCGGTCAAAATCCCCCAGCGCGAAGTCGCTAATAAACGCCGCTTTGGCGATCCCGGCGCTGTACACCAGCAGATCGACGCGCGAGAAAATCTCGTCCACCCCGTGGGCCAGCGCCGTGACGCTGGCCTCGCTGGTGGCATCGGCGCCGAAGCCGTATGCCGTGCCTTCGCCATACTCGGCGTTAATCTCCAGGGCGACGCGGCTGGCTTTTTCGCTTTGAATATCAACCACCGCCACGCGGTAGCCCTCGGCGGCCAGCCCGCGGCACAGAAACTCTCCTAAGGTTTGTCCGCCACCAATGACAACAGCAACCTGATTCATCTTTCTCTCCTTCTAAGCAACAAATTTCAGTACGCAGCCGGGCGCGATGGCGTCCGGCACCGGGCCCGCCACGTGGACGGTACCCGGGAACTCCGCTTCACGATGGCCGTCAAAGCGCAGGGTGATGTGGCCCAGCTCGCGCAGGTTTTGTTCGGCGACCTCGCCGACGGCGGTTACCGGGTAGCGCTGTTCGCCAAGCTGCAGCTCTGCCCCCGGCTGCAGCGCGCCGGCAAGCTCACCGTGGTTGTGAATAAAGCAGTACTCTTCGATATCCGCCGGGGCGCCCTCGCGGAAGGTGATCAGCATTTGCTCTTCCAGCGCCATCGTTGCGCAGGCGCCGATGTGCGTAATAGTGGTCTGGTAAATCACAGTCATCTTCAGGAACCTCTTACTGGTAAATAAATCCGGAAACGAACCACGCGATCAGCACGGTTGGCGCGCCGGTCAGGAAGCGACTGACCAGCACCGACGGCACCCCGACGCGCACGGTATCCTGACGGGCTTCGGCCAGCGACAGGCCTACCGGAATAAAATCGCAGGCGGCCTGGGCGTTGATGGCAAACAGCGCGGGCAGGGCGAGGTGTGGCGGAATGTTGCCGAGACCAATTTGAACGCCGATCAGCACGCCGATCACCTGGGCTATCACCGCGCCGGGGCCGAGAAACGGCGACAGCAGCGGAAAGGAGCAAATCAGCGCCAGCGTCACCAGCCCCAGCGGATGGCTGGCGAGCGGCGCCAGGCCGTGGGCGATCCAGTCGCCGATGCCGGAGGCCATGATGATGCCGATCAGCGCCGAGACGAAGGCCATAAACGGCAGAATGGTTTTCAGCACCGTATCAATGGTGTCGCGCCCGGCCTGGAACAGCACTGCCACCACCGATCCCATCCCCATCCCGACCTTCGCCAGCAGGCCATCGCTCTGTTCGGTGATCTTCTTGCTGGTGTCATACTCGCGGCCCGCGGCAGGGAGGGGTTGCGCAGCCGTCTCGCCGCTATCTTCCAGCAGTTTGATGTTCTCTTCTTTCACCCCGGAGACGTAAATATCCTCGACGATATACTGCGCCAGCGGCCCTGATTTGCCGGTGGCATGGATATTCACCGTCGGGATGCGGCGTTTAGGATAGAGCCCGCAGCGCAGGGTGCCCCCGCAGTCGATAATCGCCACGCCGATCTCGCTTTCCGCTGGTTCTCCCTCTTTAAACCCGTCCACCGGCTGCCAGCCGGTCAGGCTGGCGATGCGGTCAACGATCGCCGGGCGGGTGCCGGCGGTGATATAGACGATCTTTTTGCCTTCGACGACGTCGAGCTCAAGCGGGCCGCCCCAGCCGCCGGTACCTTTCTCAATACGAATCCGGGTCATGATGTCGCTCCTGACAGATGCACTTTCTGGGAAAGCTGAATCGCCATTTTTCTCTCGAAAATTGAGGTGGTCAGGTCGGTGACCCAGCCGCGGAAGAAGTTAGTCACCAGCCCGACCAGCAGGTAGCTCACCGCCAGCGGACCGAGCGGCAGGCCGAGGGTGGTGAGGCCGTTGGCGATGCCGAGATAGACAAACAGCTCACCGGGGTTGATATGTGGAAAGAGACCGTTCATTGAGTGGCAGCTATACGACGCCGCCGCGTAATAGCTGGGCTTGTACTTCTCTGGCATAAAGCGGCCGAGACTCAGGGTCATGGGGTTACAAAACACGAAGGTGCCGATGCAGGGCAACAGCAAATAGCGGGAGATCGGGTTCCCGGCGCAGCGCTGCGCCAGCTTCTCGATCCGCTGCTGTCCGATAAAGTTGATCAGCGCGTTCATGATCACCAGCAGGCTGATCAGTAAGGGGAGGATCCCGGTCACCATGCCGGTAAATACCTCGCCGCCTTTCTGAAACAGGCCGATAAACCACTCCGCGCCGTGGGTAACGACGTCAATCATTGTTCTCTCCTTCAGCGTGTTATTTTTCTTGCTAACTGCAGGCTGATTTTAATCACTTTGAAAGGTTTTAAAGTGTTAAATAGATCGCAAAATGAAAGATAAATATTTTATTTTGAAAGTTTGAAAGCAAGGGATGAAATGTTGCAGGACATGAATGCACGCAGGAGAGGTGCCGTTGAAGGACTATTTTGTCTACAAACGGATTGTCGCTTTCTTGTTGGTCGTCGCATGCTTTACCATAATTATCCCTTGCTGAATTTGTTAAACGGAATTCCCATGTTGAAGCGTCGCTATCTGGCTTTACTTCCCCTTTGTGTGCTCCTCGCTGCCTGCAGCAGCAAACCCAAGACCCCCGCGGAAACGGAGATGGCGAGTGGAACCGGCGGCTTTTTGCTGGAACCGCAGCATAACGTGATGCAGATGGGCGGCGACTTCGCCAACAACCCGGCGGCGGCGCAGTTCATCGATAAGATGGTGGCGAAGCACGGCTTTGACCGGCAGCAGCTGCAGGAGATCCTGTCGCAGGCTAAGCGCCTGGATTACGTCCTGCGGCTGATGGATCGTCAGGCGCCGACCGGCCTGCCGCCGACCGGGCCGACCGGCGCCTGGTTACGCTATAAGAAACAATTTATTACCCCGGATAATGTGCAGAACGGCGTGGTGTTCTGGAACCAGTATCAGGATGCGCTGAACCGCGCTTATCAGGTTTACGGCGTGCCGCCGGAAATCATCGTCGGTATTATCGGCGTGGAGACTCGCTGGGGCCGGGTGATGGGCAAAACCCGCATCCTTGATGCGCTGGCGACCCTGTCGTTTAGCTACCCGCGCCGCGCTGAATACTTCTCGTCGGAGCTGGAAACCTTCCTGTTAATGGCGCGCAGTGAAAGCGACGACCCGCTGGATCTGAAAGGCTCTTTCGCCGGGGCGATGGGTTACGGCCAGTTTATGCCGTCGTCCTATAAGCAGTATGCGGTCGATTTTAACGGCGACGGACATATCAACCTGTGGGACCCGGTGGATGCTATCGGCAGCGTGGCTAATTACTTCAAACAGCATGGCTGGGTGAGCGGCGATCTGGTGGCGGTGCAGGCGCTGGGCCAGGCGCCGGGGCTGGAGAATGGTTTCAAGACCAAATACAGCGTTTCACAGCTGGCGGCGGCGGGGCTGACCCCAACCCAGCCGCTGGGCAACCATCAGCAGGCCAGCCTGCTGCGGCTGGATATCGGCACCGGCTATCAGTACTGGTACGGGTTGCCTAACTTCTACACCATCACCCGTTACAACCACAGCACCCACTATGCAATGGCCGTCTGGCAGCTGGGACTGGCGGTGTCGCAGGCCCGCGGCGAGTATTGATCCTTTTATCCGGCCGACATATTTCAAACCTCTTTTTGTCGGGTAGCGGCTAACGCCTTACCCGAT
>NZ_JBMAXV010000073.1:0-9431 GCF_048589245.1 Klebsiella sp. 10982
GGTAACAAGATGAAACTTGAAACTATACATATAGATAATACCGTAAGAAGTGGTCTTAATTCTTTCACTGACGGGGTGATTTTTCGTGATACAAAGGTATTGATCACGCTCAATCTCCCGGATGGACAGAAAACCACTATTGAGGGGGAATGGCGGCATATGTCGGACGCCAACAGGTTGTCAGAACGTATTACGATGCTTCAGCATGCAATCTATGAGCAGTATGAGGAATACAGAGCAGATATTCCCGTCAGCTGGTCCAGATAACGTCTGACAGACCTCACCGGCGAGCAGGACGTTCGCCAGCATCATTCTCCTAAGTACTTAAATATTCCCTTTCAGCATGGCTACCGCATCCGCTTCGGGCATCTGAAACTGAACTCGATGCCGAGCAGCAACATCAAGTGCGAACACCTTCGTATAGACTTCCGTCGAGCTAATCGATTTGTGGCCCATCAGGCTCTGCAAAACCTTCAGTGGTATGCCGGCATACAGCATATGCATCGCGTAGGAATGACGGAACGTATGGGGGGTTACCGGTACTGAGAACGTCACCCCGTCGGCCGCTGCGGCCTCCACCGCTTCGCTAAGCCAGGTGCGCACGGTACGGTCTGTGATCTCCCAGATACGCGCCTTCTCCATTCTGCCGGTGCGCTTGTTTCGTCTTTCCAGCGGAATTTTCAGGGTGGCCACCATCATCTGCAGCTGGCTGACGTAGTGGTGATCGGAAAGCGGAACCAGGCGATGAGCCTGGCTACCGGCGGGAACTCGGCCGGCCGTTCTGGCGGCTTTCTCGGTGCGCTGCTTGAGCGTGGCCAGCTGCACGAACGGATACGGCGGCGCCAGCGAAAAATCCCCCCGGGTCAGCGCGAGCGCTTCATTAATGCGCGCGCCGGTGTTCCACAGCGTCGCCAGCAGCATCTTGCGGTGAAGATCCGGCACGTAATGGAGTAGGGCGCTCACTTCCGGCGCCAGCAGGTATTTCGGCAGTTCATCCTGCACGAGCGCCATCTGGCGCAGGGCGAGGGCGGCAGGGTAATCGATGGCCACCGGGAGCAATGTTCCGGGAGATTGCGGAGATCCAACTGGAACCAGGTTATTCATAATTTCTGTTAACTTTTTTCTTTGCCGAGAATTTTCTTCGTAATATTACCGGAGTCAGGATGACTAGCCAGCCAGAAAACAGACGAAGTCGCAAACAAAACTACCCCGTCAGTGATTACAGACACGATATTTTCGGGCACTGGTTTCAGTCCTCTTCAGTGGGTGGCTATGGAACGGGAACATTCATGCCACCAACATCCACTTGATAAAGTACAGAAAAATCACCACGCCCCCCCAGAATAAGGTCAGGTTAGCGACTTTCCCCCACAGGATAGAAAGGAGCTTTGTCTGCAGGTCAAGGAGGTATTCACTTTGCGAGGCAAGATCCCTTTCGAGCTCAACGATTTTTTCCTGCGACTGACTACACAGGGTTGCCAGCCGGATAACCCCGGTTGCCCGTTGCGCCACCTCCAGGTCAGAATCCCCGCTCTGCGGCAGAGACAGTTTTTCTGCCCGCAGTGGCAGGGCGTCACATTTCTCGTCCGGGAGCTGGCCCCCTTTCCTGTGCAACAGATGATAAAATGGACGATTCCTAAGTGAAGTAATTAACTGTTTTTGCGACCGTTTTTTGCCTTCGAGCTGCACGATTTTTTCCTGCAGCCCGCGATAACAGTCTTCCAGCCGGCGTACCGCGGATACCAGGGGCTCCACCCGGAGCGTTGAACACCTGCCCCGTGGCAACTGCAGTTCGTCTGCCCGCAGCGGCATTGAGCTGGTTTCCCCCGGCGGGAACCGGAAACCCAGCCCACGCCACAGTCTGCTCCGGCGGATCAGATTGTGAATGTTTTTCGCATCCACGGACGAAATGTGGATTTGTCTGACCAGCGTTTCCGGCGGCAGGGAGCGGGTCCAGAGCACCATCTGCTGCATGATCCAGCTGCCCACTCCCCGACCACGGGGTAAAAATTCATTCAGCATAAATTCAACACTGAACAGTTCCACACGGCCGTGCTCGAACTTCGCGACAATGGTCTGCGGTGTACTTTGTCCGTCACCGTACAGCGTCAGGCTACAGGTGATCCACAGATATGCCCCTGGCGAGTCCTCAGACCCGTAACGACATTCCTCCACCCGTCTGACGACCACAACCACCGTTTCGTTGCCCGCGCTCCCCGCCGGGACGGTCAGCAGCCACATGCCGTTATCATCAACAGACGTTTTTATGAAGGTTTTAGTTTTCGCTTCCATACCGGTCTCTTTGTCCCGTTGCGTAACTGTTACGTGGATGAATGGGTAATTCCCGTCAGTTCTGGTCTGCCATAAAACGGCCAGCGCTTGTCGCCCTGCGAGTAAACCTCGATCCACACCAGTGTGCCCTGCTCAAAATACAGGTGACAGCCGTCACTGGCGCTCAGGGTCGTCATCATCGGCAGCTGCGCAGCGGAAAACGAAACGCCCGGACCTGGTAATGCCGGCATCATTGACTGTTATCCTCCGTCTCCAGGAATGGCTCATTTGTGTTCAAATTAATCACAGTTCTGACCCACGATAAATATCGTCAGTCCCCCGGGAACCTTCATTGCGGCCAGTTCAGTACAATTCCCGGCCAGGATCTTCATGTTTTCCGCTGTGGCATCCACCGGATAAAGCGCCTGTGTCAGGAGTGACAGATTATGCTCACTGCAGGAAAGCCCCGCGCGGTGAAGACATGACAGGTACCCTTTTTTAACTGCTGCGGCATCGGCGGCATCCATCATATTGAAGTAATCCAGAGGCGCCGGCGAAAATTCCTCCTCCGCGACGGTTTCAAGAAACCGTAGCATCTCCGGGCGAACTGGCAGGGGCAGAACCGCGGCCTGAAATTCGTTACAGCTGAATCCACCGCAACTCTGCGTCGCCAGTCGCCAGCCATCGGTGTTACCGTTCGGCACAGTTACCGTAGAGGCCAGAACCAGCCCCGGCCAGCGATCTTCCCGATCAAACCCGTAATCAAAACACTGCTCAGGAATGTCCCGCAGATTCTTGCCATGTTGTCCGGGCGCTATCATCCCGAACCTGATTTGGGGAGTATGCTTATACACAGACTGGGCCTGTTCGTTAGTACTTTAGTTGAGAAACAGCGCTGGCATTTCATCTGACATCATCACATGGCGGGTCCGCTTCCCGCGAAAAATACGGCGCATCATCGGCGTAAAATCACAGGGCTCCCAGCCATAAGGCCAGGTATAGTAAATCCCGTCCTTCAGCTTACTGTCGCGTCGCTCAGGCCCTGCAACGATACGTCTGACCTCCCTGTTCAGCGCCTCACCGCGCAGGCCATACTGCCCCAGGTAGCGGCGCAGCCGCGTTCTGGGCATCCGCGGGTCAGTTTTCACGTAACCATTAACATCCATATGCTGCGTGGCGGTGATGATAGTCATGCCGTACCTGCGTATGGTGCGGAAGGCGGCGGCCATCACGTCCGTTTCGGTCTCTGGTTCGTCATATGTTCTGTTCATCTGGTTTCCTGTTATACGTTGCCGTGATGCACCGAATCATTCATCATTTTTTTCTGTATGTTCAGTAGCGTTATCCGGAGGGGTAGCTTCGGCCACTTCTTTCAGTATTGATGACCATCCCCCGGCAAACCATTCGCCCGGATCTTCACCACTGAGTACCTGCTGCAGCCAGCGGGAAGGGGAGCGACGTCTGGCGTCACGGAACCAGACCGGATGGTGCTGACCCATGACTGACCAGAAATCAAAATCCGGCTCCGGGGGGGAGAACACATACGCATTCATGACCAGATTCCCGCCGTGTTGTCTGAGGAACAACAAAAATTCTTTCAGGTTTACATACCCCCCCGGCCCCATACCGGCACCAAGGAAAAACGCCTCTGTTACCACGCCGGCAGTGATACGGCCGTTCTGCTCATGCTGGCGCAGGATCATCAGGGTGCCATCATGGCGCCCACCGGCGATGCGGATGAACTCAAAGACATACCTTTCATCATCATCCGGGAAGAAAAACTCCTCCCAGCTGACACCAAAATACGTCCCCAGGATCACCAGCGGGAACATCTTCCCGTCACCGGTGGTCAGCCAGTCTGCACTGGCGCCGAACCGGCTTTCAATCCGTTCAGCCAGCTCACGGGTTAACTCACCGGCGCCATCGATACAGTCCAGGAGCAGTCCCGGGGAAACATGTAACCGGTGAGCTATCCGTACCTGGTCGGCGATCCGCGTCGGCCCGGGTTGCCCGGCCCCCGGGAAAAAGCCGTCAGCGGACAGACGGTCAAACAGGGCGCGCAGACGCCCGCCACATTCCTTCTGCCACTGTTGCCGGCTGGAGAGGATTTCCGGAGAGGTGGTCCCGGCAGGATACTGTCTGGCCAGCGCCAGGCGGATCTCCCCTTCGAGTGAACGTTCATTTTTCATCGCTGACTGCTCAATGCGTGCAAACAGCGCATCGTCAACATTTCTGGCCTGGATCTTCGCCATGACTCCTTCCTTATGCAAAACGTATTCAGGACTGGTAAATGGTCTTTGAAGTAAACATGAAGCCTGATTTACCGCTATAACAATAAATGTATACGTTATGATTCATTTTGTACACAAAGGAAGAAATCAGCACGTGATAAGGCATGAAACAGTCACGCAGCTAAATTACCGGATGGCCGTTTCCGGCAGATCCGATTTTTTTGCGTATAACAACTTTCCGGAAGTGTACCACGGTCAGGGAATAAGCAAAGCGCCCTTTTCCGGTGGTGAGCGGCCGGTCACGGGGCAGGGGGTTAACACAACATATAGCGTAACCAGCAGCTGATAACACCGCTACATATTGTGTCAGGGGGCCGCAGAGCGCCGGTGGGTCTGACGGAGATCCGGAACTGGTATTTTTCGGATCTGCGGTGGAGAAATGAGAAAACAGGATATGCGCAGCATATCCATATGCCACGCATCTGCATATGTGACACCTATACAAACCAATCCGGCAGGCATATACTGCACATATGTACTCACACATCATGCATGATCAGCCGGAGGAACATCCATGCGCACAGTTTCGATATTTAAAAACGGCAATAACCGCGCCATTCGGCTGCCCCGGGACCTGGATTTTGACGGCGTCAGCGAGCTGGAGATCGTCCGGGAAGGGGACAGCATCATTCTGCGTCCCGTCCGGCCGACCTGGGGCTCGTTCGCGCAGCTGGACAGGGCCGATCCGGACTTTATGGCGGAGCGTGAGGATGTGGTCAGCGATGAAGGACGCTTTGAGCCATGAAGAAAACCTGGATGCTCGACACTAACATCTGCTCGTTCATCATGCGCGAGCAGCCGGAATCCGTCCTGAAGCGCCTGGAGCAGGCGGTGCTGCGCGGTGACCGCATTGTGGTCTCGGCCGTGACGTATGCCGAGATGCGCTTCGGCGCCACCGGCCCGAAGGCCTCGCCGCGCCATATTCATCTGGTCGACGCGTTCTGCGCGCGCCTCGATGCCGTCCTGCCCTGGGACCGGGCCGCGGTGGACGCCACGACGGACATCCGGGTGGCGCTGCGCCTCGCCGGGACGCCGATCGGCCCGAACGACACGGCCATTGCCGGGCACGCCATCGCGGCGGGCGCCATCCTGGTGACGAACAATGTGAGAGAGTTTGAGCGGGTGCCGGGTCTGGTGCTGGAAGACTGGGTGAAGTAAGCCGCTCTTCGCAGGGTAATTTCTTGAATTACCCTGCAGGTTATTTCGGCGTGCCGGTTATTATGCCCTTAAGAGTGTAAAGCCTGTCAAACTGGGCATAAGGCTCCCCTGTTTCCGCTGCGTGTCGGAGTTTTGCGTCCAGAAGGTCGGGCAGAGCGATACCGTGACTGAGTGAATGGTAAAGATCATAACCACTGACACAGATCACCCGTTTTCCTTTCACGAAGGCTGTCAGACCTTCATCAGTAAACCCCATCCAACTGATGAACACGCCCCGGGCCCACTTCGCCTTGGTGCTGAGTTTTCCTTCGAATACGTGCAAATCTGCCGCTGGCGTTCTGTTCTGATGCCACTTAGCTTCCAACAGGTAAAAGTCATCATTCAGCCGGAAGCTGCCGTCAATCTGCTCGCCCGTGTTACGGAATGACGAGCGGGGGGCAAGCTTAAAGATACTGAAAAGTTCTGCAAGCCATGCTTCAAAACGGAAACCCCGCGGATGTGGCGACAGGGATTTCATCTCGTTCATTTCGGCTATCAGTGAAGGCCAGTCGACACCGTGCCATGCCTGCACAGGCCTGTCGCCTTTGGCTGTATCAGCGTCCGTATTTTTCAGCCGTGAAATCAGTGCAAGCCAGTCATTTCGGCTTTGTTCGGCCTGCTCAGGCATGGTCTCCATTTTATACCGCCACAGGGTATCAAGAACCCGCAGGGCTGTCTCACGATCCACCTGTTTCAGCAAACATCTTACCCGTTTAGCTTTTGAGGTTCCTTCTTCCTTATAACATTCATCATCAATATCAATGTTCAGCTCTTCATCAAAAAAAGCCGACAGCGTACGGTTGGAGAAATCGAGTATCCAGCCCGGATCGCTTTCAAAGACGAGATTAAACAGTCTCAGGTCCTGTATTTTCAGTTTCATGCCAGCCTCCTGTTTTTACAGAGTATAACGGGATGTCAATTCAGGAGGTACTGAGTCAATGCCATGCGTCAATTTGGGTGGTTCCGATTTTTGGGGTTTCAGGATGTCACGAGCCCGGGAGAGGTTTAATGCGTAATTAGAGATAAATACTAAATATATTTGCTTTTTAAGCATTAATGCACTTGGCGCAATATTGTCAGTATATTTTTGCTTAAATTAAAAAAGTTAAGCGCTGGCAAAAAAAACCAGCGAAGCGCTGAAATAGCTCAATGACGGTATACTTCCCACATAAAAATGACGCATGAGTTATTCTCAGAATATTTCATGCGGGATGGCTGGTCCCGCGAAACACTTCCTGTTACATCATAACAGGTTGGTCACAGGAACTGATCAAGCAGAGAACACCAGACCAGAGAGAGTACCTCAGTTCATTAGCGATGGGACAGAAATAGTAACCAGATAAAAAACAGAACGGCAAAACACCATACTCCCTTTAATATCCAGCGATGATACCGGAAAGCTTGTTTCTCTCTGGCATCTGCTTCATGAATTGCGGTTTCTGGATTTTTTTTCATACGTCATCTCCGATCATTTATTATAGTATATATCAACAATTATAAATGTTCATCACCAGTAATGGAACTCCGGAGGATAGTAAGGAATGTTCAGGCAGGAAGCGTTACAACACCGTAATTCTGTATGGAAAGCAAAAGCAATATTGCTGCCAGGTATCCCCTTATGGTGTATCGTTTTAAGCTGCTTCGTCTTTATAACTTTTTTTATCGTTTTCATCATTTCTGGCAGTTATACCAGGCGTATTAATGTGTCCGCGGAAGTGACCACCTGGCCCCGTCCAATTGTTATATCAACCAGTCAACAAGGGTATGTAGTCAGATCATATGTGAAGGAAGGGCAGAAAATTAGAAAAGGGGACCGTCTTTATGAGCTGGATACAAGTAAAACAACCCGATCCGGCGTTGTCAGTGATAACGAATTTAACGAAATAACTTCTCAGTTACATGGAATTGATGAGATCATCCGAAACCTGGAAAAGGGGAGAGACGAAACACTGCAGTCAATTAAAGATCAGAGAAATAAATATAAGGAAGCATACGATATCTCGTCTTCGATTGTACGAACTGCAGAGCAGGGACTACAAAAAATGGAAAACAACATGAGAAATTATGAACAGTACCGGAAAAATGGATTAATTAACAACGATCAGCTAACAAACCAAATGTCGCTCTACTATCAGCAAGAAAATTCAGTCTTGTCCATTAAAAACCAGAATATACAAAATGCATTGCAAATAAAAAATCTTGAGAGAGAAGTTCAGATACAGACTTCAGAATATGACAGCAGAATATATCAGATGAAATTGCAGCGCAATGAACTTAAAAAAGAATTAATAAAATCAGGGCTAAATAGTAGCATTATAATAAGATCACCGTCAGATGGCATAATCGATACATTGAATGTATCTCAGGGTCAGATTGTTAATGCAGGTGATACTCTGTCGCAGATAATACCGGAGAGAGATAGAAAACTATACTTAATTTTATGGATACCTGATATGGCCGTTCCGTATATAAAAAAAGGTGACCACGTCAGAATCCGTTATGACGCTTTTGCATATGAAAAGTTTGGACAATTTAATGGCATCATTCATTCAATATCTAAGTCTCCTTCTTCGCAACAAGAAATGTTAAGCTATCACTTATTAGATAATATAAAGTTATTCTCTGGCCATGCTTATTACCGGGTCATGGTCACACCTGAAAATGATAGGATATATTATAACAAGGAAGAAATACATCTGGAGAATGGGATGAGAGCAGAATTAACATTATTCCTGGAAAATCGAAAGATATACCAATGGATGATATCACCACTCTATGATGTAGTAAAAAGTGCTCAGGGTAATATTCATGAAAAGTGAAGTTGTCAGTGTATTAAAAAACAAACTTGATTTAGGTTTGAAATCACGTTTTCCTATGATCCATCAAACGGAGTCTTCGGAATGTGGATTGGCATGCCTGGCAATGATATGTGGTTATTATGGAAAGAATATTGATATCTTTACGCTAAGACAAAAATTCAATCTTTCGAGCAGAGGAACTGATTTAGCAAGTTTAAATGATATTGCTGTTAAGATGCATATGTCTACGAGAGCTGTGTCCGTAGAGCTGGATGAGTTACATTCAGTGAAGCTTCCTTGCATATTACACTGGGATTTTAATCATTTTGTTGTATTAACAAAAATTAAGAATGGAAAATTCACAATTCATGACCCATCAGTCGGGATTGTGAAGGTTGCTAAGAGTGAACTCTCAAAAAAATTCACAGGTATTATTCTGGAAATATGGCCTGACAACAATTTTTTAAAAGAAAACGTAAAAAATAAAATCAGCCTTAGAGCCATGCTTGAAAATACCCATGGTTTATACAGTGCACTGACGAAAATATTTTTCCTGTCTATCATTATTGAAAGTATAAACTTAGTGATGCCTGTTGCAACCCAACTGGTCATGGATCATGCCATACCGGCAAATGACTCCGGTCTATTAACATTAATTTGTTTCGGCCTTGTTTTCTTTGTGGCACTCAGAACCATTACTGGTCTTATTCGCTCATGGACAGTACTGATTATGTCATCATTTATTAATGCCCAATGGCAAAAGGGATTACTGCAGCATTTACTAAAATTGCATCTAGAGTATTTTGAACGCCGAAAATTTGGTGATATACAGAGCCGATTTGGTTCCCTGAACGGCTTTGTTGAATAAAACGGC
>NZ_JBMAXV010000074.1:0-9358 GCF_048589245.1 Klebsiella sp. 10982
ATACTTCACCTGCCGGTGGGCCGTCTCCCGGTCCAGCTTTCCTTCGCGCTTCAATTCGGTGATCGCTGCACCATAGCTCGGCGCTTTGTCGGTATTGAGCGTGGCAGGCTTTTCCCAGTGCTTCAGGCCTCGCAGGGCCTTGCCCAGGAACCGCTTCGCTGCCTTGGCGCTGCGGGTCGGCGACAGGTAGAAATCGATCGTGTCGCCCCGCTTGTCGACTGCCCGGTACAGGTAGGTCCACTTGCCCCGCACCTTGACGTAGGTTTCATCCAGGCGCCAGCTCGGATCAAAGCCACGCCGCCAGAACCAGCGCAGCCGCTTCTCCATCTCCGGGGCGTAGCACTGGACCCAGCGATAGATCGTCGTATGGTCGACCGAAATGCCGCGTTCCGCCAGCATTTCCTCAAGGTCGCGATAGCTGATCGGATAGCGACAATACCAGCGCACCGCCCACAGGATCACATCACCCTGGAAATGGCGCCACTTGAAATCCGTCATCGTTCCGTCCGTCCAATCTCCGCCAAGCATGCTCAAGCTTCACGATTTTTGCAACAGAGCCCACACGAGTATTGAGCATAGTCGAGATTGGTGCAGATCACTTCTGATATTGAACTGTCAGGAGCTGGCTGCACAACAGCCATTACGCCCAATCAACTGGTGCAGTCGTCTTCTGAAAATGACATTTGGTATCTCTCATAAACGGATGTTTTTGAGAGAACTATCTTCGGCCTTCACACGCACGAAAGGCGGCGAAGCTCCGCCGTTAATCCGTCCGCCGGAGATCTCGCCCAGGCAGGCTGAAGGCCGAGCAAGCCTGACAGGCCCGAAAAGCCCGGCACGGGCGTCGGCGGCGATGACGGCGGCGGCATTATCCAGGGTTGATGATGGAAGTGGAGGATATCGACAACCTCTCGCGCAACCAAGACATCGCGGTCGGACTGCAAGTGATCTTGAAGCCACGGGCCCGTCCCACCCCGACATGGACCTCGATGCCCGAACGGACGTTAGATTTCGAGTTCTAGGCGTTCTGCGATGAAGGTTGGATCCCAGCCGGGATTGAAAGTGTCGACGTGGGTGAATCCGAGCCGCTCGTATAGGCCACGCAGGTTCGGGTGGCAGTCGAGCCGCAGCTTGGCGCACCCCTGCGTTCGCGCGGCATGGCGGCAAGCCTCGATCAGCGCGGAGCTGACACCCCGGCCCGCATGTGTCCGTCGCACCGCGAGCTTGTGCAGATATGCGGCCTCCCCCTTGAGGGCGTCGGGCCAGAACTCGGGATCCTCGGCCGACAAGGTGCAACAGCCGACGATGCCGTCGCTGCAACTCGCGACTAGGAGCTCGGATCTCAGGACGAAGGTCTCCGCGAATGTCCGGTCGATCCGCGCGACGTCCCAGGCGGGCGTTCCCTTGGCGGACATCCACGCCGCAGCGTCGTGCATCAGCCGCACAACCTCGTCGATATCACCCGAGCAGGCGACCCGAACGTTCGGAGGCTCCTCGCTGTCCATTCGCTCCCCTGGCGCGGTATGAACCGCCGCCTCATAGTGCAGTTTGATCCTGACGAGCCCAGCATGTCTGCGCCCACCTTCGCGGAACCTGACCAGGGTCCGCTAGCGGGCGGCCGGAAGGTGAATGCTAGGCATGATCTAACCCTCGGTCTCTGGCGTCGCGACTGCGAAATTTCGCGAGGGTTTCCGAGAAGGTGATTGCGCTTCGCAGATCTCCAGGCGCGTGGGTGCGGACGTAGTCAGCGCCATTGCCGATCGCGTGAAGTTCCGCCGCAAGGCTCGCTGGACCCAGATCCTTTACAGGAAGGCCAACGGTGGCGCCCAAGAAGGATTTCCGCGACACCGAGACCAATAGCGGAAGCCCCAACGCCGACTTCAGCTTTTGAAGGTTCGACAGCACGTGCAGCGATGTTTCCGGTGCGGGGCTCAAGAAAAATCCCATCCCCGGATCGAGGATGAGCCGGTCGGCAGCGACCCCGCTCCGTCGCAAGGCGGAAACCCGCGCCTCGAAGAACCGCACAATCTCGTCGAGCGCGTCTTCGGGTCGAAGGTGACCGGTGCGGGTGGCGATGCCATCCCGCTGCGCTGAGTGCATAACCACCAGCCTGCAGTCCGCCTCAGCAATATCGGGATAGAGCGCAGGGTCAGGAAATCCTTGGATATCGTTCAGGTAACCCACGCCGCGCTTGAGCGCATAGCGCTGGGTTTCCGGTTGGAAGCTGTCGATTGAAACACGGTGCATCTGATCGGACAGGGCGTCTAAGAGCGGCGCAATACGTCTGATCTCATCGGCCGGCGATACAGGCCTCGCGTCCGGATGGCTGGCGGCCGGTCCGACATCCACGACGTCTGATCCGACTCGCAGCATTTCGATCGCCGCGGTGACAGCGCCGGCGGGGTCTAGCCGCCGGCTCTCATCGAAGAAGGAGTCCTCGGTGAGATTCAGAATGCCGAACACCGTCACCATGGCGTCGGCCTCCGCAGCGACTTCCACGATGGGGATCGGGCGAGCAAAAAGGCAGCAATTATGAGCCCCATACCTACAAAGCCCCACGCATCAAGCTTTTGCCCATGAAGCAACCAGGCAATGGCTGTAATTATGACGACGCCGAGTCCCGACCAGACTGCATAAGCAACACCGACAGGGATGGATTTCAGAACCAGAGAAAGAAAATAAAATGCGATGCCATAACCGATTATGACAACGGCGGAAGGGGCAAGCTTAGTAAAGCCCTCGCTAGATTTTAATGCGGATGTTGCGATTACTTCGCCAACTATTGCGATAACAAGAAAAAGCCAGCCTTTCATGATATATCTCCCAATTTGTGTAGGGCTTATTATGCACGCTTAAAAATAATAAAAGCAGACTTGACCTGATAGTTTGGCTGTGAGCAATTATGTGCTTAGTGCATCTAACGCTTGAGTTAAGCCGCGCCGCGAAGCGGCGTCGGCTTGAACGAATTGTTAGACATTATTTGCCGACTACCTTGGTGATCTCGCCTTTCACGTAGTGAACAAATTCTTCCAACTGATCTGCGCGGGAGGCCAAGCGATCTTCTTCTTGTCCAAGATAAGCCTGTCTAGCTTCAAGTATGACGGGCTGATACTGGGCCGGCAGGCGCTCCATTGCCCAGTCGGCAGCGACATCCTTCGGCGCGATTTTGCCGGTTACTGCGCTGTACCAAATGCGGGACAACGTAAGCACTACATTTCGCTCATCGCCAGCCCAGTCGGGCGGCGAGTTCCATAGCGTTAAGGTTTCATTTAGCGCCTCAAATAGATCCTGTTCAGGAACCGGATCAAAGAGTTCCTCCGCCGCTGGACCTACCAAGGCAACGCTATGTTCTCTTGCTTTTGTCAGCAAGATAGCCAGATCAATGTCGATCGTGGCTGGCTCGAAGATACCTGCAAGAATGTCATTGCGCTGCCATTCTCCAAATTGCAGTTCGCGCTTAGCTGGATAACGCCACGGAATGATGTCGTCGTGCACAACAATGGTGACTTCTACAGCGCGGAGAATCTCGCTCTCTCCAGGGGAAGCCGAAGTTTCCAAAAGGTCGTTGATCAAAGCTCGCCGCGTTGTTTCATCAAGCCTTACGGTCACCGTAACCAGCAAATCAATATCACTGTGTGGCTTCAGGCCGCCATCCACTGCGGAGCCGTACAAATGTACGGCCAGCAACGTCGGTTCGAGATGGCGCTCGATGACGCCAACTACCTCTGATAGTTGAGTCGATACTTCGGCGATCACCGCTTCCCTCATGATGTTTAACGCCTGGCACAGCTGCCGACAAAATTGGCGCTTGTTTTGCCGGCTTTTTGGCAAAACAAGTGACACTTTTGGCGGTCAGTTGCTGCCACTTGTTAACCCTTTTGCCAGATTTGGTAACTATAATTTATGTTAGACACGAAGTCTTGGCTAAAAACTGGCCTAAAACTACTGGGGATTTCTGGAAAATAGACATCACCTTCTGGCTCAATGTCGATTGTTGAAATATGTAAAGTATCAACTTTATCGATCAGGCTTTTGTATATTTCACCACCACCAGACACAATCACATGATCCGTTATCGTCTTCAGATGATTTAGCGCTTCATCGATAGATGGAAATACCAATACATTCTCATCACTGGAAGTGAAGCTTGAACGAGTTACAACGGCATATTTTCGGTTGGGTAAAGCCCCCATTGACTCGAAAGTCTTTCGGCCTACCAAAAGCCACTGATTATAGGTAATCGCTTTGAAGAGTAATTGTTCCCCTTTGGCACTCCATGGAATATCTGGGCCATTTCCGATAACTCCATTCTTCGAAATTGCTGCCATTAGTGATAGTTTCACGATACTTCCTTAGGGGTTAACTTTGTTTTAGGGCGACTGCCCTGCTGCGTAACATCGTTGCTGCTCCATAACATCAAACATCGACCCACGGCGTAACGCGCTTGCTGCTTGGATGCCCGAGGCATAGACTGTACAAAAAAACAGTCATAACAAGCCATGAAAACCGCCACTGCGCCGTTACCACCGCTGCGTTCGGTCAAGGTTCTGGACCAGTTGCGTGAGCGCATACGCTACTTGCATTACAGTTTACGAACCGAACAGGCTTATGTCCACTGGGTTCGTGCCTTCATCCGTTTCCACGGTGTGCGTCACCCGGCAACCTTGGGCAGCAGCGAAGTCGAGGCATTTCTGTCCTGGCTGGCGAACGAGCGCAAGGTTTCGGTCTCCACGCATCGTCAGGCATTGGCGGCCTTGCTGTTCTTCTACGGCAAGGTGCTGTGCACGGATCTGCCCTGGCTTCAGGAGATCGGAAGACCTCGGCCGTCGCGGCGCTTGCCGGTGGTGCTGACCCCGGATGAAGTGGTTCGCATCCTCGGTTTTCTGGAAGGCGAGCATCGTTTGTTCGCCCAGCTTCTGTATGGAACGGGCATGCGGATCAGTGAGGGTTTGCAACTGCGGGTCAAGGATCTGGATTTCGATCACGGCACGATCATCGTGCGGGAGGGCAAGGGCTCCAAGGATCGGGCCTTGATGTTACCCGAGAGCTTGGCACCCAGCCTGCGCGAGCAGCTGTCGCGTGCACGGGCATGGTGGCTGAAGGACCAGGCCGAGGGCCGCAGCGGCGTTGCGCTTCCCGACGCCCTTGAGCGGAAGTATCCGCGCGCCGGGCATTCCTGGCCGTGGTTCTGGGTTTTTGCGCAGCACACGCATTCGACCGATCCACGGAGCGGTGTCGTGCGTCGCCATCACATGTATGACCAGACCTTTCAGCGCGCCTTCAAACGTGCCGTAGAACAAGCAGGCATCACGAAGCCCGCCACACCGCACACCCTCCGCCACTCGTTCGCGACGGCCTTGCTCCGCAGCGGTTACGACATTCGAACCGTGCAGGATCTGCTCGGCCATTCCGACGTCTCTACGACGATGATTTACACGCATGTGCTGAAAGTTGGCGGTGCCGGAGTGCGCTCACCGCTTGATGCGCTGCCGCCCCTCACTAGTGAGAGGTAGGGCAGCGCAAGTCAATCCTGGCGGATTCACTACCCCTGCGCGAAGGCCATCGGTGCCGCATCGAACGGCCGGTTGCGGAAAGTCCTCCCTGCGTCCGCTGATGGCCGGCAGCAGCCCGTCGTTGCCTGATGGATCCAACCCCTCCGCTGCTATAGTGCAGTCGGCTTCTGACGTTCAGTGCAGCCGTCTTCTGAAAACGACACCATGTGCAAACGATGTCAGAATAGAGTTAAATTTCCTATTGATTGACATATTCCGTCAAAGGTAATAGATTTCATCCTGACACTTTTGCCTTTGGAGGCATCTTGCAAGGTCAACGCATCGGCTATGTCCGCGTCAGCAGCTTCGACCAGAACCCGGAACGGCAATTGGAGGGTGTTCAGGTGGCGCGGGTGTTCACCGACAAGGCTTCTGGCAAGGACACCCAGCGTCCCGAGCTGGAAAGGCTGCTGGCCTTCGTCCGCGAGGGCGACACCGTGGTGGTGCATAGCATGGACAGGCTGGCACGCAACCTTGATGACCTGCGCCGCATCGTCCAAGGGCTGACACAACGGGGCGTGCGCATGGAGTTCGTCAAAGAAGGGCTGAAGTTCACCGGCGAGGACTCACCGATGGCCAATCTGATGCTGTCGGTCATGGGAGCCTTCGCTGAGTTCGAGCGCGCCCTGATCCGCGAACGTCAGCGCGAGGGAATCGTGCTGGCCAAGCAGCGCGGTGCCTACCGGGGACGAAAGAAATCGCTGAACAGCGAACAAATTGCCGAGTTGAAACGGCGAGTTGCGGCAGGCGACCAAAAAACCTTGGTGGCCCGTGACTTCGGCATCAGCCGCGAAACCTTGTACCAGTACCTGCGGGAAGACTGACCATGCCACGCCGCTCAATCCTGTCCGCCACCGAGCGCGAAAGCCTGCTGGCACTGCCAGATGCCAAAGACGAACTGATACGGCACTACACGTTCAACGAAACCGACCTGTCGGTGATCCGTCAGCGTCGCGGCGCCGCGAATCGATTGGGCTTCGCTGTGCAGCTTTGCTACTTGCGATTCCCTGGCACCTTTTTGGGCGTCGATGAGCCTCCGTTTCCGCCCCTGTTGCGCATGGTGGCCGCGCAACTCAAGATGCCAGTGGAAAGTTGGAGCGAGTACGGCCAGCGCGAACAGACACGGCGGGAGCACTTGGTCGAGCTGCAAACGGTTTTTGGGTTCAAGCCCTTCACCATGAGCCACTATCGGCAAGCCGTGCATACATTGACCGAGCTGGCCTTGCAGACCGACAAAGGCATCGTGCTGGCGAGCGCACTTGTCGAGAATCTGCGGCGGCAGAGCATTATCCTGCCCGCCATGAATGCCATCGAGCGCGCAAGCGCCGAGGCCATCACCCGTGCCAACCGACGCATTTACGCGGCGCTGACCGATTCTTTGTTATCACCCCACCGTCAGCGCCTGGACGAACTTCTCAAGCGCAAGGACGGCAGTAAAGTGACGTGGCTGGCATGGCTGCGCCAGTCGCCTGCCAAACCGAACTCTCGCCACATGCTCGAACATATTGAGCGCCTGAAATCCTGGCAAGCACTTGATCTGCCCGCAGGCATCGAGCGGCAGGTTCACCAGAACCGCCTGCTCAAAATCGCTCGTGAAGGTGGCCAGATGACGCCTGCTGATCTGGCAAAGTTCGAGGTGCAACGACGCTATGCCACGCTGGTAGCGCTGGCCATCGAAGGCATGGCCACCGTCACCGATGAAATCATCGACCTTCACGATCGCATCATCGGCAAGCTGTTCAACGCGGCCAAGAACAAGCATCAGCAGCAGTTCCAGGCTTCCGGCAAGGCGATCAACGACAAGGTGCGGATGTATGGGCGCATCGGTCAAGCGTTGATTGAGGCCAAGCAAAGCGGCAGCGATCCGTTCGCCGCCATCGAGGCCGTTATGCCCTGGGACACCTTCGCCGCCAGCGTCACCGAAGCGCAAACATTGGCGCGGCCTGCCGACTTTGATTTCCTGCACCACATCGGTGAAAGCTATGCCACGCTACGCCGCTACGCGCCGCAGTTCCTGGGCGTGCTCAAATTGCGGGCTGCGCCCGCCGCCAAGGGTGTGCTCGATGCCATCGACATGCTGCGCGGCATGAACAGCGACAGCGCGCGCAAGGTGCCCGCCGATGCGCCAACCGCATTCATCAAGCCGCGCTGGGCAAAGCTGGTTCTGACCGACGACGGCATCGACCGGCGTTACTACGAGTTATGCGCCCTGTCGGAGCTGAAGAACGCGCTGCGCTCCGGTGATGTCTGGGTGCAGGGTTCTCGCCAGTTCAAGGACTTCGACGAATACCTGGTGCCGGTCGAGAAGTTCGCCACTTTGAAGCTGGCCAGCGAATTGCCGCTGGCAGTGGCCACCGACTGCGACCAATACCTGCATGACCGGTTGGAATTGTTGGAGGCGCAACTCGCCACAGTCAACCGCATGGCTGCGGCCAACGACTTACCGGATGCCATCATCACCACCGCGTCAGGCCTGAAGATCACGCCGCTGGACGCGGCAGTACCAGACGCCGCGCAAGCCATGATCGACCAGACAGCTATGCTGCTGCCGCACCTCAAAATCACCGAGTTGCTGATGGAGGTCGATGAATGGACGGGCTTCACCCGCCACTTCACACACCTGAAGACCAGCGACACGGCCAAGGACAAAACCTTGCTGTTGACGACGATCCTGGCCGACGCGATCAACCTGGGTCTGACCAAAATGGCCGAGTCCTGCCCTGGCACCACCTACGCCAAGCTGTCTTGGCTGCAAGCCTGGCACATCCGCGATGAAACCTATTCGACGGCGCTGGCCGAGCTGGTGAATGCGCAGTTTCGGCAACCCTTCGCCGGCAACTGGGGTGACGGCACCACGTCATCGTCGGACGGCCAGAACTTCAGAACCGGCAGCAAAGCAGAAAGCACTGGTCATATCAACCCGAAGTATGGAAGCAGTCCAGGACGGACTTTCTACACCCATATCTCCGACCAGTACGCGCCCTTCAGTGCCAAGGTGGTCAACGTGGGCATTCGTGATTCAACTTACGTGCTTGATGGCCTGCTGTACCACGAGTCGGACTTGCGCATCGAGGAACACTACACCGACACGGCAGGCTTCACCGATCACGTGTTTGGCTTGATGCATTTGCTGGGATTTCGCTTCGCGCCGCGTATCCGTGACTTGGGCGAAACCAAGCTATTCATCCCCAAGGGCGATGCCGCCTATGACGCGCTCAAGCCGATGATTAGCAGCGACAGGCTGAACATCAAGCAAATACGCGCCCATTGGGATGAAATTCTGCGGCTGGCCACCTCCATCAAGCAAGGCACGGTAACGGCTTCGCTGATGCTGCGCAAACTCGGCAGCTACCCGCGCCAGAACGGCTTGGCCGTGGCGTTGCGCGAGCTGGGGCGCATCGAGCGCACGCTGTTCATTTTGGATTGGCTGCAAAGCGTGGAGCTGCGCCGCCGCGTCCATGCGGGGCTGAATAAGGGCGAGGCGCGCAACGCGCTGGCCAGGGCGGTCTTCTTCTACCGATTGGGTGAAATCCGCGACCGCAGTTTTGAGCAGCAGCGCTACCGGGCCAGCGGCCTCAATCTGGTGACGGCGGCCATCGTGTTGTGGAACACGGTATATCTGGAGCGTGCCACCAGTGCTTTGCGTGGCAACGGCACGGCGCTGGACGACACATTGTTGCAATATCTGTCGCCGCTGGGGTGGGAGCACATCAACCTGACCGGCGATTACCTATGGCGCAGCAGCGCCAAGGTCGGTGCGGGGAAGTTTAGGCCATTGCGACCGCTGCCACCGGCTTAGCGTGCTT
>NZ_JBMAXV010000075.1:0-9340 GCF_048589245.1 Klebsiella sp. 10982
CAAGCGGCCCCCATATTGAATGGCTGACGGTACTGGATTTCGATGAGATAAAAATAGACCGTATTTTTATTGCCAATATTGATGACCCGGTGAAGCGAGCGCTACTTGTTTCTGTGGTGAAAGGGTTACGTGGTACTGGCAAACCACTGGTGTTTGAAGGGGTGGAAACGCCAGGACAGTTTGAATTCGCCTGTTCTCTTGGCCCCGGTTACCTAGTTCAGGGCTGGTATACCGGAAAACCCGAAACAATATCTGCGATGAATATTCAGGGTTAAAACGATACGGGGCCCGGCCCGTATCGGCAACCCGACCCGTCAGCGTATCGCTTTCTGTCTGAAGCCGGTTCAGGTCGGATTCTATCTGCGCGATGCGGCGGGAGATTTATTCAGAACGACTGCCGAAGTTCATCCGGCGAAGCTTATCCAGCTGCGCCTGCAGATGGTCTATTTCGCGCTCCCGGTCGGCCTGCTTTTCCAGCAGGGCGCGGTTCAGCGCTTCCTGTTCGGACAGGAGCTGTTTCAGCAGAAGGATGTCGTCAGGGGGAGGTGTTGTTCATAAGCCCGCATTTTACCAGGCTTATTCAACGACAACCAGGATAAAGAGGCCTACAACATGGTCAGGGACGTAAGCAGTCTTTAGGCTGCCGCCAGTCGATGCCTTCCAGAAGCATTGCCAGCTGCGCCGGGGTCAGGAACACTTTGCCATCGCGGGCAGAGGGCCAGGCGAAGCGGCCGCGTTCCAGCCGTTTGGTCAGCAGGCACAGCCCGTCGCCGGTGGACCACAGCAGTTTGACCTTACTGCCGCTGCGGCCCCGGAAGATGAAGACATGGCCGGACATCGGGTCATCTTTCAGCATCGTCTGCACCTTTGCGGCGAGACCATTGAAGCCGTTGCGCATGTCGGTGATACCGGCAACCAGCCAGATTTTGGTGCCTGTTGGCAGGTGGTTATCACTTCCTTTATCTGTCCTGTGATGATCCTTATGACTTCGCCAGACTACTTCACCACACACATGGGTCTGCCAGATACCGGTTCGGGATGGATTTCCGCTTCTACGCTGAACACCGTCTTTAGAAGCTCTGGTTTCATCACTGCTTCCGGAGCACCTTGCGCCATCACGCGACCGCTTGCCAGTACCACCAGATGATCGCAATAGCGGCTGGCCTGATTCAGATCGTGGAGTACCGTCACTACGGTTTTCCCCTGCCTTTTGAGTTCAACCATCAGGCGCATCAGTTCAACCTGATGATTGATATCGAGGTAGGTCGTAGGCTCATCAAGAAGAATGAGTGGGGTATCCTGTGCCAGCACCATCGCCAGAAACGCACGCTGGCGCTGGCCGCCGGAAAGCTGGGTTAACCTGCGGTCAGCCAGATTGCGCGTCCGGGTCTGACTCATTGCCACGTTGACCCGCTCGTTGTCTTCCGCGGAGAGTCGCCCCCACAACGACAGCCACGGGCTGCGGCCGTAGGAAACCAGTTCCCGTACAGTGATCCCCTCGGGGGATAAATGGTGTTGCGGCAGTAAAGCCAGGCGGCGAGCCAGCTGGCGGGCGGAAAAACCGGCTATGGGTTTTTCATCAAGCAATATCTCGCCAGAGTCTGGTGTTAACAGGCGAGAAAAACAGTTCAACAGCGTCGATTTCCCGCAACCGTTAGGGCCGAGCAGGGCCGTGATTTTTCCGGCAGGCAGGGCGAGAGAAAGTCCATCCAGCACGGTTTGTGCGCCATAGCTGACGGTCAGATTTTCAGTACGTAATCTCATTTATCGCATTCTCACAAGCAGCCAGACAAACCACGGTGCGCCGATAATGGCGGTCAGCACGCCTGCCGGAAGCTCCAGCGGCGGATGAATGATTCGTGCCAGCAGATCGGCAATGACCAGCAACAACGCGCCCGTCAGGGCCGAAACGGGCATCAGCCAGCGGTGACGCCCGCCGGCGATCCTGCGCACCATGTGCGGCACGACGAGACCAATAAAACTTATCGGGCCACAGACGGCCACGCCGGTTGCTGTCATCGCGACAGCCAGCATCAGCCCCTGGAACCGGGTGCGCTGAACCGACACGCCGAGCGTGGCTGCTCGTGCATCGCCCAGCGCCAGCAGGTCGAGATCGCGACAAAAGCGCAGGCTCAGCGGCAAAAACAGAATGAGCAACGGCACGGCAATCTTCACAAAGTGCCAGTCGCGCCCCCATAAGCTACCCGTCAGCCACAGCAGGGCACTGTTTACATCCTGCGGGTGCAGGAGCATCAGGTAATCCGTCAGGCTCGCCCAGCAGGCGGAAAGCGCCACGCCGGTGAGCGCCAGCTTCATCGGCTGGTGGGTCTTTGCCAGCATCTTCAGCAAGATCAACCCCGCCATACCGCCCGCAAAGGCCAGCAGCGGCAGCACCATCACGGATAGTGATGGCATAAGAAGCAGTGCTCCCACAGAGGCAAGGCTGGCGGCATGGTTAATGCCGAGAATATCCGGTGATGCTAGCGGGTTACGCACAATCCCCTGTACCAGCACGCCCGCCACGGCGAGGGCTGCACCGACAAACAGTGCCAGCAGCAAGCGCGGCAGTCGGTACTCCATCAATACATAATAATGCTCGCGTCCGTCCTGCCAGTCTGTCAGCAGCGCGCGCCACGGCACGGGGATCACCCCCATATGGAGTGATAACAGCGCACAGCCTGCCAGGGCAAGGGTGATGAAAATGACCAGCGCAATTTTCATCCTCGCCTCCTCACCAGCCAGACAAAGCAAGGACTGCCAATTAGCGCCAGCACTGCGCCTGCGGGCAGATCGCCGGGGAAGGCCAGCGCGCGTGCGAGTACATCTGCCATCAGCATCAGCGTGGCCCCCAGCAGCATGCTCACCGGCAGTACGTTGCGCTGATCGAAGCCTGCCCAGAAGCGCGCCAGATGTGGCACCAGCAGGCCGATAAACGCCACCGGACCTGCCACACTGACGCACGCGCCAACCAGAAGCAGCACTAACATATTGATGATCAAACGTAGTCTCGGCAGGTTCACTCCCAGCGTATGGGCGGTACTGTCGCTGACGTTGAGCAGGTTCAGTTGATTCGCCAGCAGCAACACGACAGGGACTGCAGTGACCACCACCGGCAAGAGCTGCCAGACATCCTGCCAGTGGGCGTGGGACACTCCGCCTGCCAGCCAGTAAAAGATGCCGTAAGCATGATCTTCGGCCAGCAGCAGGGTGATGCGGGTCAGGGCCATACAAAAGGCCGACAGCGCGATACCCGCGAGGATCAGTTTGTTTCTGTCCTGGGTATGACGAAACCCGCCTCCTGCGGTCATGACCAGCAGCCAGCTCACGCCGCCCCCGCATGCCGCGATGAACGACAGGGAATAGCCTGCAACCGGCGTCGGACTCAGCGCGCTGGTAAGCGCCATAGCCAGCGCCGCGCCGCTGTTAATGCCGAGCAGTGAAGGAGAGGCCATTGGGTTGTGGGTCAGGGTTTGCAGCAGCGTGCCCGCGAGCGCCAGGCTTGCGCCGATCAGAACGGCGACCAAGCTTCGCGGCAAACGAAGGTTTTGCACCAGCGCTTCTGGTAGCGTTGGCGTGTGTCCAGGCAGCAGGGCGCGTATTGCGTCTGCTCCGGAAACAGGAATGGCCGAGTAGCAAAACAGACTCAGCCAGAAAATAATAATAAGTACTGCAACGGGAAGCCCCCACAGCAGCACCGGGTGTTTTAGCGCGGTCATTTCACATCGGTAAGCGGCTGATGGTGGAAGATTTTTACCGTGTCAGCGGCAATTCGCTCTGCGGCAAAAATACCGCGCATCCGCGCCCAGGCGTTACTGTCGACTGAAGCAACCTGCTGCTTCTGCGCGGCGGTTAATATCTGCCAGAGCGGATCTTGTTGCCAGCGTTTAACAATGCTCTCTTCGCGATAGTGGGCAACCAGCAGCCAGGCAGGATTGACCGCCAGCAGTTGCTCCAGGCCGATGGACGGCATGGACGCGCCCGCCATCGCAGCGGGAACGTTCAGCCCCAGAGAAGCCAGCACGCTGCCGGTCCAGGTCTCCTGGGTATGCAGGTTGAATAGCTGTTCGCGTGATGTGCCAAAGGCCACGCGTGTCCCTGTGGGAAGCTGGCTGGCCCACTGCGCCATCTTCTCTTTATGTTGTTCCAGACGCGCCTGCATCTCTCGTTTTTTACCTACCACTTCGCCGATGATAGCCGCTGAGTGCAAATTTTCAGCGTAGGTTTCGTTGCGGGACTTAAGCAGCAGTACCGGCGCGATTTGCTGCAAGGCGGTGTAAATCCCCGCATGGCGACTGCTGTCGGCAATGATCAGGTCTGGTTTCAGGGCAGCAATGGCTTCCAGGCTCGGCTGCGCGCGCGTTCCGACGGACTGCCACGGTTTCAGGTGCGCACGCACTTCGGGCAGGATGCGTTTTGCATCGTTATCGTCGGCAATACCGATCGGGCTGACGTCCACGGCGGCCAGCGCATCGGCGAACGAGAGTTCCAGCACCACAATCCGTTGTGGCGTTTTATCGAGTGTAAACGTGCCGTGTTCGTCCTGAACCGTGGCGGCAAAGGCGTGGCCGATCACCAGCAGCAGGCCTGCAAAAATAAAACGGATAAATGCCAACATAGTCACATTCCAGCTAAAAGCCCGGCAAGCCGGGCGTTAACACATCAGAACTTCAACGACCCCTGCATATACAGCGTGCGCGGCTGGCCTGCGTAGATGCCTTTGTTGTTGTCGTCATAAGAGCGGATGAAGTAGTCCTGGTCGAAGATGTTTTTCACACCGAACGCCAGGTTCAGATCTGCCATCTGCGGGCCAAAGTCATACGCCACGCGTGCGCCCCAGAGCATGAAGCCGGGAATGCGGCCGGTACTGCCGTCGGCGCTCTCTTTCACCGTATTGGCGTTATCCGCAAACTGGCTGGACTGGAAATCGCTGTTCAGATTGAACGTCCAGTTGCCCGGCTTGTAGTCCACGCCCAGCGTGCCTTTATGTTTCGGGGAGAATGGCACCTGATTGCCATAGGTGTCGCCTTTCTCGCGGATTTCCGCGTTCACATACGCATAGCTGGCGTAGACGGAAACGTTATCAAGCGTTGGCGTTAGCGTACCCAGGTCGTAACGTGCCTGCGTTTCCAGCCCGGTATGGCGCGTTTTGCCACGTGCAGTGACGGTGTCGTTGGTCTGGTTGGAGTCGTACTGATTGTTAAAGTTAATCAGGAACAGCCCCATTTCCGCCGTCAGCGCGCCGTCGTCGTAGCGGGTACCGAGTTCCCAGGTTCGCGCTTTTTCCGGTTCCACATTGCCGCTTTGCACAGCCTTGCCAATCTGGCTGTACTGTACGGTGCCGAACGAGCCTTCAGTGTTTGCATAAAGATTCCAGCTGTCAGTCAGGTGATAGAGCACGTTCAACGCCGGAAGCGGTGCGTTATAGCTCACCTCTTCGTGCGTGCCTTTAATGGCGTTGTTCTGGTATGACTCGATATGTTCGAAACGCATACCCGGCGTGATGGTCCAGTTGCCGATGTCGATTTTGTCATCCAGATACCAGGCGTGCGCCTCGGTGCCGGAACGCGTGTCGCGGTCGTAAGGGCTTGAGCCGGACGGCAACTGCCCGCTGCTGGTGGCGGTGTAGTAACGCATTTCATGCGTTGATTCATTCACATAGCGATAGCCCACGCCCACTTCGTGCGCGGAAGGGCCGATCATAAAGCTCTGGCTGTAGCGTGGCTCAATACCGCGCACCCAGTAGTTACGCGGCGAGAGGGTGATGCGTTTGCCTTGCTCCAGGTAGCCGCTGCGCAGGGTTTGGGTGTAGAACCCCTGAATGTTGAATTTATGCTGGCTGTCCGGCTGGAACTGGTAGCCCAGGCTCGCCAGCTTGCGACGGCCCCAGAAGCGGTCATACGGGCGGGTGGATTGCCAGCGATCGGCGTCGTAATCCGCGCGGGACAGGCCGCCGGGCATGTCGGCTTCACCATCGTAATATTGCAGCAGGCTGTTGAAGGTGTGCACCTCATTCGGCGCATATTTGCTTTTCAGCATCAGGTCGTCGATGCGGGTGGCGCTGTGCTCGCGCCAGTCACTGCCGCGCGTGCCGGAGTAGAGCAGCGCGGTGCCAAAACCGTTGTCCGCTGTGCCGCCCACCATCAGGTTGTGCGTCTCTTTCGGGTTGTTTTGTGAAGAGGTTGGGCTGAGCTGACCTTCCACCCCCGCCTCGATACCAAAGTCCTGCGGAATGGCGCGGGTAACAAAGTTCACCACGCCGCCCACGCTCTGCGGTCCGTAACGCACCGCACCACCACCGCGCACCACGTCAATGGCATCCATGTTGCCGAGCGAAACGGGAGCCAGTGAAAGCTGCTGCTGACCGTAAGGGGCAAAGGGGACGGGGATGCCGTCCATCAGGACGGTCGAGCGGCTGGCGAGGCGTGGGTTCAGGCCCCGGATGCCAAAGTTCATCGCCAGGTCGTGGCTGCCGGTGCCGTTGTTTTCCGGCGCGCTGACGCCAGGGATGCGGTTAAGCACCTCACGCATGGTGGTTGCGCCGGTTTTGGCGAAATCCTCACGGCGGATCACGTCACGCGCGCCAGCATGTTCAAATACGTCGTTTTCACGCGCATCGCCCAGCCAGTCGCCGACCACGGTCAGGGCATCTTCTTTTGGCGCGGGCGCGGTCTCCAGCGTCCAGCTGTTATTTCCCAGCGGTTTTACCTGCAGTCCGCTGCCGTCCAGCAGCTGTTGCAGGCCGCTCTCGACGTCGTAATCTCCGTGCAGGCCGTTGCTCTGCTTGCCGCGCGTCAGGCTGGCGTCAACCGAGAGGGTAATTCCGCTGTGTGCGGCATACTGATTGAGCGCTTTGTCGAGCGATCCCGGTGCGATATCAACCTGTGCAGCAAAAGCGGAAAACGAGAGACCGGCCAGCGGCAGCAGGCTCAGGCGAATGGTGTTAACCAAAGGTGTTGTTTTACGAAAAACGCGTAACGGCGTCATACCTTCTCCATCATCATTTTTGTTGTGTTCAGCTATGAGTCGAACGAGAAGGGTAAAAAGGACAATCGAAATGAGAATTATTTTTCTTACAGCGGTGAAATGTTTATCCAGTACCGCGTAATAGACTGAATTTTAACGGGAAGCGTTTGAGCGATAACGTTCAGGATCGCATCGGTATTTTTCAGCGGGAACGTCCCGCTCAGGCGCAGCCCGGCAACGGCGGGATCGCAGCGCAGCACGCCGTTGCGGTAACGGCTTAGCGTGGCTATCACCTCACCCAGCGGTTTATCGCTGAAGCTCAGGATGCCCTTCGTCCAGCTTGTACTCTCGTCATCCAGCGGTTTCACTGCGCCAAACTCAGAGGCGCTGAACTGCAGGCTTTCACCAGCGTTCACGATGCGTTTTTGCGCGGGGGCACTGGCGAGAAGCACTTCCACGGCGTGCTGCTGCACGTCAAGCTGCGTGAAATTATCCTGCTGGCGGACGGTAAATTCTGTCCCTAAAGCGGTGAGTTGGCCCTGACGGGTCAGGACGCGGAAGGGGCGTTGCTGCGCATCTTTCGCGGTAGTAATGGCGATTTCACCGTACCAGAGCCGGACGGTGCGCTGATGCGCATCAAAACGCACATCCGCCGCGCTTTGGGTATTCAGCGTGAGCAGGGAGCCATCTTCCAGTTGCTGACGGCTGACTGCACCTTTGGCGGTGCGGTAATCTGCCCGCAGACCTTCGCCGGTTTCCGACTGCCAGAGTTGCCAGCCTCCGCCAGCGCCGAGCAACAGCAGTAATCCTTTCATCACGTGGCGGCGGGTGAGGCGGGTATCGTGCAGCGCCCGGCTGGCAACGTCGCCAGGCACACCGCCAAGCTGGTTGCGCAGGTTTTCAACCTGCTGCCAGGCCCACTGGTTATCCTGATCCTGTTCATACCACTGTTGCCAGCGCGCTTCCTGTTGTGGGCTGACGCGCTCGCCGCTTAGCACGGCATACCAGTGGGAAGCTGAACGCAGCGCCTGACGGCGGGAATCGGTTAACGAAGGATTCATAACCCATGCTCCAGACGAAACAGCAGGCAGTGCTCGACGGCTTTCGCCACGTATTTTTTCACGGAGCTGACGGAAACACCGAGTTTGTGCGCAATCTCGCTGTATGTCAGGCCATCCAGTTGCGAAAGCAGAAACGCTTCACGTGTTTTTCCGTTTAGCCCGTCCAGCATGCTGTCGACGAGTTGTAGGGTCTCGAGCTGGCTTTCGCGTTCCTCAGGTGAAGGCGCTACCCCCTCCGGCATAAGCGCCAGCATCTCCAGATACGCTTTTTCCAGCGCGTTTCGGCGAAACAGGTCCACCATCACGCGTTTGGCGATAGTGCACAGGAAAGAGCGAGGATCGCGGATCGTCGAGAGCGTTTCGCTGCTCATTACCCGCAAAAAAGTGTCCTGGGCAATGTCATCTGCATCAAAGGCAGACTGGAGTTTGCGCGTCAGCCAACTTTTCAACCAGCCGTGATGGGTGCCATAAAGCGACTCGAACGTTAAGGAAGCTGTGGTAGTGGCACGGTCAGACATGCGGAGTGCATCAAAAGTTAATTATCACGTAGCCATATTAATATGAGAATGGTTATCATTACAATTGGAAATAAAATTGTTTCCAATAAACATTTTTAACATGTTGTTTTTCTAAGTGTTATAAGGTAGGTATAAAATGGGATGGATCCTCTGCTTCTGGCATCTGTCGGTCAGAATGACATCATGATGTGGTCTGCTATTATTGACATCCTCCCCGCCCTTTAGGGCGGGGAGGATGTCAACTATGAGTGTTGCCTGAAATGTCGCCAGCCCCCGGTACAGCAGAAGTATCTCGGGCTTTCTGCGTTTGCTCCTGGTGGGTATGGCCCCCGCAAGCGGGGGTTATTGCTAACTGTCGTTTCAACAAAAAGTAACTTTTTTCACTTTGCCCCTCAGTACAAATTAGGGGCTTGCCGCGGATGTACCATGCCTGAATATCTTCGAGTGATGATTTGGTGCGGCTTTGTTGAATAAATCAGATTTCGGGTTCCACCTGACTGACCTGCTGCCAGAGCGGGGCGTGATGCTCCGGCACGGTCTGCCAGCCGGATGCAGCCGAACAGAGACGGTGCGATGCCATCTGCTGCTCATTATTTTCTTATCAAGGCGCAGCACAGGAGTCATTCGGCATGCTTATATATTAGCTGCAATAATATTATGCTCAGGACCATAGGGGAAATGAGTTATGTTCTCTGCTGCCATTTCGGTTACGACCAGGATATCGTGTTCGCGGTAACCACCGTGCCCCGGCATGCTCTCCGGGGATTTGTTGAATAAATCGAACTTTTGCTGAGGGGA
>NZ_JBMAXV010000076.1:0-8797 GCF_048589245.1 Klebsiella sp. 10982
CTTCATCCGCAAAAATTTTTCTGTGGTCCTAGAGCGAACGGTACGTGAACTGAACGGGAAAGCTGCCTTTCGCTTGAGGAAGCCCCTCCGACGAAACAGCAAATTGTCTGCAGTCGCAGTTTTGGTGTGAAGATCACGGAGTACGAGTCGCTCCACCAGGCTATCTGTCAGCACGCTGAGCGGGCCTCTGAAAAGCTGCGTAAAGAGCACCAGTATTGACGGCATATTTCCGTTTCCATCAAAACGTCTCCGTTCGCCGTTAAAGAGCCTTACTACAGCAACGTGGCCACGGAGAAACTGCTTACACCCACTCAGGACACCAGGGACATCATTGCTGCCGCCACAACGGCTCTGGTGCGTATCTGGAAGGATGGGCACCGGTATGCCAAAGCCGGAGTTATGCTGAATGATTTCACCGGGTCTGGCGTTTCGCAGCTGCAGCTGTTCGACGAACGCCCGCCACGGCCTCACGGTGCTGAGCTGATGATGGTTCTGGACGGGATCAACAACTCAGGGCTGGGTAAAGTATGGTTTGCCGGTAGAGGAATTGCCCCGGAATGGCCGATGAAACGTGAGATGCCTTCATCGGCATATACCACCCGCTGGAAGGAGCTGCCGGTTGCCCGTTTCTGACCGGCGAAATGACAGACGGAACTTGCTGCCAGATCATACTTTACCGATCATGCAGATGACTTGTCTCAGGGGGGAACCATGACAAATATCATTCTGTGTGATGTAACTGCCAGCGTCAGCGAACTTAAAAACGATCCGGTGGCCAGCGCCGGTGCCGGCTGCGGCTACCCGTCGCTATTATTGACAGCAACCGGCCTGTTTTTTTATTGTGTGCCCGCGGTTCTGTATGAAAAAATGCTCGATCTTCTGGACGAAAAAGACCTGGCGCAATTGATAACAGAACGTCAAAACCAATATATTTTGTGATCGGACAACGTGACAAACGACATCACAGTGGAGACACTGCTGACGAGGTGATCCCAAGGTCGTAAAAACGGCCGGAACTGGTTACCGGCCGAACGAAGGACCGGCCTACGCGCAGCGGCGGCAACTGGCTTTAAAAATGCTGGCGGAAATTTAAAATTAAGCCGCATACCCTGCGAAATTTTGCAGATTTCACTCAACATGCATGCTTCGTTCATTTCCCAACAGAGCTTTAACCATCGCCTGTAATAGCAGTCCTGCTGCGTGATTACTCCGCTCAACGGGTCACCGGCGCCATGCCAATACCTGTTCGTGACAGGCATTGATGGAACTGCGATCCCAAACTAATAATGTAACGACGATACAGGTGGGACCGTGGTCCCAGGCTGAAACCTAAACGATGATACAGGTGGGACCGTGGTCCCAGGCTGGAAGCCTAAACGACGATGCAGGTGGGACCGTGGTCCCAGGCTGAAACCTAAACGACGATGCAGGTGGGACCGTGGTCCCAGGCTGAAAACCTAAACGACGATACAGGTGGGACCGTGGTCCCAGGCTGAAAACCTAAACGACGATACAGGTGGGACCGTGGTCCCAGGCTGAAAACCTAAACGACGATGCAGGTGGGACCGTGGTCCCAGGCTGAAAACCTAAACGACGATACAGGTGGGACCGTGGTCCCAGGCTGAAACCTAAACGACGATGCAGGTGGGACCGTGGTCCCATAGAGAGTATTCAGGCCAGTTATTTTTTCTGGCCTGTGAGAAAGGAAATGAAGTAAAGGGAGATAACCGTAGACTAAAGCGTGTCCGCATCAAACTCCTAGTTTCTCAAGCTCCTTAAGAATGGCTTCTATTTTCTCTATACACTCCGCAGGAATGCGGGACCTATCCAGGTTAAGCACCATTTTATCGCCCTTGTACAATGCTGTTGCCCCTGGAGCAAACTGATGACGTGAGCTCAGATTAACTCTTGATGCGGAAGATTGTTTCAGTACGGATGTTAAAAGACTAATGACCTCTTCAGCTTCGAAGATTAGTCCCGCTTTCTTCTGATCGTGGAGAGTCTCAGCCTGCTGCTTCAGTAATTCTTCTTTATCTGCAAAAGCCTTCTGAAGGGCTTCACCTGACCGGGCAGACAGTTCTCCAGGATGTGCAAACAGGGCAACAACGGATTTAGGCAGTTTGGCCGTATTGATACAGCGGGTAATGATCTTACGAGAGATGTTTTCCGCATCGGCAAGTGCAGAAATATTTCCAGCAAACTCATTCTGCAGCCGGCTTGTATAACGCAGACCACGTTCATAAGCACTCGTCGGCCGATAATCGTTACCCAGTCGGGACAATGCTGCCATCTGCTCATCGTCCAGTTCACCAACCAGAATGCGATAATCACTTTCCGTCAGGATTGCGGCTTTACGGCGACGGCTGCCGTCTGCAATTTCAATGACATCGGAAACCCGGCGGCCGAAAGCTGGAGTCTGCTGACCAGTCAGTAAAAATGAAGGAATGAGATCATCCAGAGCATCTTCGGTAAGTAGTTCCTGATCGCGCTCATTGCCTGACCATACGCGTGAAGCGCTCTCAACAGAGTCTCCCCGGAGCACTTCAAGGGTAAATTTTACTTCCCGTCCACATACCGGAAGAGAGATGGCATTACCGCGGGCCATAGCACCCACGCGCGCAATTAATGAATCCACCATCGGCGCAGCCGGCGCCGGTGATGAGGTATCTTCAGTCGATTGAGTATGTGTGGTATGTCTTGGAATGACAGGGGCACGCTTCATTATCTAATCTCCCAGCGTGGTTTAATCAGACGATCAAAAATCTCATCGCAAACAGGCTCCCAGATAGAGAGGGCATTACGCCAGGCACCTGTTGAAGAACGTTGATCGATAGCCTGTTCAAAAACGGTTCTCATACGGATCTGACCTTTACCGACTTCATCCGTTTCGCGCACAACATTTTTAAGGACCATGCTTCCCCAGGCATCCCGAATTTGTTCTTCCATCCACGGGGACTGCGAGCCGTTATTATTACTGTATTTGGTAAGCAGAATACGGACATCTGGCTCGAAGCCTTTGAGATCCACGTTCTTAAGCAGGTCACGAAGCATATCGAAAAACTGCAGTGCGGAGGTGTAGTCGAACAGCTCTGCCGGAGTAGGGACAATCAATACATCAGCAGCGCATACAACATTTATCGTACCGATACCAAGGTTGGGTGCACTGTCGATAACAATCACGTCATAATCATGAGCGACCGTTTCAATGGCCAGACGGAGCATCAGGTGCGGGTCAGCAGGTAATTTGCCTTCGTCAAATTTCCCCATCAGCTCAGTTTCAATGCGGTGCAGTGCCAGACAGGACGGGATGATATCAAGGCCAGGCCAGCAGGTGGGCTTTATAGCGTAGCTGGCATCATCCTTTTCCCCAAGATAAAAGGGCAGGAGAGTGTCCTCAGCATGAATATGAAGATCGGGCACCCATCCGTGATACATAGAAGCCGTTCCCTGTGGGTCATTGCCTTCAACGAGAAGAACACGGAGTCCTTTCAGGGCTAGGTCCTGAGCTAGGTGAACAGAAACGGAGGTTTTGTAAACCCCCCCTTTATGAGCCGCAACCCCGATCACCGGAGGGAAAGCATCTTCTGCACGCCGCAGTCGGGTACCGAACACATCCCGCATATGATTGATTTGTTCGATGGTATAACCAACACGTTGTTCAACTCTGCCACGGGTTTCCATATCAGGGTGAGGTAACCGGCCGGCTTTCTCTGCATCCCTGATTGCCTGAGAAGAAACGCCAACCAGATCCGCCGCTTCACCAATTCTCCAGCGGCGGGTGATCTTCCTTGCTTCCGGACTGTCGTCATTAAACTGCGCAATGGCGATAGCCTTCGTCATCTCATGTCCAGCAGTAATGCACTGGTTAAGTATATCCATCAGTCCCATTCTGAGCATCCTTTAATCATCGCTTTGCATCATTTTATTAAATCTTGGGATTATTTGCAAAGCAACAATAAAATCGCAAAGTCATCTGAAAATTGCAAAGCTGACTGTAATGAAAGCTGTAAACCGGAGAAGAGAGGCTCAATCACATACCGCAGTCAATATTTCTCACTGCCGCTCGCCGCAGTAAGCGATCTCACGCAGTGAGGAAGTGGAAAAGCACAGAGACTGCACAAAGCACGAACGCTACGATGCCGGATACTTCTCCGGATTAGTCTATCTTCATGAAGTTGACTGTGATATGTGAAAAATTGACTATGGTATGAAACTAAAAGCCGAGGGCTGGTCAACAACAAAAGAAGATTCTACATATCGCAGTCAATATTTAATGTTAAATCAGGGAGAGTTACTCATGCGGCATTCAGATTACCCTTGCAGAACCCTGAATGTGGTGGGGTAGATCTGGCTGGGGATTAACGTTATTCATTGCTTCGATCCAGTAATTGATCCCAAAGAGATCATATTGAGATCCTAAAGAGATCCCCGGATCGCTGCAGCAGGCGCTGTAACTGGCTTGAACGTCATACTGGATCGACTGTGGAATGTAAAAAGTTGACTGCTGTATGCGAAATCTAATACTGTGATATGCAACGGTATTTACTGAGGTATGTATATCCGTTGACTGCGATACGTATAACGACATTCTTTTGTGGATAACCGTTGAGGATCAAGATGACGAGCGAAAATAACAGCTTACCTCTCAATCTTCAGGAAGTGGACAAGACAACCGGCGAAGTTGTTAAGCTGGATGTCAACAGTACCAGTACTGTGCAGCCGGTAGCGCTCATGAGGCTCGGTCTCTTCGTTCCAACCCTGAAATCAACCTCCAGGAGTAAGGCAAACCGTAAAAACGTCACAGATGCCACTGAGGAGCTCGTACAGCTGTCCATCGCCAAAAGCGAAGGATACACCGACGTTAAGATCACCGGTTCGCGTCTTGATATGGACACGGATTTTAAAGTCTGGCTCGGGATCATTCGCTCGATGTCTGAGTATGGGGTAAAAAGTGACACCCTGGAACTGTCGTTCGTTGAATTCGTTAAGATGTGTGGATTTGACTCACGGCGCTCAAACAAGAAAATGCGGGATCGCATCAGCAATTCCCTGTTTAAACTCGCCTCGGTTACCCTGAAGTTCCAGAGCGAGACCAAAGGATGGACCACCCATCTGGTGCAGTCAGCCTATTATGACATCAACGAGGATATCGTGGAGATCAAGGCTGAACCCAAGCTCTTTGAGCTTTACCATATGGACAGGCGGGTCCTGCTTCGGCTGAAAGCCATTGACGCCCTGCAGCGGAAGGAATCTGCCCAGGCGCTGTATACCTACATCGAGAGCCTTCCCCAGAATCCCGCACCTATCTCCATGAAACGTATGCGGGACCGGCTGAATCTTACCTCAAATGTCTATACGCAGAACCACACGGTCCGAAAGGCTATGGAGCAACTTCGGGATATCGGCTATCTGGATTACACCGAGTTTAAACGTGGCCGGGCGACTTACTTTAGCGTTCATTATCGCAATCCCAAACTCATCAGCGGGACGGTGAAGGTACCGCGCAAGGAGGAAGAAGAGAAGGCGCCGGAGCAGAATTATGACGAAGTCATCAAGGCACTGAAGGCTGCAGGCATCGATCCGCAGAAACTTGCTGAAGCGCTATCGGCGATGAAGCCGGAAAATTGACTGCGATATGCATTACCATGACTGCCGTATGCATACGCAATTAGTTATTGACTGTGAGGTGCATCACGCATACTACAGTCAATATTCGCTCTCCTTCCTGCAGGTAAAGATCGGACAATATTGACTGCGGTATGTCATTTATGGCCAGAATATGCTGATATTGACTGCAGCATGCAAGTTTGACGAGGGTGTTACCCGACCAATTGAGAGCTCTCCACGTGACTGCATCCCACAGTCAATATTTCAGTAAATCCCCGGTGCGCACTGAATGAAGCCACTCAGCAGAGCGTTGATTCCGGCATTGCCATACAAGAGTTGCTAAAACCAGTCCTCCGAAGTTCGTTAATCCTGTCGTACCCTCAGCCAGCTTCGCACTGATATCTGCAATCATGAAGAGGAAACCTGATGGCTGTCAGAAATGGCCCGGGACGCAGTCACCGACGATATACTGAATAACGACCTGGCTTACCCGGTTGGAAAGGCCCTCAGGTATATCCCCTGTAACCTGCTGATATCCGGATCGCAGTAAGTTTTATTGTCTGCGGTATGAAGATGTCAGCTGGTCACCAGAGGACCGGGGCTCCTTAATACGAATGATGTCATGGTGCAATGAGAAGGTGAGGGGACACGGGATGCGGTATGAATATTTCTCTCCAGACCCGGACGGAATGATGCCCGGGTCATACTGGATAAGCGTAACGCTTCTGCAGCCGGCACGGTGAGAGACTCAGAAGCGACTGACTGATTCTGCCTCGTCTGGAATGCGTTTGTCTTTATCTCCTTCACTAAGTGGCAAAGCCCCGGCCGCCTGCCCGACAATCTCAGCCGGCCGGTGGCAGGGAGCGAAGGATCTCCGCGGCATCTCGACCGTCAGCGGTAAAGGGAACGGCCAGGGTGGCAGCCATGTCCAGCGCAAATACCCGGGTATAGACTTCCATCGAGCGCGGATCCTTATGCCCGGCCAGCGCCTGGATGACCTTCCTGAGCTGCCGGTGATAAAGCATGTGCATGATATAGCTGTGCCGGAAGGTATGCGGCGTCACGGCGATCGAAAAATGCACGCCATCAGCTTCAGCCCGCTTCACCGCCTGTTTCAGCCAGTTGCGGATTGTCTCATCCGTGACCGGCCATAACGGCTCCCGCCGGCGTGGCGGGTGGCGACCATCCAGCTTTCCATCTGACGCACAAAACTGCCATCCGTCAGCGGCACCAGGCGCACTTTATCTTTTGGCGGCCGCCCGCGGCGCGCCCGCACTTTCTCCGAAAGCACCCTAACAAAAGGGCGCAGACCATCCAGGTCGAAGGATTCCGGGGTGAGCGTCCGGGCTTCACCGATACGGCTCCCGGTATTCCACATGGTGGCGAACAACATGTGGTGACGCTGGTCCGGCATATACCAGAGGAGGGCGCTCACTTCCGGCGCCAGGAGGTAAGCCGGCGTGGCACCTGTTGAGGTGGCCATCCGCCGGAGTGCCACCGCGGTCGCAAAATCAACGCCCGGGGCGGATCGGCAGCAGGGAGACGCGATCTGGTGAATTCTGCAGGGGAATGATGCTGTTCATGAGTTATTTTTCACGTAGCGCACAACGGGTTTGGATACAGCTATTCTGGCCTGAAGCGGCTGATCCTGCCATGACAATAAATCGCAGCGCGCGGATCCTTTTGTTGTCTTATCCCACATTATTGCGGGTAAAACCAAATGCGTAAAGGATCCTTTTGCGGTTAAGATCTATGCTTAAACCAGTTATGACGCGGCCTGCAGGCACTTTCGTCGTTTTTGGGAGAAATGGGGTAATGCCAGGACAAACAGCTATGTTGACACTGGCATTAATGGAGACGAGAAACGGCTACCTTCCAGATGCGATCGGCAGGAATGATCTTTAACATGTTCCGTCAGTGGTTGTGTAAGGGCAGCCAGTACGGCAGTGACGACTGGCACCGCTTCTGCGGGCCAATAACCTGGCACCGAGCTTGAGCCGGCGTGGCAACTGCCAGGATAATGCGGTGGCCGAATTGTTCTTCAGTTCACTGAAAAAAGAACGCATTAGTAAGAGAACATACCAAACCGGGATCTGGCCCGGGCGGATGTCTTCGATTACATTGAAGTGTTCTACAATCGGACCCGGCGCCACAGTCATCCCGGCGGCGTCAGTCCGGAGGCCTTCGAACAGGCCTCGTCGTGAGGACAGAATTTGTCTACAGGCATGGGGTCAGTCCATAGTTACATCTAATGTATCCTATGAACCGAGCGTATTTTCCCCATTAAGGGAAGTATCTTTTTTTGAAATTCCCGTAAAACGGGAATGATAAGATAGAAAAGTTACTTTTGTAGTTGAGCATTTGCATTAAGACGCATGCACGTTAGAACCGCGTCAGATGGGACCCCTGGATTTCGGGGCAGTATGACGGACAAGAGGAAAAGACCTAAGCGAAGGCAAGCGGCAGGATCAATAATAATTTTATGTATAAAATTAATGTCTCTCTCGTCTTTGTTGATAGCTACAACTCCCCCCTCCATCATTGCTGTGGATTTACCATCAAAAGTAACTTTTACGTTTTTGTAGACTTGCTTATTATGGTGCTTTGTTTTTTTATGTTTCAGAACAGCCTCATGAGTAAGGCGAAGAAACGCCATACACAAGGTGATCACTTCATCATCACTCAGCTTTGTTGAAAAGGCCTTTTGACCAGTCCAGTCAAAACTTCCCGGCTTCGATACTAAAGGCCCCGCAAGGATAAGATTCACACTGCCATTTGTCTCAGAAAAATTGAGCTCAAGTGCTGTCTTACCGGAATTAAATACCTTTTCATTTCGGTAAGGTTGATGCTGTGGTACATCGTTATTTATATTTTCCACCAAATATGTCCTTCACCTTCGTTGATTAAATTCTTCACCAGACCAATGTAGGTATACCCTCTAGGTTGATTCATCGCAAAAATATAAGCACTGGTCTCCAGCATTAGATAGTCTCCCGAGGGAGCACCAGGAGGAACCTCTGTAGAGCTAAGGCTTTTAGTGTGCTCCTTTTTAACTTTGACCCTGGCCCAAATTCAGTGCAGTGCTAAATCAGAGAGCTTCGTCTTTACGGAGACTTCGGATGAATTCAGCCGGAGTCATGTCATTTAATGATGAATGCGTTCTCTCATGATTATATTCCCTGCGCCAGTT
>NZ_JBMAXV010000077.1:0-8350 GCF_048589245.1 Klebsiella sp. 10982
CAAGTTACAGAAGGAAAACGGCAGATGCTGGGGATGCTTTGTGCCTTCGCTGCATTACTGTGCTGGAGCCGTTACGCTGTCGAGAACTCCCGCTGTCTGAAAAACCTCCCTTACAACAGCAACCAGTGGTCGCTCCTGATAGGCCTGTGTACGGGATGTATTTCGGTACTGCTGTGGCTCATCGCCAGTATATTCAGGTTTTCTGCAGTTGACTTGTCGTTACCGGAACACACTCAAACGCTCTTTTGGATAACGAACATGATGTTAGCCGTGGTCTCCTCATGGCTGGGATATCTGGCGTGGAATCTCTGTTCCCGGCGTCTTCCGGTATCACTGACAGGGCAGATGGTGGTTTTTGAAACCCTTTTCGCGCTGCTATATGGTTTTATCTATTCACAGCGCATTCCGGATCTGCAGGAAACTGCCGCCATTTTACTGTTGCTGGGCGGGGTTCTGGTCACGGTACATTACCATCAGCTCAGCCGTCGCGGCTACGCAGGTAATAGTCCGGAAGTCAAGGGTAGCTGATGATGGCTTAATCAGATTCGCGTACATGTACAGAATGTATACTGCACAAATTCACTTAACAAATCATTCAGCGCTCTCCGTACAGACAGCGAAGTCCGGTCAGGGCCCCGTCCAAAGAACCCTCTTCACATTTCGTGGTGAATTCCCGGACCAGTGTCTCAAACGCCTCAGCCGTCAAGAAAATTCACAGCCAGCCCCGGTATCCAGTTGCTGCACATGCAGTGAAAGACCACACGGTCGTGGCCTTTACAGAAACTACCTCTGATTTACCGGGATGGTTGCAGCGTAGGCCCGCAGGGGAGCATCAACATTACTGACGAGCGCTTCCGCCACTTCCGTCAGTGTCTGGGTAGCCCCGAGCCGGGCGTCCTCCACAGTGTAGCAGTGCATGGAGCAGGTTCCTTCCCGGAAGCGGAACCCCAGGCCGAGTACATTGTTGAGAAAAACAACGGGGGCGCCATAGCCCGGATCAGGCACCAGAATGTGACCATTACAGAACGGCAACTCAAACTGATCGAACTCGCCTGCCGGCAGCGCCTGCGTATTCTCTGTGCGAAGGGTCAGCAGCACCTGACTGTGTCCTTTCTGGCCGCTTTCATCCTGAAACACTGCGACCCGGCTGTAAACGCCCACCGCATGCGCCTCGCTGAGACCATTCGCCGGCGCCTTGCCCATGACTCCGCGCAGCTGGTTGATCTGCTGATAATAATCCTGCCGACGATACCAGGCTCCCCAGAAACGCGCGATACTGGCCCAGAAGGCTTCAATCGTCTGTTCATCACGACCGGCGACATCGCAGAACAGGGCAAAATACAGCGCAGTCCCGGCGTAGAACTGCTGTCCCCGTGGCAGAACCTGGCTGGTTCGCATGCGGAGGTACTGTGCATTACGCAGCAAAATCCGGGTCAGATCATCTTCTGTACGGATGGAAAGCAGGTCGCGGTAGGCCGCTTCAAACTGAGGGGGCCAGTCTAAAAACAGCACAATGCATCTTTCTGGGCCGTCAGTCAGGGATATGCTTATTCGTTACGCAGAGGAAAATGATGTCGATTTGATAATCATGGGGTCTACGGCCATTCCAGATTGCGGCGATTCTTAATCGGTAGCCATACCGCTGGAATGCTGCAAAATACCTCACAACCGCTTCTGATCATCCGTTAGCACTGATTTTTTATATAAAAATGGGCGAGTTCTTCTCGCCCTTCATCACCAGACCGCATTTATTTCAGTCTGTTACCTGCATCATCAACGACTTTTTCACCGTCTTCCTTGGTGAAAGCCGCTTTCTGGGCATCAGGAAGGATATCCAGAACCACCTCCGAAGGACGGCAAAGTTTAGTTCCCAGTGGCGTCACTACAATCGGACGGTTAATCAGAATCGGATGTTGCAGCATAAAGTCGATGAGCTGGTCGTCAGTAAATTTATCTTCTGCAAGACCCAGTTCCTCATACGGCTCGACATTCTTACGAAGCAACGCCCGGACGGAAATGCCCATATCTGCAATTAGTTTGACCAGCTCATCGCGTGAAGGTGGAGTCTCAAGATAAAGAATAACGGTCGGTTCAGTACCGCTGTTGCGGATCATCTCTAGCGTATTACGCGACGTGCCGCAGGCTGGGTTGTGATAGATGGTAATGTTGCTCATATCAGTATCTCATTACAAAGTGATAGAGAGACGTAGCGCCAGCGCGGCCAGCGTTACAAACAGCACAGGCAGAGTCATGACGATCCCGGTGCGGAAATAGTATCCCCAGGTGATGGTCATGTTCTTCTGTGAAAGGACATGCAGCCAGAGCAGCGTTGCCAGGCTACCAATAGGTGTAATTTTCGGTCCCAGATCGCAGCCAATCACGTTGGCATAAATCATCGCCTCTTTGATAACGCCTGTTGCAGTGCTGCCATCAATAGAGAGAGCACCAACCAGCACGGTAGGCATATTGTTCATTATGGAAGACAGGAAAGCCGTCAGGAAGCCGGTACCAAACGTCGCTGCCCAAAGTCCTTTATCTGCCAGCACGTTCAGTACACCGGAGAGGTATTCTGTTAGTCCGGCATTACGCAGACCATAGACCACCAGATACATTCCCAAAGAGAATATGACGATCTGCCATGGCGCACCGCGAAGCACTTTGCCAGTGTTAATGGCATGGCCTCGCTTCGCCACCGTAAACAGAATGACAGCCCCTACAGCAGCAATCGCGCTGACCGGGATACCCAACGGCTCAAGGACGAAAAAGCCAACCAGAAGAAGGCTCAACACTATCCAGCCGGTTCTGAAGGTTGCCAGATCTTTAATCGCTTTTGCCGGTGCTTTCAGAAGAGCCAGGTCGTAAGTCGGCGGAATATCTTCGCGGAAGAACAGATGCAGCATCACCAGCGTAGCGATAATAGCGGCAATATCCACCGGCACCATTACCGACGCATACTCAGTGAAGCCCAGTCCAAAGAAGTCCGCCGAGACGATATTCACCAGGTTCGACACGATAAGCGGCAGGCTGGCCGTATCGGCAATAAACCCGGCCGCCATGACGAATGCCAGCATGGTGCCTTTGCTGAACCCTAATGCCAGCAGCATGGCGATGACTATCGGCGTCAGAATAAGTGCCGCCCCATCGTTGGCAAACAGTGCCGCCACCGCTGCACCGAGCAGAACGATATACGTAAAGAGCAAACGGCCACGACCGTTACCCCAGCGCGAAACATGCAATGCCGCCCATTCGAAAAAGCCTGATTCATCAAGCAGCAGGCTGATAATAATCACGGCAATAAAGGTCGCCGTCGCGTTCCAGACAATATTCCACACCACCGGAATATCGCCCACATGCACAACGCCAGATATCAGAGCCAGTCCTGCGCCCAGCATTGCACTCCAGCCGATCCCTAATCCCTTTGGTTGCCAGATAACCAAAACAATGGTCAGGACAAAAATAGCGCCTGCCAGTAACATAAATCCTCCAGACAGGACTGCTCTGCCGCCCTGTGTATGCCAAAAAATTAAACTGCCAACTCTCTGAGTTTCTCGATGCCATTAGGCTCTGATGCCATTAGGGGTACTAACGCTATGCGCCTTGCATGCTGGTTCTTCACAGCCTCGATCTGAGGAAGTTCTTGTTGAGCACGCAGACACAGCAGTGGTGAATGAGTCTGTGCAATAGAGAGGCTGTTATTGATAATCCAGCCCCAGGGATGAATCCCCGCACGCTCAAGATCGGACTGCAGGTTTGCCGCTTCCAGTACCGGAGTGGTTTCAGGCAGAGTAACCAGCAGGACTTTGGTGCGTTCCGGGTCCTGAAGCTGCATCATCGGAGTGGTAAAATGAACTTTATTCCCCATCTTCTTAGCAATCTCACGGTGATAAGCCCCGGTAGCATCAAGCAGTAATAGCGTATGCCCGGTCGGTGCCGTATCCATGACCACAAACCGTTTGCCTGCTTCACGGATTACGCGTGAGAACGCCTGGAACACCGCAATCTCTTCTGTGCAAGGAGAACGTAAATCCTCTTCGAGCAGCCGCTTTCCGGCCTCATCAAGATCCCTGCCCTTCGTCTCCAGAACATGCTGACGATAGCGTTCGGTTTCATCTTGAGGGTTGATTCGGCTGACCTGCAGATTTTTGAGGCTGCCATTCAGCGTTGTACTGAGATGTGCAGCAGGATCTGAGGTGGTTAGATGCACATCAAAACCCTTATCCGCCAGACTGATGGCGATAGCCGCAGCCATTGTGGTTTTACCCACACCGCCTTTGCCCATCAGCATAATCAGACCGTGTTCACTGCGGGCGATATCATCGACCAGGACAGAGAACGACATATTCTCTGGTTTGTTTTGTATGCTTTGTTCAGGAAGCAATGCTATCTCAGCGTGTTCGTTGAGCAGGCCTTTCAATGCGGGCACACCAACCATGTTCAGCGGCTGAAGGTATAAGTTGTCTGTCGGCAAATCAGATAACCCGGTAGGAAGATTTGCCAGCGCCTCTTGCTCTCGTTGCCATATTACGGCGGCCAGTGCATCACGTTCTGCTTCGCTAGCTGGCAGAACACCGTTAATGACTAAATACTGATTTTTAAGGCCAATAGCTGATAATTCGTCATGAGTACGCCCGACTTCCTGTAGTGTTGATTTTTGCAATCGCGTGACCAGCACCAGGCGAGTTCGTTCAGGATCGGATAATGCTTCAACGGCATGAGCGTATTGTTCGCGTTGCTTTTCCAGCCCCGCCATCGGCCCAAGACAGGAGGCACCATCAGGGTTACTTTCAATGAAGCTGCTCCAGGCTCCGGGAAGCTGAAGAAGACGAATAGTGTGGCCGGTTGGGGCAGTATCAAAAATGATGTGATCGAAGCGGGTCAGCAGAGAAGTATCGGTCAGTAAGCCAGTAAACTCGTCGAACGCAGCAATCTCTGTCGTACAAGCTCCTGAAAGCTGTTCACTGATGCTGTTAACAACGTCATCAGGCAAAAGACCTTTAATAGGATTAATGATTCTGGCGCGGTATTGCTGGGCGGCGTCCTGCGGGTCGATCTCCAGAGCCGAAAGTCCAGGCACAGCAGTCACGGGCTGGATAGTGTTACCGATAGTCTGATCGAATACCTGACCGACGTTAGAAGCCGGGTCGGTACTGACAAGCAGAACACGCTTTCCCAGTTCAGCCAGACGTATAGCCGTTGCGCAGGAAATCGAAGTTTTACCTACACCTCCCTTACCGGTGAAAAACAGGTAAGACGGGATATTCTTTAAGAATTTCATATGTCCTCCTGACATACTCAACAACAGGAAGTTTTACCACCACAGCAACTGGTGGAATCTAAACCCACCTTTTCCAGCGGTATACCAAACCAGCGAGCCAGTTCAGCGCGTTTTGGGTATCGCCCGGCCATCACCGTTTCACCATCCAGTAACAGCAGCGGAAGCCCTTCGGCTCCAGAAGCTTCAAGGAATGCTTTTGCTTTCTCATTCTGAACAAAGCTCATCGGCTGTTGCGCCAGGTTGTAACGATCGATCTGAACTCCACGCCCTTTCAGCCATTGCACATCAGCAGAAAAATCGACCAGAACCTGATCGACATCTGAACCACAAACGCCGGTACTGCAGCACATCGCCGGATCAAACACCGTTAACGTTTTCATCTCTAACACATCGCATTCGAAAAAACATATATGTTCAGGCAAATTTTTTAGATACAAACAGCCTTACCGCTGCCAGAGCAGTTTGCTGATGCCAGCTTACGGGCGATGGCCTGTACGTCGTCCTGTTGGCTTAACCAGGCCTGCTCAATCACCAGGGCAGCCCAGGAAGGAATATGCGGGGATAAGCGATAATGAACCCATTTCCCCTGCTTGCGATCCAGCAACAGGCCACTTTCCCGAAGCATGGCCAGATGGCGGGAGGTCTTGGGTTGTGATTGTTCCAGCGCTGTGCAGAGATCGCAAACGCACAGCTCCCCCATCTCCCTGAGCAGTAGTACGATACCCAGGCGTGTTTCATCAGATAGTATTTTGAAAAGTTGTAGGGATGCGATTTCTGGCATTATGTACTCCTGCTATGAATGGGCATTGTCTCTCCACCCAAACAAGAAGTCAAAATCATATGCGTTTTTTCGCATGTTATTTCGAGTTTTACTGTGTGGTTAAAAAACGACCTAATGTGCGAGCGTTACTTTAGTGGGGTAGGGAAATAAGTCATTTGAGGATAAAACATTGCTTAGTGTGGGCTTTCAGTTTATAGCGAAGAATGAGTAATATTAATTATAACAATTGATTATCTCCTTAGCGTACGTTTTCGTTCCATTGGCCCTCAGACCCCGTTAAGAGGCCATCAACAGACTGTTCATCCAGACCTCCGTCATGAAGCGCAGCGGAATTGAAGTGCAGAACATCATTCCCTTACGTTGCTGTTTCCACATCATGGATTAATGTTGTGATGGAACTGATATTAGCAGCGTCGGCAAAACGACCTTCCACCTGGTAACCTTTTACTCTGTAAAGCCAGTACCTGCTCCTGCAGGTGTACGTTATTACGTGATGTCAGAATTACCCTGTACCCTTCACGCGCAAAACGAATCGCAGTGTCCAGACCAATACCCGGTCCCGAGCCGATACTCAGAAAAGTTTTCATGGTTGTATTCCCGGTTGAGCGTGGTTAAGGCGAACGCGCCAGACTTCATTTCTTAGCGACTATGTGACGTACAGGTACCCGTATTAAAATGCCATATTGGTTGAACCAGGCCCTGCATCCTGCAGGCAATGGAATCGTGCCATAAGGGAAACTTGGCGGTCAAATACCGCAATCTTACCAGTGCTATAGTGTGCTGCGTATATTCGCGCGATAGACATACTGGCAAAAGCTGTGGAACTGGGCAGCCTGCGCCAGGCAGCTTTCGCGAAAGGAGTGACCTAACAGGCCGCCAGCCAGACACTGGCTCAACTTGAAGACTCACTAGGGGTGCGTCTTCTTCATCGCACAACTCGCAGCCTCTCTCTGACAGATGAGGGCAGGCAACTGCTGGAAGCCACACAACCGGCACTGGCGGTACTGGACCACGCCCTTACGCGTGCAAGGCAGGCAAATGACGAGATTGTCGGTCCGTTACGTAGCGTAGGTCCACGCTCGGCCTTCACACCGGTTTTATGGCCAGTCATTGACGAATACTGTCGGCGCTACCCGGACGTTCTGCCAGAAGTGCAGCTCGATGACAACGTTGGGGACTGATTATCTGTGCATCACCGGCATACCTCCGCGCACAACCCAGCTTAAGGCAGACCTCCGGGACGGACATCCCCAGTTCAGCCTGCTTCAGGGCGTAACAATCTGCTCTTTGGTGGATAGTGATTTTTTCATCGGCACCACATCCGTTCAGGGACTGTAGACCATGCCGGCATTCTGTTTCTAAATGATGCTGGGTCTCGGATCAGGGTCAAACGTATATCCCAAGTCTGATGTAGATTATGCAAATTAAATGCGCCAGGAAGCGGCAGGCTGAGTAACCAAGAACCCCTTAGAATATCGGATGATTTGTATCGGAACTCATTACACCATGCGTTCCGATTAACGCCGCATAGCCAGTTGAACTTTGCTACTCTGTGAAAGGTAGTACCGTCTATCCAGTGCGGATTTAATTAATGGAATAAATGATTATGAGTGATAATGATACAATCCCGAAGAAGTCTACAAGCCAGATTAACAAAGCGGTATTCTTTACATCTGCTTTGCTAATTTTCCTTCTTGTCGCCTTTGCCTCCGTATTCCCGGAGGTCGCCGACAAAAATTTTAAACTACTACAGCAACAAATCTTCACGAATGCCAGCTGGTTCTACATCCTTGCTGTGGCCCTGATTTTACTAAGTGTCACGTTCCTTGGACTCTCACGCTACGGTGATATCAAGCTGGGCCCGGACCATGCGCAGCCTGATTTCAGCTACCATTCCTGGTTTGCGATGCTTTTTTCGGCAGGGATGGGGATCGGCCTGATGTTCTTTGGCGTTGCCGAACCTGTAATGCATTATCTTTCGCCTCCCGTTGGCACTCCAGAAACCGTTGCGGCAGCCAAGGAAGCAATGCGTCTGACCTTCTTCCACTGGGGACTGCACGCATGGGCAATTTATGCCATTGTGGCGCTGATTCTGGCGTTCTTCAGTTACCGTCACGGTCTGCCTTTAACTCTGCGCTCCGCACTCTATCCCATTATTGGCGATCGCATATACGGGCCTTTAGGCCATGCGGTTGATATTTTCGCTGTTATAGGCACGGTCTTTGGCGTCGCGACATCGCTGGGTTACGGTGTTTTGCAGGTGAATGCCGGTTTGAACCATCTTTTCGGGTTAC
>NZ_JBMAXV010000078.1:0-7957 GCF_048589245.1 Klebsiella sp. 10982
GCCCTTGTTACCTCCTGTTGACCGGATCCCAAGCATAGATATCTGAATTCAAATTGCCTAGTGAAATGTCTGGATATGCCGCATTTTTCCCCTTATACAGCGAAGCTGGCCAAAGGCCAGCCCGCATGGATTTATCGCTTTTGCCAGTAGATCAGCATGGCAAGGAACAGGATTGTTGCCCCCTGAGAAGCGGGAGAAGCGGTCAGGAAAGTTTCCAGCAATGACATTATCGTAAAACTCCGCATTATTAATTTCAGGTGTGTGATTCAGGGGCCTTAGTCCCCCTTTTACAGGACGTAGTGTTCTGTCACGACGGGAGCCAGGGTTAATAAAAACGATTCGAATATGTCTGCAGGGACGATAGAAATCTTCGTGGGGGTTGTCTCGCTGTAGCGGGCTCTGGAGAGCGACTCGGGGGAGGAGTAGTATCTTCCGGCCACGGATATGATCGAGCCAGCAGTGCTCGCCGCAGTCGAGCGACAGGGCGAAGCCCCGAGTGAGCGAGGAAGCACCAGGGAACAGAACTTATAAATTCTGCTTACGCTAAATGCCTGAAAAATCACCTCCCCCTCGTGGTTATCCACTTATCCACGGGCATATTTTTATAAAGTACTTTTTTATTGTTTTTCTATATTTTACATCTTTTAGGGAGCCTGAAAGCCGCGTACAGTGCGGCCTGAGAGGGGGCCTGTATGGGCAACTGGTAAACATAATATGGGAAATTAATCACGTATCAGTGGGTTTTGTGTCAACAAGCTATGGGATACGCATCAACAAGCTATGGGAAAGAGGTCAAGTTCAGTTCTCAATTATCCACTTGTGGATAAAGTGCAGATTTTTCCGGTGGATAAGTATCGCGATAGCTTGCAATTTCTGTTTTCACTGTCATTATGGGTGGGTAAAAATTTACCCATAGGCATTGAAATGGATACTCAAGCACTCTTGCCAGCTACTAAAACGTTTAAAAAACGCGCCAGTATAAAGCAATCTAACGAATTGACTGAAGCAGCATATTACCTGCCTCTTCAGGCAAAACGTGTGCTGTGGTTATGCCTCATGCAGGCCTATTTTAACGACAGCCAGGAAGATGACTCTGACGTATTGCCGCTCTTCAAAATCAGCGTTTCCGATTACGTCAAATACTTCAATGTCGCTACGTCTGTCGCCAGTCGTGATGTGAAGGCTGGGGTAAATGCTCTGGGCGAATCAACGGTTACCTTTTATCCAAAAGAAGGTGAGTTTGAAGAAGTTAAGCGTCCGTGGCTGGCTGAAGCAGGAATGAAGCGAGGCCGGGGTTCCTGGCAGATTGAATTTAACTACAAGGTCATGCCATTCCTTGTCGGCTTAACCTCCCAGTTCACTACCTATTCTCTCTATGACTGTGGCCAGCTTAATAGTGTTCGTGTCATCCGGCTTTATGAAAGCCTGTGTCAGTTCCGGAGCACTGGTGTCTGGATCACCACACATGACTGGTTATGTGAAAGGTTTATGCTCCCTGCCTCGCAGAAAAACAATATTGCTGAAATGAAGCGTACCTTCCTGGAACCTGCTCTGAAGAAAATTAATGAGAAGACGCCATTAAAGGTAACATATACCACTGAAGAAGATGGTCGCTTGCTGTTTAATTTTCTTGATAAAAAACAATAGTCTGTAATTTATTTTCCCTCCCCCCTTAGTTTGTTGCTGACATATGGGGGGAACTAAACTTGCTGTATTTCCCATAGTGCTTGCCTAACTTGACCTGTTTCCCACAATCCCGGCTGTCTGCGTAGTTGACCTGTTTCCCACAGTCCCGGCCGTCTGCAAAGTTGGCCTGTTTCCCATAGTCCGGGCCGTCTGCAAAGTTGACCTTTTTCCCATAGTCCGGGCCGTCCGCGGAGTTGACCTGTTTCCCATAGTCCGGGCCGTCCGCGGAGTTGACCTGTTTCCCATAGTCCGGGCCGTCCGCGGAGTTGACCTGTTTCCCATAGTCCGGACCGTCCGCGGAGTTGACCTGTTTCCCATAGTCCGGGCCGTCCGCGGAGTTGACCTGTTCCCATAGTCCGGGCCGTCTGCAAAGTTGACCCGTTTCCCATAGTCCCGGCCGTCTGCAAAGTTGACCTGTTCCCCATAGTCCGGGCCGTCCGCGGAGTTGACCTGTTTCCCACAGTCCGCGCCGTCCGCGGAGTTGACCTGTTTGCCATAGTCCGGGCCGTCCGTAAAGTTGACCTGTTTCCCACAGTCCCGGCCGCCCGCGAAGTTGACCTGTTTCCCATAGTCCGGGCCGTCCGCGAAGTTGACCTGTTCCCCACACTCCCGGCCGCCCGTGAAGTTGACCTGTTTCCCATAGTCCGGACCGTCCGCGAAGTTGACCTGTTTCCCATAGTCCGGAGCGTCCATAAAGTTGACCTGTTTCCCACAGAGGATGGAAAACTCTTCTTGTGCTGAGCGTAAGAGCTATCTGCCGGAACGGTTCCTCTTCGCTTCCTCGCCAGTTCGCTCGCTACGCTCGGTTACATGGCTGCGGCGAGCGCTGATACATAAGGCTCAGCATTGCACTGGTCGTAACTAAAATCAGAATCCTTCTGAATGACCCTCCTGTCTTGCAAGTTGGATACCTTTCTCAAAGCCCTTTTGTATGAGTTGTTGTTGATGGTCAAAAGTGCGTCTGCGTGTTGCTGCAGTGTGATTTAGTAGCACGCCCGTCGAGCTTCCCCCCTCTCCTGTTGAGAGCGAAATCAAAACAATATGAATTTTTGCTTGCAACATGACTCTTTTTGTTCAAAATGACAAAAAACGTCATGAGGTGATAAATGGACAATATTGAGCAGTTACGGAAAGTCGCTACACGTGCAGGTAAGCTTCTGACATCTTTGAGCGAAAGTATCCGCCAGCAAAAAGAGGAATTGAAGCTTACCGAGTTCTATCAGGAATACAGCAAAGCCGCTCTGTATAAGCTGCCTAAGCTCAGTAAAGGCAGTGTTGAGTATGCTGTGGCCGAAATGGAAGCCGGTGGCTACATTTTTAAAAAGAAACCTTCTGGTAATACGATGAAATACGCGATGACGATTCAGAATGTCATCGATCTGTATAACCATCGTAAAGTACCGAAGTACAGGGATCGCTTCGATAAAGCCTTTACGATTTTTGTATGTAATCTTAAAGGTGGTGGTTCCAAGACAGTTTCTACCGCTTCATTATCACATGCTTTTCGAGCTCATCCTCAGCTTCTGTTCGAAGACCTGCGTATTCTGGCCATCGATTTCGATCCGCAGGCATCTCTGACAATGTTCCTGAGCCATGAGAATTCAGTGGGCTTGGTTGAAAATACGGCTGCTCAGGCCATGCTCCAGAACGTGTCTCGAGAAGAATTACTTTCCGATTTTATAGTACCGTCTATTATCCCTGGTGTTGATGTAATCCCCGCTTCCATTGACGATGCATTCCTTGCTGAAGGCTGGAAGGGATTGTGTGAAGAACATCTGCCAGGGAAAAATATTCATGCGGTGCTTAAAGAGAACATTATCGACAAGCTCCAGCATGACTACGACTTTATTTTCCTTGATAGTGGTCCTCACCTTGATGCGTTCCTGAAAAACTGCATTGGAGCGGCAGACCTGATGTTGACCCCTCTTCCACCGGCGACGGTTGATTTTCATTCTTCCCTAAAGTTTGTGGCCAGCCTCCCTGCCCTCATAGATTCCATTGAAATGGATGGGCACACCTGCAATCTCATCGGTAATGTCGGCTTCATGTCCAAGATCCTGAACAAGTCTGATCACAAAATTTGCCATAGTCAGGCCAAAGAGGTTTTCGGTGCCGATATGCTAGACATGGTTCTGCCGAGACTGGATGGTTTCGAACGCTGTGGGGAGACTTTTGACACAGTTATTTCAGCAAATCCAGCAACCTATGATGGAAGTACAGAGGCACTAAAAAGCGCAAAATCAGCAGCGGAAGACTTTGCGAAGGCAGTCTTTGATCGCATCGAGTTCATTCGTACTAACGGAGGTATGTGATGTCGAATGAGAAAAGAAAAACCATCGGCAGACAGTTAAATACCCAGGCGTCAATAGCGGAAATGACGGACACCGGTAGAAGCCAGGTATTTACCTTAAAAACCGGCAGGAAGGTAACGTTCAGGTTTGTTCGGGTGCCTGCATCTGAAGTTGAAAGTAAGACATTCGTTAACCAGGAAAACAACGGAAGAGATCAACTTGCACTGACCAGGGAGTCCCTGAAATCCATTATCCAGACGATTAAGTTTCAGCAGTTCTTTCCCTGTATTGGTATTAAGCAAAGTGAAAGGATTGAGATACTGGATGGTTCAAGACGGCGAGCCTCAGCAATTTTTGTCCGTACAGGCCTTGATGTAATGGTTACCGAAGAACATTTATCAGCTGATGAAGCTCGCCAACTGGCTAAAGATATCCAGACAGCTAAAGAACATAATCTTCGGGAGATTGGGCTGAGATTGATCGCTCTTAAAGAGTCCGGATTTAATCAAAAGGAAATTGCTGAACTGGAGGGGTTATCTCAGGCTAAAGTTACCAGGGCGCTGCAGGCGGCGGCCGTACCGCAAGACTTAATTTCTCTGTTCCCGGTTCAGTCGGAGCTATCGTTTAGTGACTATAAACTTCTTTTAGAAGTTAATGAAAAACTTAGTGAAAAGGGATTAACTCCTGAAGAACTCATTCAGGCTGTATCAGCTCAGCTCGATGCAATTTTGAATGATGGCGAGCGACCAGAAGACGAACAGAAAGCCAGTATTCTGAAGCTGATTTCTCAGGCATCTCAGGCATTAATCGATCCATCTCCCAAGGAAAAGTCAGTGGTTTCCCCACTCTGGTCTTTTGAAGAAAAGGACAAGTTCGCGCGTAAGCGTGTGAAAGGGCGCACGCTGACTTATGAGTTTAGCCGTATGTCAAAAGTGATTCAGGATGAACTGGACAAGGCTATCAACGAGGTCCTTGACAGAAATTTGAGTCAATAATTTCGCCATGGCGATTTCACATCTAACTTATTGTAATTAGGCAGTTTAGGCTGAGAATTTCAAGGTGAAATCGCCATAGTTTCACGCCAGTTTCGCTGCAGGAATATCTGACCATCGTGTCGTATAAGCAGGAGAAAGCATCTCCCGTTTCATCTGCCATTCCGAGGCCATACCCCGCCCCGCAAACCATACTTTACCCAGCCCTGAGTTGTTGATCCCGTCCAGAACCCTCATCAGCTCAGCACTGTGAGGGCGTGGCGGGCGTTCGTCGAACAGTTGCAGCTGCGAAACGCCGGAGCCGGTGAAGTCATTCAGCATAACTCCGGCTTTGGCATACCGGTGCCCATCCCTCCAGATACGCTCCAGAGCCGTTGTAGCGGCTGCAATGATGTCCCTGGTGTCCTGAGTGGGTGTAAGAAGTTTTTCCGTAGCCACGTTGCCGTAGTAAGGCCCTTTAATGGCGAACGGAGACGTTTTGATGAAAACGGAAATATGCCGGCAATACTGGTGCTCTTTACGCAGTTTTTCAGAGGCCCGCTCTGCGTACTGACAAACAGCCTGGCGGAGCGAATCGTACTCCGTGATTTTCTCTCCAAAACTGCGGCTGCAGACAATCTGCTGTTTCGTTGGTGGGGCTTCCTCAAGCGACATGCAGCTTTCCCCGTTCAGTTCGCGTACTGTTCGCTCGAGAACGACGGAGAAATTTTTCCGGATGAAGGCCGGGTTCGTCAGGGCCAGATCGAGCGCGGTCCTGATACCCAGTACATGGAGCTTGCGTGCAATACGGTTTCCCACGCCCCAGATCTCTTCGACCGGCTGCAGTGAAAGCAGTTTCCGCGTTCGCTGAGGATTCCCCCGGGTCAGTGCGAGCACACCACGGAACTGTTTCCACTCTTTTGAGGCCCACTGGGCTGATTTTGCGAGGGTTTTCGTTGGTCCGGCGCCCACGCCAATGGTCAGGCGGGTACAGTCATACACGTGCTGACGCAGCTGCCGGCCGAAGTCCTCAAGCTCCATACAGTGCTCCACGCCGGTCAGGTCGAGGAACATCTCATCAATTGAATACTGTTCCACCCTGGGGGCCAGTTCCTCCAGGCAGTTCATCACGCGCGCCGACATCGAGGCGTAAAGTTCATAATTACTTGAAAACGCATATATTTTTTCCGGGTATCTTTCGTTTTTTATCTGAAACCACGGAGTTCCCATTTTGATCCAGGGCTTCGCCTCGGCACTGCGAGCGATTACGTTCCCGTCGTTGCTGCTCAGGACCACTATCGGCTTTCCTTTCAAATCCGGGCGGAAAACACGTTCACAGCTGGCATAGAAGCTGTTCACATCGGCCAGGGCAAACATCAGTACATCTCCCTCGGGCGGTGGATGATATGCGTGACAACGCCAAAGATATCCAGCTCGTCGGGATCAGGATAAATCGGCGACCAGGAGGCATTCATGGGCTGCAGCGTCAGTCGCGGCGTCAGCAGAAGCCGTTTCACCGTAAACTCCCCCTGTACGCTGGCGACAACGATATCGCCGTGCCGCGGCTTTTCAGCACTGTCCACAACCAGCAGATCGCCATTGTACAGACTGCCGTCGGCCATGCTGTCTCCGCTGGCACGCAGGTAGTACGTCGCGCTCGGATGCCGTATGCAGTAATCATGGAGATCCAGATCGGACTCGACATAGTCAGCAGCAGGGCTGGGAAAACCGCAGCTGGCCAGATCGGCAAACAATGGATGGGCCTGTGGCGGGAGTTCTTTCCCGGTGCTGAAAAGTTGTAGTTTCATCTTTCCTCCTGACACTCTAATTTTTACTGGTTATACATACAGTGTGCGCCGGGAGACCGGTAAAGATCAAGGGGTGAAAGTCCCCGACCATTGAAGGACCAGCAATCCACAGGGTCCCCGAGTCATGCGTTGTATACCGTGAGGTATGGGGCGAAGCGTTGACAGGGGTGTTGACAGGCCAGCCATTGAGCCACGAAATGTATATTAAATTCCCGGGTGCCGACGTTGTACTGTTTACGGAAGGCAACATCATAGGGTGCGTTACTGCGAGTGCCATATGGACCCGGCGGGGTCTGAGACCCTGGCATGTCAATACGATCTTTACGCGGGAACCGGGAGATCTCCCCTCTGACCATCTGCCAGTGCCGGAGATGGCCCGCACCGGGAAGGCGAGGAGCCGAAGCCGGTGATGTACGGAGAGGAGAAGTCGGACTCGCTCATAGTAGCTGCGAATCTGGCGAACAATCCGCAAGGAGCGGAGTCAGTGGAGCGAAGGAGCGGGGCCAAGGGAAACGCGGAACAGCCACACATGCGCCGGACGCAGAGCCGGGAAAGTATGTCACAGAGGCTGTCACGCGTGCGGGAAGCTGCGAAGCAGCGGAAGAAAGAACGGTTTACCGCATTGTTCCACCTCCTGACAGCAGAGGCACTGGAGAACGCATTCCTCTCCCTGAGCAGGAAAGCGGCTGCCGGAGTTGATGGTGTCAGGTGGAAGGACTACGCCGAAAACCTGAAGGTCAACATAGCAGATCTGCACCGGAGGCTTCATCAGGGTAGTTACAGGGCTCAGCCCGGCAGGCGGCACTACATCCCGAAAGCGGATGGAAAACAGCGCCCGCTCGGCATCGCCTCACTGGAGGACAAAATCGTCCAGTATGCGCTGGTTAAGATCCTGAATGCAGTCTACGAAAATGACTTTATGGGGTTTTCATACGGGTTCAGACCCGGGCGAAGCCAGCACAATGCGCTGGACGCACTGGCCACAGGGCTGGTTCGGACCAATGTAAACTGGGTACTGGATGCCGATATTAGTCAGTTCTTCGACAAGGTAAGCCATGAATGGCTAATCAGGTTCATAGAACACAGAATCGGCGACCAGAGGGTAATCAGGCTCATACGAAAGTGGCTCACAGCCGGGACCTCAGAGGAAGGAGAATGGCGGGCATCGGAGGAAGGCACCCCACAGGGTGCGGTTATCTCG
>NZ_JBMAXV010000079.1:0-7662 GCF_048589245.1 Klebsiella sp. 10982
CTGCTTCCCGTCGCCAATCTCAGTTGAAATAGTACTGGCAGTCAGCGTTCCAACGCAGGGAATACTCAGCAAGCGCTGTCCAACCTCATCTTCGTCCAACTTTCGTTTCAACTGAGATTCCAGATCTTTAATCTGCTCAACAAGATAGTGATAATGCTGTTGTAATTTCAGCAGTAACTGGCTGAGATAAAGAGGCAAACTACTGTCCTCAAGAAGGGTACTCAGTCGACTAATAACGGCAGCACCTCGCGGAACGCTGATACCAAATTCCAGCAGAAAAGCATGCATCTGATTAGTTGTTTTCACCTTATCCTGAACCAGGGATTCACGGACACGATGCAGAGCTCGCATTGCCTGCTGAGATTCGGTTCTGGGCTGCACGAAACGCATAGATGGACGTGATGCTGCTTCACAGATAGCTTCAGCATCAACGAAGTCATTTTTGTTGCTTTTAACGAATGGGCGGACAAATTGCGGTGATATCAGCTTTGGAAAATGCCCTAACTCTGCCAGCTTGCGTGCCATAAAGTGAGAACCGCCACAGGCTTCCATCGCGATGGTTGTTGCCGGGCATGTCGCCAGAAATTCGATTAGCTTTGGTCGGGTGAATTTTTTACGGTAAACGGCCTTCCCACGATGATCCTGACAATGAATATGGAAAGAGTTCTTACCCAGATCGATACCAATAAGCGCAATGTTTTCCATGATGGTTCTCCGAATGAAAGCCTGTCCTCAGCATAGTACCGGGAAGGAGGGAGTGACCATCTCATTAAATAAAGCACGCTAAGCCGGTTGCAGCGGCCGTAGCGGCCTGAACTTGCCCGCGCCGATCTTGGCGCTGCTGCGCCAGAGGTAATCGCCGGTCAGGTTGATGTGCTCCCAGCCGAGCGGCGACAGGTACTGCAACAGGCCGTCATCGACGGCTTGACCGTGGCCACGCAAGGCGTTCGCGGCCCGCTCCAGATAGACCGTGTTCCATAGCACGATGGCCGCCGTCACCAGGTTGAGGCCGCTGGCCCGGTAGCGCTGCTGCTCGAAGCTGCGGTCGCGGATTTCCCCCAGGCGGTTTAAGAACACGGCGCGGGCCAGCGCGTTGCGCGCCTCGCCTTTGTTCAGCCCGGCATGCACGCGGCGGCGCAGCTCGACGCTTTGCAGCCAGTCCAGGATGAACAGTGTGCGCTCGATGCGTCCCAGCTCACGCAGGGCGACGGCCAGGCCGTTCTGGCGCGGGTAGCTGCCAAGCTTCCTGAGCATCAGCGAGGCCGTCGCCGTGCCCTGCTTGATCGAGGTGGCCATCCGCAGGATTTCATCCCAATGGGCGCGGACGTGCTTGATGTTGAGCGTGCCGCCGATCATCGGTTTCAACGCCTCGTAGGTGGCATCGCCCTTCGGGATGTAGAGCTTGGTGTCGCCCAGGTCACGAATGCGCGGGGCGAAGCGGAAGCCCAGCAGGTGCATCAACGCGAAGACGTGGTCCGTGAACCCTGCCGTGTCGGTGTAGTGCTCCTCGATCCGCAGGTCGGATTCGTGATACAGCAGGCCGTCGAGCACGTAGGTCGAGTCGCGCACGCCGACGTTCACGACCTTGGTGTGGAACGGCGCGTACTGGTCGGAGATATGGGTGTAGAACGTCCGCCCTGGGCTGCTGCCGTATTTCGGATTGATGTGGCCGGTGCTCTCGGCCTTGCTGCCGGTGCGGAAGTTCTGGCCGTCCGACGATGACGTGGTGCCGTCGCCCCAATGCTCGGCGAAGGGATGTCGGAACTGCGCGTTGACCAGCTCGGCCAGTGCCGCCCCGTAGGTTTCGTCGCGGATGTGCCAGGCTTGCAGCCAGGCCAGCTTGGCGTAGGTCGTGCCGGGGCACGATTCCGCCATCTTGGTCAGGCCCAGGTTGATCGCGTCGGCGAGGATCGTGGTCAGCAACAGGTTTTTGTCCTTGGCCAGGTCGCCTGACTTCAGGTGGGCGAAGTGCCGGGTGAAGCCCGTCCATTCGTCTACCTCCAGCAGCAATTCGGTGATCTTGACGTGCGGTAGGATCATCGCCGTCTGGTCGATCAGGGCCTGTGCGGTATCGGGCACCGCCGCATCGAGCGGCGTGATCTTCAGGCCCGACTCCGTGATGATGGCGTCCGGCAGCTCGTTGGCCAGCGCCATGCGGTTGACGGTGGCGAGCTGCGTTTCCAGCAGCGTCAGCCGGTCATGCAGGTACTGGTCGCAATCGGTGGCCACGGCCAGCGGCAATTCGCTGGCCTGCTTGAGGCTGGCGAATTTCGCGGGCGGCACCAGGTAGTCCTCGAAGTCCTTGAACTGGCGCGAGCCTTGCACCCAGATGTCGCCGGAGCGCAGCGCGTTCTTCAGCTCCGACAGCGCGCACAGTTCGTAGTAGCGCCGGTCGATGCCGGTGTCGGTCATCACCAGCTTCTGCCAGCGCGGCTTGATGAACTCGGTCGGCGCGTCGGTGGGCACCTTGCGGGCGTTGTCGCTGTTCATGCTGCGCAGCACCTCGATGGCGTCGAGTACGTCCTTGGCGGCGGGCGCGGCCCGCAACTTGAGCACGTCGAGAAATTCCGGCGCGTAGCGGCGCAGCGTGGCGTAGCTCTCGCCGATGCGGTGCAGGAAATCGAAGTCCTCGGGTTGCGCGAGCCGCTGCGCTTCGGTGACGCTCTCGGCGAAAGCATCCCAGGACATGACGGCCTCGATGGCGGCGAACGGATCGCGGCCCGCTTGCTTGGCCTCGATCAGCGCCTGGCCGATGCGCCCGAACAGCCGCACCTTGGCATTGATCGCCTTGCCGGATGCCTGGAACTGCTGCTGATGCTTGTTCTTGGCGGCATTGAACAGCTTGCCCAGGATGCGGTCATGCAGGTCGATGATTTCGTCGGTGACGGTGGCCATGCCCTCGATGGCGAGCGCCACCAGGGTCGCGTAACGCCGCTGCGGCTCGAACTTCGCCAGGTCGGCGGGCGTCATCTGGCCGCCCTCGCGGGCGATCTTGAGCAGCCGGTTCTGGTGAACCAGCCGCTCGATGCCGGAGGGCAGGTCGAGCGCCTGCCACGCCTTGAGGCGTTCGATGTGTTCCAGCATGTGCCGCGAGTTCGGTTTGACCGGGGATTGCCGCAGCCAGGCCAGCCACGTCGTCTTGCCGTTGTCGCGGCGCTTGAGCAGATCGTCGAGGCGACGGCGATGCACGTCCGTCAGCGGCTCAGCCAAGGCGTCGTAGAGACGCCGGTTGGCGCGGGTAATCGCTTCGGCGCTCGCCCGCTCGACGGCGTTGAGGGCGGGCACAATGACCGACTGCCGCCGCAGGTGCTCGATCAAGGCTCTGGCCAGCACGATGCCCTTGTCGGTTTGCATGGCCAGCTCGGTCAGCAACTGGACAGCCTGCCGGTAGTGGCCAATCGTGAACGGCTGGAAGCCGAACACCGTTTGCAGCTCGACCAGGTGCTCGCGTCGGGTCTGCTCACGCTGCCCGTACTCGTCCCAGCTTTCGATGCCGACCTTGAGCTGGTTGGCGACCAGTCTCAGCAATGGCGGGAACGGTGGCTCATCAGCGCCAAGGATGACGCCGGGAAAGCGCAGGTAGCAGAGCTGCACCGCGAAGCCCAGCCGATTGGCCGGGCCGCGCCGCTGCCGGATGATGGAGAGGTCGCTTTCGCTGAACGTGTAGTGACGGATCAACTCATCCTTGGTGTCCGGCAACGCCAGCAGGCTTTCGCGCTCGGCGGCGGAGAGGATCGAACGGCGGGGCATGCGGTTTCCTTCTTCTTGAAATTCTATTCTTGATTGCATATCATCTCAACGAGTTTCGATAAGAAAGGATGCGCATGCGACCGTCTGTTGTGCTTGACATGAAGCGAAGCGCAGTGCGTGAAGCGGTAGGCCGCTTTCGCGCCGCGAACCCGCGCGTCTTCGGCTCGGTGCTGCATGGCACCGACCGGGATGGCAGCGACCTCGACCTGTTGGTCGATGCGCTGCCCGGTGCCACGTTGTTGGACTTGGGCGATTTGGAAGAAGAACTGAAATCGCTGCTCGGCGTTGACGTCGATCTGCTGACTCCCGGCGACCTGCCGCCGAAGTTCCGGGCCAAGGTGCTCGCGGAGGCGCAACCGATATGAGCGAGAACCGCCTGCCCGATTACCTCGACCACATTCAGCAGGCCGCAACCGATGCGCGCAGCTTCGTGGAAGGGATGGCCAAGGACGACTTCTTGGCCGACAAGCGCACCCAGCAGGCCGTCATCATGAGCCTGATCGTCATCGGCGAGGCGGCCACAAAGGTGATGGATGGCTACGTCGAGTTCACCCAGGCGCATGCCGACGTGCCGTGGCGCAGCATGCGCAATATGCGTAATCGCATGGCTCACGGCTATTTCGACATCAACCTCGATGTGGTGTGGGAGACGGTACAGGAATGGCTGCCGGCGTTGCTCCAGCAATTGCCCGCCGTGCGTCAGGATGCCGACGATGAAGACCGTAACGACAACTGTGAAAGAGGGATCTCCGATGACTGTTGAATCGAGAATATTTTCTGTAGCCGAGTATGTTCAGCCGTCCGAAGGCGAGCCTATTCGTTCCGTTGTGCTTGAAACCCGAGACTCAATTATCGTGGTTTGGCATGTCCATCCCGGGCAGGAAATTGCGGCTCACATTCATCCTCACGGCCAAGACACGTGGACTGTTTTGTCGGGAATGGCTGATTACTTTCAGGGCAATGGGATTGTTCGTGCCCTCAGGGAAGGTGAGATAGCCGTGGCAAGACCGGGCCAAGTGCACGGGGCGCGAAATACAGGTACCGAGCCATTTGTGTTCGTCTCGGTTGTGGCATCAGCCAATGCCGGTTTCGTATTGGCTGAGCGATAGAGCCCAATCTCTGGAGTTGGTCCAATGAGCGGTCGGGGAGATAGGTAACAGACATGCAGCGGACACGGCTGCTAAACCAGGTCGCAAACCTCCTTGCGTCGCAGCGTGCCGCAAGCGACGCGATCAATCGAATGGGGTCGGCATGAGACTGAACACCATCCAGTTCCCGACCGCGTAGCCGCCTGTCCTGCCGATCAGGTCTTGACCATCGACGCCTGGGATCAGTCCTGAATGTTCTTGGAGACCACTACGTTATGAGCCGCAGCCGCCGCAAAACACCCATCGTCGGGCACACGACCTGCGGCAGCGAGCGCGAGGACAAGAAGCTCTGGCATCAGCGCTGGCGCACCCGTGAGCGCACGGCGCTGACCAGCGCGTCGCCCGAAGCCCTGAGCGCCCATCTGCCCCTGCTGGAAAACCAGGCCAGCAGCGTCTGGTCGATGGGCAAGGATGGCCGCTCCTACTGGCCCGTCAAGCGCCAGGCCGCCACGGCGGATCGCATCGCCAATCACAAGGGACGCAACCCGCAAGAACGCGCCTCCCTGAAAAAGCGCCTGCTTACACTGTGATTCCTTCAAAATATCTCAACGAAATTTCCCGACACCTGTTTAAGCTATCTTGCTGATATTTCTGTTTTTCGATTTTTGCCGGCGCGATGCCGGCGACGTTGGCCAGCTGCCCCGGGCGCGATACTGAGATCAGTTTCTTTGAACAAAAAAACCGCCTTTTGGCGGTCAGTATTCAGTAGCGGGGTTAGAGGGCCAGTCGTGTAAAAAACCACGTTAGCCGACTATTTATTTGAATAACATAATATTTTAACTGATATGCCAGCGTTCATCCTGACTTATCTGAACAGGGCTCCGCCTGTAAAATGTGAAAGATAGAAAGGTAATTATTTATAATAAAATTAAATAATTTCAATTTTCTCTTCAGAATATACACTGACAGTGTGAAAAAACCCCCGTTATCACGGGGATTTTCCTGTAGATAATACGTTACCTGACTTGCTTAGAAGGCGCAAAGCGCAGTATCAAAATACCGGCCAGAGCGGCCAGTATGGACCCTGCCAGAACCCCCACCTTGACCTCATCAACGAGCAGAGGGCTGCCTGTAAAGGCCAGATTGCCGATAAACAGGCTCATGGTAAAACCAATCCCACACAGTACCGAGACACCATAAACCTGTAACCAGGTACTTTTCTCTGGTCGTTTCGCCAGGCCCAGGCTGACGGCCAGTAGCGACAGGCCAAAGATACCTGCCTGTTTACCCAAAAACAGGCCCAGCGCCACGCCTACCGGAACCGGCGACAACAGGTCATTCATCGTCATGCCCGACAACGCGACGCCCGCATTGGCGAAGCCAAACAGCGGCAGTATCATAAACGTGACCCAGGGGTTGATGGCATGCTCAAGCCTGTCCAGAGGCACTTCATCAGCCGCATTCCTGGTTCGCAGCGGGATAAAGAACGCCAGCAGGATACCCGCGACGGTGGCATGCACGCCTGACTGAAGCATGAAAAACCACAGTACTCCCCCCGTCAGCAGATAGGGCAGCAGGCGCGTCACGCCGGCACGGTTCAGGCTAAACAGCAGAGCAACCATTGCCGCTGCACCACCCAGCATCAGAAGCGAAATGTTGCTGGTATAGAAGAGCGCGATGATAGCCACCGCCCCCATGTCATCCAGAATAGCCAGCGCCGACAGGAAAATTTTTAGCGAGACTGGCACACGACTGCCCAGTAAGGCGAGTACACCGAGCGCAAAAGCAATATCCGTGGCCGCCGGGATGGCCCAGCCGGAAAGGGTTTCGTCATGACCGGCATTAAACCCCACGTAAATCAGGGCAGGTACGGCCAGACCACCCAGTGCGGCAAAGCCCGGCAACGCACGCTGGCTCCAGGTGGCTAACTGGCCGGTGACAAGCTCACGCTTGATTTCCAGCCCGACCATCATAAAGAATACGGCCATCAGGGCATCGTTTATCCAGTGCTCAACGGACAGGCCTGCTGTTTTGTATTTCAGGAGTGTTTCATAACCTTCCCTGAGGGGCGAATTGGCCACGATGATAGCGGCTGCCGAAGCAATAATAAGCACAATACCGCCCGCTACAGGTGAACTGAAAAAATTAGAAACGGGCTTGATAACTTTTCTGGTTAATCCGATTGGGTTTTCTGTCACTTAATCTCCCCCTGAGATGTTGACTTACGAATTGTGAATCAGGCAACCCAGAGACTGTGCACTCCAAAAATGCAATGCACAGCCTGATTGACTGATGTAAGAAATTTAGATAATTAAATTAATAAGTTAAATTCGGTCGGTCTGTGGTTACATTTTATCATGCACCGTCAGGTAAATGGCCGCCTTCAGGTAAATTATCGTAAAGCGAAGCCTTGGCGGGGCTAGGGTGCGTTTCCATTCTGAGAAATTTGCTCAGTCTGTTTCCAGAACATGGCTGAAATTTACTATCCGCCGCGTGTCAGTAAATAGTATCTGTCAGTAAGAGCTGGCAACGTAAACTGACACGGGTAGTGATGGAAAATGATTACACAGGACACCGTTTGCAGACAGATGCTGCTCTGAGCCGCATTATCCTGAAAAGCCTGAACAGCAGCTGATGGATAATTATCCGTCCATGCCGGTGACGAATGGCTGTCAGAAAAGACATACCACAGGTCAAAATGGCGCATTTCGTTAACACTGAGGCCAGAAGTTTTGGGCTGGATATATTTATTGCTTGCCGGATGCTGTGAGATCTTTTACGCGGCGGCCATTCCGCGGACCGACGGGTTCACCCGGTTATGGCC
>NZ_JBMAXV010000080.1:0-7598 GCF_048589245.1 Klebsiella sp. 10982
TCCTACGTTAAGCCTGTTTTTTGAGCTGGCATGGCGGGCAGCTATGAGCGAAGTATAGTCATTCGCCCTATCTCTTTTGTCGCACTTTCAACAAGGGGGTCGCTTGGAAAGCGGAACGAGGTCAGTCTCCGCCCGGACTGCTCAGCTCTTTAAACAGCAAAAGAGAGGCATCTTATGAGAAGGGATTGTTCAGTATGTCAGGGCAGACTGCTTTTTCATCCGCAGGTACTGAGGGTAAATGCTCAATTCCGGTACGATTCTTACTCTATAGCCAGACAGAATTCAGCATTGTGCTGAACCCGAATCTTTTTTTACTCTGACAGGCCTGTTCATCAGAACCCTGAAAAAACAATTTTCCCGTTCACATTTTTATTTTCCATGTCCTCATGAGCCCGGCGAAGTGCTTTAGCATTCAGCCTGCCATACTCTGCCAGCAACGGAGGTTTGAGCTTACCGGAATCCAGCATGCATGAGAGTTTATTAAGAATATCATGCTGTTTAGACATGTCCGCAGTAGCATGCATGGGGCGGGTAAACATTGCCTCCCAGTGAACAGAAACGCTCTTAAATTTGATCAAACGCAGATCCAGTGGTTCAGGGTCGTCGATGAGTCCGATACGGCCTTGTGGGGCAATAATTTCGGCCATATTTTCCCAGGCAGATGGCGTGGTGTACGTTGAGAAAATCCGGGTAATGGGAGGGAGTCCAGCAAGGCTGGCAACCTGTGGCGCAAGCGCACATGAATGATCCAGGACATAATGCGCACCAAACCCGCGAACCGCTCTGACACTCTCCTGCCGGGAGGCAGTCCCGATGATGTTCACCCGACTCAGAGTGCGGGCAAGCTGTATAGCCATACAAGGGACTCCGCCCGCACCGCCAAGCATCAACAGGGTCTGATCAGCATCTCCGTTCACTGACAACTGCAGACGATCAAATAACATTTCCCAGGCTGTCAGACCGGTCAGAAGAACCGACGCTGCAGCTTCAAAACTTAGTGCTGCCGGCTTTATCCCCGTAATGCGTTCGTCAACCAGCTGAAACTCTGCGTTGGCTCCCTGGCGATCGAGCACACCGGCATAGAAAACGTGGTCACCTGGCCTGAACAGCGTCACATCTGGTCCGGTTGCTTCAACAACACCGGAAGCGTCGTATCCCATAACTACCGGATTGCCTGCAGAGGGACTGATGTTTCGCCGGCTTTTCAGGTCCCGTGGGTTAACCGCGACCGCCCTGACTCTGATCAAAAGATCACGCCCCTTGGGCATGGATGGGTGGGGAAGCGACAAATCTTCAATAACGGATGTACTTTCCCGGGTTGCCAGAAACCAACGGCTTTCATTCTGTCTCCTTAAAAAGGTCAGTCACCAGATAAATAAATGTAAAAGTGTGCGGAACGCGATACCCGCCAGTGCCCCCGGCAGTGCAAATCGAAAAATACGCGGAAAGCGGGCGCTGGGTAATGCTGTCAACCTGTTGATGACTATTTTAATCTGTAGTCATTCAATCCTTGTAACATCAGGATGATCCTGGTGTCAGTGAAAATACGAAATCAACACGTTGGTATCATTACCCACCTGTGAACTGACGTCGGCATTTTGAATCTCACTTCGGCGTGCCCCCTCCGAATGGCGCAAAACATTTCGTGGTATGGCATGATAGCACCCGAAGAGAGTCAATTCAGGGTGGTAAATGTGAAACCAGTAACGCTATACGATGTCGCAGAGTATGCCGGTGTCTCTTATCAGACCGTTTCCCGCGTGGTGAACCAGGCCAGCCACGTCTCTGCGAAAACGCGGGAAAAGGTGGAAGCGGCGATGGCGCAGCTGAACTACATTCCCAACCGCGTGGCACAACAACTGGCGGGGAAACAGTCGTTGCTGATTGGCGTTGCTACCTCCAGTCTGGCCCTGCACGCGCCGTCGCAAATTGTCGCGGCGATTAAATCTCGCGCCGATCAACTGGGTGCCAGCGTGGTGGTGTCGATGGTAGAACGAAGCGGCGTCGAAGCCTGTAAAGCGGCGGTGCACAATCTTCTCGCGCAACGCGTCAGTGGGCTGATCATTAACTATCCGCTGGATGACCAGGATGCCATTGCTGTGGAAGCTGCCTGCGCTAATGTTCCGGCGTTATTTCTTGATGTCTCTGACCAGACTCCCATCAACAGTATTATTTTCTCCCATGAAGACGGTACGCGACTGGGCGTGGAGCATCTGGTCGCATTGGGTCACCAGCAAATCGCGCTGTTAGCGGGCCCATTAAGTTCTGTCTCGGCGCGTCTGCGTCTGGCGGGCTGGCATAAATATCTCACTCGCAATCAAATTCATCCGATAGCGGAACGGGAAGGCGACTGGAGTGCCATGTCCGGTTTTCAACAAACCATGCAAATGCTAAATGAGGGCATCGTTCCCACTGCGATGCTGGTTGCCAACGATCAGATGGCGCTGGGCGCAATGCGCGCCATTACCGAGTCCGGGTTGCGCGTTGGTGCGGATATCTCGGTAGTGGGATACGACGATACCGAAGACAGCTCGTGTTATATCCCGCCGTTAACCACCATCAAACAGGATTTTCGCCTGCTGGGGCAAACCAGCGTGGACCGCTTGCTGAAACTCTCTCAGGGCCAGGCGCTGAAGAGCAATCAGCTGTTGCCCGTCTCACTGGTGAAAAGAAAAACCACCCTACCGCCCAATACGCAAACCACCTCTCTCCGCACGTTGGCAGATTCCTTAATGCAGCTGGCACGACAAGTTTCCCGACTTGAAAGCGGGCAGTGAGCGCAACGCAATTAATGTGAGTCAGCTCACTCATTAGGCACCCCAGGCTTTACACTCTATGTGTCCGGCTCGTATGTTATGCGAAAATGTGAGCGGATAACAATTCACGCAGGATACAACTATGACAATGATTACGGATTCACTGGCCGTCGTATTACAACGTCGTGACTGGGAAAACCCTGGCGTTACCCAACTTAATCGCCTTGCGGCACATCCCCCTTTCGCCAGCTGGCGTAATAGCGAAGAGGCTCGCACCGATCGCCCTTCCCAAGAGTCGCGCAGCCTGAATGGTGAATGGCGCTTTGCCTGGTTTCCGGCACCAGAAGCGGTACCAGAAAGCTGGCTGGAGCGCGATCTTCCTGACGCCGATACTGTCATCGTCCCCTCAAACTGGCAGATGCACGGTTACGATGCGCCTATCTACACCAACGTGACCTATCCCATTGCGGTCAATCCGCCGTATGTTCCCACGGAGAATCCGACGGGTTGTTACTCGCTCACATTTAATGTTGATGAAAGCTGGCTACAGGAAGGCCAGACGCGAATTATTTTTGATGGTGTTAACTCGGCGTTTCATTTGTGGTGCAACGGGCGCTGGGTCGGTTACGGACAGGACAGTCGTTTGCCGTCTGAATTTGACCTGAGCGCATTTTTACACGCCGGAGAAAACCGCCTCGCGGTGATGGTGCTGCGCTGGAGTGACGGCAGTTATCTGGAAGATCAGGATATGTGGCGGATGAGCGGCATTTTCCGTGACGTCTCGTTGCTGCATAAACCGAGCACGCAAATCAGCGATTTCCATGTAGCCACTCACTTTAATGATGATTTCAGCCGCGCTGTACTGGAGGCAGACGTTCAGATGTACGGCAAGCTGCGCGATGAGCTGCGGGTGACGGTTTCTTTGTGGCAGGGTGAAACGCAGGTCGCCAGCGGCACCGCGCCTTTCGGCGGTGAAATTATCGATGAGCGTGGTGGTTATGCCGATCACGTCACCCTACGTCTGAACGTCGAAAACCCGAAACTGTGGAGCGCCGAAATCCCGAATCTCTATCGTGCGGTGGTTGAACTGCACACCGCCGACGGCACGCTGATTGAAGCAGAAGCCTGCGATGTCGGTTTCCGCGAGGTGCGGATTGAAAATGGTCTGCTGCTGCTGAACGGCAAGCCGTTGCTGATTCGCGGCGTTAACCGTCACGAGCATCATCCTCTGCATGGTCAGGTCATGGATGAGCAGACGATGGTGCAGGATATCCTGCTGATGAAGCAGAACAACTTTAACGCCGTGCGCTGTTCGCATTATCCGAACCATCCGCTGTGGTACACGCTGTGCGACCACTACGGCCTGTATGTGGTGGATGAAGCCAACATTGAAACCCACGGCATGGTGCCAATGAATCGTCTGACCGATGATCCGCGCTGGCTACCCGCGATGAGCGAACGCGTAACGCGAATGGTGCAGCGCGATCGTAATCACCCGAGTGTGATCATCTGGTCGCTGGGGAATGAATCAGGCCACGGCGCTAATCACGACGCACTCTATCGCTGGATCAAATCTGTCGATCCTTCCCGCCCGGTACAGTATGAAGGCGGCGGAGCCGACACCTTCGCAACCGATATTATTTGCCCGATGTACGCGCGCGTGGATGAAGACCAGCCCTTCCCGGCTGTGCCGAAATGGTCCATCAAAAAATGGCTTTCGTTGCCTGGAGAGACGCGCCCGCTGATCCTTTGCGAATACGCCCACGCGATGGGTAACAGTCTTGGCGGCTTCGCTAAATACTGGCAGGCGTTTCGTCAGTACCCCCGTTTACAGGGCGGCTTCGTCTGGGACTGGGTGGATCAGTCGCTGATTAAATATGATGAAAATGGCAATCCGTGGTCGGCTTACGGCGGTGATTTTGGCGATACGCCGAATGATCGCCAGTTCTGCATGAACGGTCTGGTCTTTGCCGACCGCACGCCGCATCCGGCGCTGACGGAAGCAAAACACCAGCAGCAGTTTTTCCAGTTCAGTTTATCCGGGCGAACCATCGAAGTGACCAGCGAATACCTGTTCCGTCATAGCGATAACGAGCTCCTGCACTGGATGGTGGCGCTGGATGGCAAGCCGCTGGCAAGCGGTGAAGTGCCTCTGGATGTCGCTCCACAAGGTAAACAGTTGATTGAACTGCCTGGACTACCGCAGCCGAAGAGCGCCGGACAACTCTGGCTAACGGTTCACGTAGTGCAACCGAACGCGACCACATGGTCAGCAGCCGGACACATCAGCGCCTGGCAGCAGTGGCGTCTGGCGGAAAACCTCAGCGTGACACTCCCCTCCGCGCCCCACGCCATCCCGCAACTGACCACCAGCGAAACGGATTTTTGCATCGAGCTGGATAATAAGCGTTGGCAATTTAACCGCCAGTCAGGCTTTCTTTCACAGATGTGGATTGGCGATAAAAAACAACTGCTGACGCCGCTGCGCGATCAGTTCACCCGCGCACCGCTGGATAACGACATTGGCGTAAGTGAAGCGACCCGCATTGACCCTAACGCCTGGGTCGAACGCTGGAAGGCGGCGGGCCATTACCAGGCCGAAGCAGCGTTGTTGCAGTGCACGGCAGATACGCTTGCCGAGGCGGTGCTGATTACCACGGTCCACGCGTGGCAGCATCAGGGGAAAACCTTATTTATCAGCCGGAAAACCTACCGGATTGATGGAAGTGGTCAAATGGCGATTACCGTTGGTGTTGAAGTGGCGAGCAATACGCCACATCCGGCGCGGATTGGCCTGACCTGCCAGCTGGCGCAGGTAGCAGAGCGGGTAAACTGGCTCGGATTAGGGCCGCAAGAAAACTATCCCGACCGCCTTACTGCGGCCTGTTTTGACCGCTGGGATCTGCCATTGTCAGACATGTATACCCCGTACGTCTTCCCGAGCGAAAACGGTCTGCGCTGCGGGACGCGCGAATTGAATTATGGCCCACACCAGTGGCGCGGCGACTTCCAGTTCAACATCAGCCGCTACAGTCAACAGCAACTGATGGAAACCAGCCATCGCCATCTGCTGCACGCGGAAGAAGGCACATGGCTGAATATCGACGGTTTCCATATGGGGATTGGTGGCGACGACTCCTGGAGCCCGTCAGTGTCGGCGGAATTCCACCTTAGCGCCGGTAGCTACCATTACCAGTTGCTCTGGTGTCAAAAATAATAATAACCGGGCAGGCCATGTCTGCCCGTATTTCGCGTAAGGAAATCCATTATGTACTATTTAAAAAACACAAACTTTTGGATGTTCGGTTTATTCTTTTTCTTTTACTTTTTTATCATGGGAGCCTACTTCCCGTTTTTCCCGATTTGGCTACATGACATCAACCATATCAGCAAAAGTGATACGGGTATTATTTTTGCCGCTATTTCTCTGTTCTCGCTATTATTCCAACCGCTGTTTGGTCTGCTTTCTGACAAACTCGGGCTGCGCAAATACCTGCTGTGGATTATTACCGGCATGTTAGTGATGTTTGCGCCGTTCTTTATTTTTATCTTCGGGCCACTGTTACAATACAACATTTTAGTAGGATCGATTGTTGGTGGTATTTATCTAGGCTTTTGTTTTAACGCCGGTGCGCCAGCAGTAGAGGCATTTATCGAGAAAGTCAGCCGTCGCAGTAATTTCGAATATGGTCGCGCGCGGATGTTTGGCTGTGTTGGCTGGGCGCTGTGTGCCTCGATTGTCGGCATCATGTTCACCATCAATAATCAGTTTGTTTTCTGGCTGGGTTCTGGCTGTGCATTCATCCTCGCCGTTTTACTCTTTTTCGCCAAAACGGATGCGCCCTCTTCTGCCACGGTTGCCAATGCGGTAGGTGCCAACCATTCGGCATTTAGCCTTAAGCTGGCGCTGGAACTGTTCAGACAGCCAAAACTGTGGTTTTTGTCACTGTATGTTATTGGCGTTTCCTGCACCTACGATGTTTTTGACCAACAGTTTGCTAATTTCTTTACTTCGTTCTTTGCTACCGGTGAACAGGGTACGCGGGTATTTGGCTACGTAACGACAATGGGCGAATTACTTAACGCCTCGATTATGTTTTTTGCGCCACTGATCATTAATCGCATCGGTGGGAAAAACGCCCTGCTGCTGGCTGGCACTATTATGTCAGTACGTATTATTGGCTCATCGTTCGCTACCTCAGCACTGGAAGTGGTTATTCTGAAAACGCTGCATATGTTTGAAGTACCGTTCCTGCTGGTGGGCTGCTTTAAATATATTACCAGCCAGTTTGAAGTGCGTTTTTCAGCGACGATTTATCTGGTCTGTTTCTGCTTCTTTAAGCAACTGGCGATGATTTTTATGTCTATTCTGGCGGGCAATATGTATGAAAGCATCGGTTTCCAGGGCGCTTACCTGGTGCTGGGTCTGGTGGCGCTGGGCTTCACCTTAATTTCCGTGTTCACGCTTAGCGGCCCCGGCCCACTTTCTCTGCTGCGTCGCCAGGTGAATGAAGTCGCTTAAGAAATTAATGTCGGATACGGCGCGAGCGCCTTATCCGACCAACTTATCAGGACGGAATGTTAAAAATGAACATGTCGATGACAGAAAAAATAAAAGCAGGCAAGCTATTTACCGATATGTGCGAAGGCTTACCTGAAAAAAGACTTCGTGGGAAAACATTAATGTATGAGTTCAATCACTCGCATCCATCAGAAGTTGAAAAAAGGGTAATGACTCCAACTTATTGATAGTGTTTTATGTTCAGATAATGCCCAATGACTTTGTCATGCAGCTCCACCGATTTTGAGAGCGACAGCGACTTCCGTCCCAGCCGTGCCAGG
>NZ_JBMAXV010000081.1:0-6506 GCF_048589245.1 Klebsiella sp. 10982
TAACGCTTACTGCGCTGGTTTCGGCGCTTCTGCCGGTTTCGGTGCTTCAGCCGGTTTCGCCGGCGCCGCAGCCTGCGCTGGTTGCAGTTCAAAGACCACATCAACCTGATCGTCAAACTGAATCGTCGCCTGCTCGTAGGTTTCCTGCGCGGAGACCGGCGCAGCATCAGCCGCCTTCATCATACGAACCATCGGGCTCGGCTGATAGTTAGAGACGTGGTAACGCACGCTGTAAACCGGCCCCAGCTTGCTGTGGAAGCCAGCCGCCAGCTCCTGCGCCTGATGCACGGCATCATCGATCGCTGCTTTACGCGCTTTATCTTTGTAGGCATCCGGTTGCGCAACGCCCAGCGATACGGAACGAATTTCGTTCAGCCCCGCTTTCAGCGCGCCGTCCAGCAGACCGTTGAGTTTATCCAGCTGGCGCAACGTCACTTCCACGGTGCGCACCGCGCGATAGCCTTTCAGAATGCTTTTCCCGTTCTGATAGTCATAATCAGGCTGGGTACGCAGATTCGCCGAACTGATATCCTTTTTGGCAATACCGCTCTTTTCAAGGAAAGAGAGATATTGCGCAACGCGATCGTCAGCCTGTTTTTTGGCCGACGCGGCGTCTTTTGCCGACACATTCACTTCGATCGCCAGGGTGGCGATATCCGGAACCGCGGCAACGCTTGCTGTGCCTGAAGTCACAATATGCGGACCATCCGGCAATTCGCTGGCCTGTGCCGCCATAGTGCTAAATCCGAGTGCTGCCGCCAGGGCTAAAACTTTTAACTTCACTGTCGTTTCTCCATGTTACTTAAATCGCCCTTACGGGACGCATGCCAGCAAGCTTAGCGCGTACAGCGGGAAAGTCCATCGGACAACGCTTAGTTGAATAACGCCTGGAGATGACTGACGCCCTCTTTTGCCAGCTGAAACGCAATAAACCACATGACGGCACCGACCACAATATTGATGATCCGCTGGGCTTTAGCGGTTCGCAGCCGCGGCGCCAGCCAGGCAGCTAACAGCGCCAGACCAAAGAACCACAGGAAAGAGGCGCTAATGGTCCCCAACGCAAACCAGCGCTTCGGCTCGACGGCCAGCTGGCCTCCCAGACTGCCCAGCACCACAAAGGTATCGAGGTAAACGTGCGGGTTCAGCCAGGTGACCGCCAGCATGGTAATAATGATTTTCCAGCGCCCCTGCTGCATCACCTCAGCATTGGCGAGTTCAATGCTCTGACTAAACGCCGTTTTCAGTGCGCCGAAGCCATACCAGAGTAAAAAGGCTACGCCGCCCCAGGTCACGATTGCCAGCAGCCACGGGGATTGCATCAGCAGCGCGCTGCCGCCAAAAATGCCGGCGCAGATCAACAGCAGGTCGCTGAGCGCGCACAGCAGGGCAATCATCAGATGATACTGACGACGGATCCCCTGATTCATCACAAAGGCATTTTGCGGGCCAAGCGGCAAAATCATTGCCGCTCCCAGGGCAAGGCCCTGAAAGTAATAGGTAAACATAAGGATTTTTCCGCTGTGTTCGAGAGTGGCGCTGACTATATCGCGAATGGATTATTAGCGGAAATTGAAAGTATTAATCATTAATTAGAACAGCTAATAACACACGATAAAAAAAGGCCGGCATAGCCGGCCTGTCTCATTCAATGGCGGTTTACTCTGCTTTTTCCGGCAGGCGCACCACATGAACATCCATCTGCGGATAAGGGAAGCTGATACCGTTGGCGTCAAATTCGCGCTTGATACGTTCGAGGACATCCCAGTAGACGTTTTGCAGATCGCTGCTCTTACTCCAGACGCGAACCACGAAGTTTACCGAGGAGGCGCCGAGTTCGTTCAGGCGTACGGTCATTTCGCGATCGCGCAGAATTCGATCGTCAGATTCGATAATCGAAGTCAGCAGCTGCTTCACCTTGTCAATATCAGCATCGTAGGAGACACCGATGATAAACTCATTGCGGCGCGCCGGTTCCCGGGAGAAGTTAATGATGTTGCCGGCGATGATTTTCCCGTTCGGCACCACCACTACTTTGCCGTCGGCGGTACGCAGGGTGGTGGAGAAAATCTGCACGTTCAGCACCGTACCCGCCACGCCGCCAAGGTCGACATACTCGCCAGCGCGGAACGGGCGGAACATCACCAGCAGTACCCCTGCGGCAAGGTTCGACAGCGACCCTTGCAGCGCCAGACCGACGGCCAGACCGGCGGCACCCAGCACGGCAATGACCGAGGCGGTCTGCACGCCTACCCGGCCCAGCGCGGCAATCAGCGTAAAGGCGATAACCGCATAGCGCACCAGCGCAGAGAGAAAATCGGCCACGGTAGCGTCAATTTTACGCGCCAGCATCAGGCGGTTAACCGTATTCGAGACCACGCGCGCCACGATCATCCCGACAATGAGAATTGCGATAGCCGCGACGATGTTGACGGCATAGCTCAGCAGCAGCTCCTGGTTGCGTGCCAGCCACGTTCCGGCGTGGTTGATGCTATCGACAACGTTCAAATCTTCCATTTAACATTCCTTATGAATCCCCTGGGGGAAAGTAAAAAACTCAGCCTGCGACAGGGCAGTCAGGTTATAGGGTAAACAATAAGTGCGCGTTTTGCCAAATGGATCACAGTTTCCCTCCGCGCTATCCTGTTGTTAAGATAATAAAAAAGCCCGCATTGCTGCGGGCTTCAGGGTAAGAAACAGATTTTTCTTACAGAACGTCGATCGCGTTCAGCTCTTTAAAGGCCTGCTCCAGACGAGTCACCATGGAAGTCTGTGCAGCACGCAGCCATACGCGCGGATCGTAGTATTTCTTGTTCGGCTGGTCTTCGCCTTTCGGGTTGCCCAGCTGGCCCTGCAGGTAAGCTTCGTTCGCTTTGTAGTACTGCAGGATACCGTCCCAGGTTGCCCATTGGGTGTCGGTATCGATGTTCATTTTCACCACGCCGTAGCTGACGGAGTCTTTGATTTCCTGAGCGGAAGAACCGGAACCGCCGTGGAACACGAAGTTCAGGCTGTTGTGCGGCAGGTTGTGTTTCTTGGAAACATATTCCTGAGAGTCGCGCAGGATAGTCGGGGTCAGAACCACGTTACCCGGTTTGTACACGCCGTGTACGTTACCGAAGGAAGCGGCGATGGTGAAGCGCGGGCTGATTTTGCTCAGCTCGGTGTAGGCGTAATCCACGTCTTCCGGCTGGGTGTACAGGGCGGAAGCGTCCATGTGGCTGTTGTCCACGCCGTCTTCTTCACCGCCGGTGCAGCCCAGTTCGATTTCCAGAGTCATGCCCATTTTGGCCATGCGAGCCAGGTACTTAGAGCAGATCTCGATGTTTTCGTGCAGGGACTCTTCAGACAGGTCGATCATGTGGGAAGAGAACAGCGGTTTGCCGGTAGCGGCGAAGTGTTTTTCACCAGCGTCCAGCAGGCCGTCGATCCACGGCAGCAGTTTCTTCGCGCAGTGGTCAGTGTGCAGGATAACCGGTACACCGTAGTGCTCAGCCATCTGGTGCACGTGGTGCGCGCCAGAGATAGCGCCGAGGATAGCAGCACCCTGAGGAACGTCAGTTTTCACGCCTTTACCTGCGATGAACGCTGCGCCGCCGTTAGAGAACTGAACGATAACCGGAGAGCGAACTTTAGCAGCAGCTTCCAGAACGGCGTTGATGGAGTCAGTACCTACGCAGTTTACCGCCGGCAGTGCAAAGTTGTTTTCTTTCGCTACCTGGAACACTTTCTGAACGTCGTCGCCAGTGATGACGCCCGGTTTTACGAAATCAAAAATTTTAGACATGTTACTTAGTCCTGTATCTGTATCTTCGACCGTTGAAGAAGGTTCGCGAGCCCTTAAGCGCGCTGAAAAACAGGCGGGTTTCCCCGCCTGAACTGAATTACTGCTTAGCGCGCTCTTCGAGCATCGCTACTGCCGGCAGGACTTTGCCTTCGACGAATTCAAGGAATGCGCCGCCGCCAGTGGAGATGTAGGAAATTTTGTCAGCGATGCCGAACAGGTCAATCGCTGCCAGGGTGTCACCGCCGCCGGCGATGGAGAAACCTTCGCTGTCCGCGATAGCGTTAGCCACGATTTCAGTCCCTTTACGGAAGTTCGGGAACTCGAATACGCCAACCGGGCCGTTCCACAGGATAGTTTTGGCGTTTTTCAGGATATCAGCCAGTTTCTGTGCGGAAACGTCGCCGAGGTCCAGAATCTGCTCGTCATCTTTGATGTCGTTAACAGATTTCAGGGTCGCAGTGGCGGTTTCGGAGAACTCGGTCGCGACGCGAACGTCAGTCGGAACCGGGATATCGCAGGTGCTCAGCAGGCGTTTGGCTTCGTCAACCAGGTCTGCTTCGTACAGGGATTTACCCACGTTGTGGCCCTGAGCGGCAACGAAGGTGTTAGCGATACCGCCGCCCACGATCAGCTGGTCAGCGATTTTAGACAGGGAATCCAGAACGGTCAGTTTAGTGGAGACTTTAGAACCACCAACGATAGCGACCATCGGACGAGCCGGCTCTTTCAGCGCTTTACCCAGCGCGTCCAGTTCAGCGGCCAGCAGCGGGCCTGCGCACGCTACGTCAGCAAATTTGCCGATGCCGTGGGTAGAAGCCTGCGCGCGGTGTGCAGTACCGAAAGCGTCCATGACGAACACGTCGCACAGCGCGGCGTATTTTTTGGACAGCGCTTCGTCGTCTTTTTTCTCGCCTTTGTTGAAGCGAACGTTTTCCAGAACCACCAGCTCACCGGCAGCCACTTCCACGCCGTCCAGGTAGTCTTTAACCAGACGTACCGGGTTGGACAGTTTGTCTTTCAGGTAATTAACAACCGGCAGCAGAGAGAATTCTTCGTTGTACTCGCCTTCGGTCGGACGACCCAGGTGAGAAGTAACCATGACTTTCGCGCCCTGCTTCAGCGCCAGTTCAATGGTCGGCAGAGAGGCACGGATACGTGCGTCGCTGGTTACTTTCCCGTCTTTAACTGGTACGTTCAGATCCGCACGGATAAAAACGCGTTTACCAGCCAGATCCAGATCGGTCATCTTAATTACAGACATGGTGAATCCTCTCGTTGATTCATAAAGTTTTGTCGACGTTTATGCGTCGAACCTGAAACCAATAGCCGCCATCGCTAACGTCGTGTCGAGCATTCGGTTAGCAAAGCCCCATTCGTTATCGCACCAGACCAGCGTTTTGATCAGATGCGCGCCACTGACCCGGGTTTGCGTGCCATCAACAATAGCACTGTGCGGATCGTGGTTAAAATCTGTCGAGACCAACGGTAATTCCGTATAGTCAACTATACCATGAAATGCACCTTGTGCTGCTTTTTGCAGCAACTGGTTGACTTCACATGCTTTTACCGGTTTTTTTACCGTCACGCTCAGGTCAATTGCCGTCACGTTAATCGTCGGCACCCGCACGGCAATCGCTTCAAAACGGTCGTTAAACTGCGGGAAAATACGCGTTATCCCTGCCGCCAGTTTGGTATCCACCGGAATGATCGACTGGCTGGCCGCGCGGGTACGCCGTAGATCCGGATGGTAGGCGTCAATCACCTGCTGGTCATGCATCGCCGAGTGAATCGTGGTGACGGTGCCGGACTCGATGCCATAGGCATCATCTAACAGTTTAATGATCGGAATAATGCAGTTGGTGGTGCAGGAGGCGTTGGAGACAATGCGGTGCTCGGCGCGGAGTTCATCCTGATTGACGCCATAGACCACCGTCGCGTCGAGATCGTTACCGCCGGGGTGGGAAAAGAGCACTTTCTTCGCCCCCGCCTGCAGGTGCGCTTCACCGTGCTCACGGCTCCCGTAAACGCCGGTGCAGTCAAGCACTACGTCTACCGCCAGCTCGCGCCAGGGCAGCGCCGCAATGGTCGGCTCATGCAGCAGACGGATGGCATCATCACCAACAAACAGCTGCTCGCGCTCCTGACGGACATCCCAGGCGAAACGGCCATGGCTGGTGTCATATTTCAACAAATGCGCGATGCCCGCAGCATCCGCCAGCTCATTGATTGCCACCACGGTGATTTCCGCACGACGCCCGGATTCATATAGAGCACGAACCACGTTGCGTCCAATGCGACCGAAGCCATTAATCGCGATGCGAATGGTCATAGATCTCCTGCAAGGCTGTCCCTGTTATAGAGGTGGCTGACAGAGTAATCCAGCAACGCTCTGAGGGGAACCTTACCAGCTGCAAACTGCGACTGATTGATTAATTGTCGAACATTTAAACGACTGAAACGCTTCAGCTAGGATAAGCGAAACGAGGAATAAAAGGAATGTTTGTCCAGTGCAATAAACCAGCTATATGACTCACATCACATTTTCGCTGGAATAATTTACAAGTACATTACATGATTCAGGAATAGCCGATACAAAAAAACCGGGTGCGAGGTAACAGAAAAACGGTAACCCAGGGGTTACCGTTTTTGGTGTTTGCCCCTCTCCTGTGGGAGAGGGTTGGGGTGAGGGCATCAGCCCGCACCGTACCAACAATTACAA
>NZ_JBMAXV010000082.1:0-6253 GCF_048589245.1 Klebsiella sp. 10982
ATTCAGTACTTGCAAAACGGAGGTAGTCCATAGATGTAAAAGTGGCCTCAGAAATACCCATCTTTCGGCAGACTTCCTCCACCCGAGTGCCGGTTTCGGCCTGTTTCAGCGCAAATGCTATCTGTTCTTCGGTATAGCGGGTCTTTTTCATGGCGATGTGCCTCTCTGTGAGATGGAAGAAAGACCGGAGACTTCAGTTTAGCCTGGCACTGTTTTCAGGGAGGAGATCAGTTTCAGCCATCAGCCGGTATTCTTCCAGCGTCAGGTTATTCAGGGATTCGTGGGGGCGCTCGCCGTTATATGCAGCCACGCATAGTACCCGGCCCGGGCGACATTCAGTACCCGATACATCGTCATGACACCACATACAGTGCAGTGCTCATTGATAAAGCGGTACTTCAGCCGGGCTCCCTTGCAAAGTACCGCGCGGCCTTTTTCAGGATATCCCATTTTTCTTCGGTTCGTTTTAGCTGCGCCCGAAGTTTCAGGGTCTCGCTTTTAGCTTCCAGTATACCCCGGGCATACTGCTCGCTGTTATCAGGTTTGATAGCCCGTAGCCACTTGTAGAGGCTGTGTGCAGAAACACCCAGACGGTCAGATACTTCGGCGACGGAATAACCGCATTCCGTTATTTGACGGACGGCTTCTTCCTTAAATTCAGGTGTAAATCGTGGTGTGCCCATAGGCTCCTCCTGTGCTCACACTATAGGGCAGGATCATCTACCGGGGAGGGGTCAGTCCAGCATTAGTCGGCGTAATGGCTATTATAGCCGTTGCATCTACCTGGTATCCAAAAGGCCGTAAAATTAATTTTTATATTTTCCTGTTGAGTATAGTTACTTTTTTGGGACTGGTTGTTTTGGGATTCCTCTACTGGTTTATTGAAGGCTCAGTTTATGGGGCTCTTGTCAGCTGCGTATGTATTATTTTCCTTTGCATGACACGGCTCCGGTTGATTGTGTATCACTATAACGTCAAGTCGAGTGTTAAACGAATTGTAGCTTCTGTTAAGGAGGGTAAAAGAGTTGCTTTCATTGCTCACCAAAATTTAGAGTTGAGGGATGTCGTGGTATCAATGTTCAGCTCAATGCTTCCAGAACAGTCGCGCGTGATACATGGTCCATTTGGTTTTGGCATGGATACTGAGATTGAATTTATTAAGAAGCGAAACAGTGCTGACGAAGGTTATCTCGTTATTTTTCTTAATCAGCAAGACTCTTACTCATGGTTAAAACTTATCGCGGGTGATTCACCTGAAAAAGCAATTGCGTACAATTTTGACTTCATCCCTGATCTGGAGAGTGAACATGAAACTAAATGAGACGTCTGGCGTATGCGAAGATGTGCATCTAAATACATTTGTCATCGACCCGGCAACAGCCCGACGTTTTGAGTGCGTTAAAGAGATGGTTCGTAAGCAGGGGTTCAATAACATCACGGAGCCGGAAATCATTGATGCCATATTGTCTGAAATAACAGCTGCAGATGCAGCCGGAATTTTTATTGAATACAAGTTAAAAGCCACCAAACCTTTGCTTTCTACAGATTAGGGCTTTACAGAGCTTTTTTTTATGTTTTCATATTCATAAATTAGAAAATGAGAACCAGTAAATTGAATATGATTTTAAAAGAAGAAATTGTTTTGGGTATCTACAGCTGGCTTCATATGACTCCGGTCAGCATGCTGGTAAGAAACATAACCAGCGATCAGGGAGGGGATTACGCGATCGTCCGCTTTACCGTCGATAGCCGGGGGGTCCAGATGGGGCCTAAGGCACAGGGCCAGCTTCTTTGTTCATTCGGGTTTAATGTAAAGGAATCCTGTGAGGCCGACCCAAAAGACGGTCCAGGCCTCATAAAGGCCGAAATGATGAACGGTGTTATGCAGCTGGTACCGGAATGCATTGAGCTCACAGACAGTCAAACCCAGGCAATCAGGAAAGAAGTAACTGTGTTTAACAGGGTTTGTGCTATGCAACTCCTGGGGGGGCATGGGAATGCAAGGTCTCTGTGGGAGAAAGAAATTCTTCCCCGGATGAAAGTGCGCAGACAACTACATTGAGGCAAGGCGATGAGCAAAGTGCATTGTATTAGTGGTATTACCTGGAAAAACTCCGATAGCGCGTCTTTCAAAGTATATGCCTGCATTGCTGCTGTATTCAGCCTTGGCCTGGTCACAGCTACCGTCAGGAACTATGAAATTCTACAACTGACTGTTCCGTATACCTGGTATGTTTTCTTCACTGCATTCTGGCTTCTGTTCCCGTCCTTTACGGTCTCTTTCCGGGAGCGGGAAGGGCGTCTGTTTACCTCGATGGGTTTTTACGGGTTAAAACTGGTCACTCTCGACCGCCCTGTCTCCGATGGGTACTGGCTGGTCACGATGGAGAAAAACCGTTATCGCCTCGTCAGAGTATGCCGGGACGGGCGACGCCAGCCTGTATGGCTGACGTTTAAGTCTTTACCAGAGTTTGTTTAACGATTACCGTCGCACGTTCAGGAATACGATACGGGAGACGATATGAATACTGACTTTGCCCATTACAACGAAGAGCAACTACGCAAACTCGGTGAGCTGCACAGTTTACTCCGTCACAGCGATATCGGCTCATCTTACCTTGCCTCGCTCCCGGAGCCCCGTAGTGTTGAGGAGTTGAATCCGCCACAGGAAATCAATGTGACTCATTCGGTACCCGACGTCGACACCCTGGTGGATATTTACCGGCAGCAGCGGGTTGATAAAGTCCATGTCAGGGATGAGCATTATTCAACCAAAATCACCCGAAAATACCCCGGGTTCGTTGTGGTCAGAAACAATCATGATCAGGTGATGTCGCTGGTGGGTGAAATCAACCGGCTTCGTGACAAATTTGCTGATGCTGTAAAAGCTATCACTCATTACCAGGACTCCCGGTCAGAAATTCTGCACCAGGTTTACCCGTGGCTGGTGACTTTACAGGTGTCCCGTAATATCCGGATCGTTACTGAGCAAATTCGCTCCCTGGGGTTCACCTGGCAAATCCCTGTCATTCATAAATTTACCCGGCTGGAAACGGTTATCGACCGCTTACGCAGGGAGATAACTGAGCTCCAGCCGGATATCAGTCTGACAAAACAGGATGTTGAACGGCTGAAACAGGAACGAACCGAAGAAATCATGATGCTGTCGTTGCTCAATGATGAAGTGAGTCATGACGATGAAAATTTGAGAAAATTTCGGCTTATCCGGGAAAGTAACTTTCCGGCTGTTAACGTCAATATCCGGTACACCAGTCCTGAAGATCCAGATGATGTTCATGGGCCGTACAAACTCAACTTTCGCGCGCCTTTACCATTAATTTTGTTCAGCGAACCGGGCCGGTTTAATCCGTTAAAAAATTACGTAAAAGGTGAAAGGCAGAAGCGCGGCGATTTTAATGAAAAATATCGTTCTGTCCTGCCCCGTATAGGGCTGGTGGAAGTCATCAGGGAGTCAAAATGAGCCGGATTTTAACCGGGATTTGTGAAGCTGATCCGGCCAGGAGGTTATACAAAGTGGCCGTCAGTAGGGGAAACACTTTTCTGTCTGCAAAAGAACGTTTTCGTGTACAGGTCTGTTTCAAAAATGCCATAACACATCCAGATGAAGATCGGCTGCTGGCCGAGCTGTTGACTGTTCATCACTTCCTGGCTGACACCTCTATTTTATGGCATATGGAGCAAAAAACTTATGCATGCACCACGACATGGGCCACCACGTCCACATGGCTGCCAGAGATATATCAGCGTCAGGCCAGCACGCCCAATGTGGTAAAGATTATCAAATTTATGCACGCCCGGTTTCCAGGCCTTAAAACGGTTGCAGAAACAAATGAGCAGGGTTACGAACAGGCGCTTACCAGTGTGGATTTTGAAATTCCTTACTGGCCGGTGCTGCCGAAATTCGAATCTGATATAGGAACGATACAGGTAACGATTGCCGGGATGATCCGTTACACAGAAACGATGAGCAATAAAGATTGTAAAACCCCTCTCGACTTAATGATAAAAAGTTTTAAGTCAGGGTTGATCCCGATAGAGAAAATGCCGTTGAGTAAGACTGAAAGGCTTATGCCTCTGAATATCAACACCGCTGGTAAGATATTTACACACGCGACATGGCCGAGATGTCGTTACATTTTCGTACCGGATGAGGCGGGAGTAATGAAACTGGTTAACGTGGTCAAATTAAGATTAAAGCCTCTGGAGGAAAAATGACTTACGCTATTTTCTTGTTAGTAACTGCTGTTTGTGCATTCGGATTAAATTATCTGACAAACAAAATCTGTTCCGGTACGGGTATGATTAACCAGAGTGGAGGCTCTAATGTACACGCCTTACGGTGTATCACATCGTTCCTCCTTCTCCTTGTCTCACTCTGGCTTCCTGTCAAACCTGCCGTGATCAATCTGGCAGTAGAGTTTGCTGCACTGGTGAATTTCATTGCATCTGTCACTCTCTATACCGTTGCAAATTTCCGGGCAAAACGGAGATTAAAAAAACAAAGAAAAGAAGAAAAGCTGCTCAAAAAGGATAATCCATGATATCGCCTCTCATTTTCATTCGTGAGACGCACCAGAACTGATTCAGGCACAGGGTAACATATTTTCAGGTTTCCTGGCTGCCTTCACAATTATTCCGAAGCAGGTAGCAATGTCAGCCGTTTTTAAATATCATCCGGAGTTTTCATGAATAATAAAAGAACGATTACCACTCGAGAGCAGATTAAAATTAATGGGGAAATTCGTGAGAGAACAGCAACCCATATTGTTACCGGTGCTCATGGGTACGAAACCCTTTGCATAAGTGGTTATATTGTCGAACATAACGAGATGGGTGAGGTTATCCATAACAGCGAAAAGTTAGCGGAAGATTTGTTACCTGTTACCTGCCCCACATGCAGGGTCATTTGGTATCACACCCATGAATTTACACTCGATGATTTTGACAGTCTTTCAGGAAAAGGGGATTTTGTTGTGACAGATTTGAAAGAACTGAATATCTGAAAAGTTCATAAGTGACCAGCGCTCAGAAACATGTTGCTGAGTGCTGGCGTTTCTCTCAGTAAAATCTATATGTCGTCCAGATGATTACGCATAAAGCTTACCATGGCTTTTTCACTGGCAAGATATCCACGGATATAACGGAAGACCATCTTTGGATCAGACCAGTTCCCCATCTCGGTAATCTTTTCCAGGGAGTACCCGGCCTTAAACAGCTCTATGGCTCCCCCCACACGCACACTGTGTCCTGTCCATGTCCGGTACCGCCCGGACTGTCGGTTACTGTCGCCGACCTTCCCGGCAATCCCCCAGAGGCGTGCAAATGCCTGGTTCAGTGAATTAGAGGACAGCATACCAACATCTTCCCGTGATACCTTTGATTCATTCTGTAGCTGCGTCAGTAACCCCTCACTGAATCCTGCTTTGACCAGCATCCTGTCTATGGATTTTCCCCGCGATAGCTTACTGCTGGTGGACGGGAAATATCGGTTTGTATGGATGTTTACAGGCTGAAAAAGAAAACGGTGCCCGAAGGTTTCGGTATCGGTGTATTCCACCGTCTCAATCAACCGTCTGACATGCTGACTGCATTGTGGTGAGAGCTGAAATGTCAGGTTACTTGAAAGGCTTGTCTTGGTCCGCATGACGTCCAGAAGGTAACAGGACGTGTCATTTTGCCATTTCAGGTCGCCGGTTTTAATCCTTCGAATTTCCACGTTACGCAGCAGGGTTTCAAACCCAACCCATATCATTGCAAGGTCCCGTATGTCTCTCAGGTCGTCGCTTTTATGCAGCGACCGGCGAAGAATATTGAGATCGGATATAAGAAATGGAAGGGCCTGACCGGTGACGATTTTTTTCTCATTCTCCCGCGCCCGCCATACCTGAACCAGTGCTTTTATCAGAACGTTGCGGAAGTCTGGAAAACCCAGGCTGCTGTTAACGCTTGAAAGGCATGCAATAAAATGAGAGATAGTCGCCATTTTAACGGATCCATTCAGCCCATTAATATAGCGCTCGACATCAACCGCTGTGACCGGGAAGGGGGTCAGACCGTGCCTGGCGCACCATGCAGACCAGACACTCGTGACCCTTAACTGACTTCTGGCCGTATTGTACCGGCGAAACCGCAAGAGCTTGAGTGCATCCAGAGCGCTCATGTCATCGGTTCGTGAGATAGCAACCAGTTTGGTTTTATCTGTCATGGGAAGATCTCATGTCTTTTCACTGAT
>NZ_JBMAXV010000083.1:0-5831 GCF_048589245.1 Klebsiella sp. 10982
AATTTTCTGAACATAACCACCTCAATTTAAATGTATACGCGCACGAGCGGACCGTGCCGGTCTTTATTTATCGTGATAAGGGACGACGACAAAAATAAAGCGGCGTTATTTTAGAGATAATCGCCATCCCACAGCCAGTTAAATATATTGATATTATTTGATTTAGGGCAAGGTGAAGAGATTCCGTTTGCCGGGATTGCCATTCCTTTATCCGTGCGAGATTACCAATAGTGTAGAACAGAACGTCTAAAATAAAACTATTTTGTTTGATGAATAATCAATAGCCGTTAATAGGGGATAATTGAACAATTTTATGAATATATTTTACTTACTGAATATGATGCCCAGAGGCGATTAAGCGGAGTGTCATCTTGCCGTCGCCCTCGCTATACTGTTGATTACTGAAGGAGAGGGGTGGTGTAGCGGAGGGGATATGCTTCTTGAGCGCGTAGAAATCGTCGGTTTTCGCGGTATCAATCGTTTGTCGTTGATGCTGGAGCAAAATAACGTCCTGATCGGGGAGAACGCGTGGGGGAAGTCCAGTCTGCTCGATGCGCTGACCCTGCTTTTGTCCCCTGAGTTCGATCTTTATCACTTTGTCCGCGATGACTTCTGGTTTCCGCCCGGTGACATCCAGGGGCGCGAACACCATTTGCACATTATCCTGACCTTCCGCGAAACGGAACCTGGTCGCCATCGGGTGCGGCGCTTTCGTCCGCTTCAGCGCTGCTGGGTGCCTTGCGATGACGGGTATCACCGGGTGTTCTACCGCCTCGAGGGCGAGCTCGCCGGGGACGACAGCGTGTTGACCCTGCGCAGTTTTATCGATGGTGAAGGTGAAGCGCTGGCGCTGGAAGATATTGACGAGCTGGCCCGACACCTGGTGCGATTGATGCCGGTGTTGCGCCTGCGCGACGCGCGCTTTATGCGGCGCATTCATAACGGGACGGTGCCGCACTCGCCGCAGATAGAGATCACCGCCCGCCAGCTGGATTTCCTGTCCCGCGAACTGGTCAGCCATCCGCAAAATTTATCTGACGGTCAGATCCGCCAGGGGCTGTCGGCCATGGTGCAACTGCTGGAACATTACTTTGCCGAGCAAAGCAGCGCCCAGACGCGACATCGCCTGATGCGACGGCGTTCGCATGATGAACAGCGCAGCTGGCGTTATCTGGATATTATCAACCGGATGATTGATAAGCCCGGCGGGAGAAGCCATCGGGTGATCCTGCTGGGGCTGTTTGCCACCCTGCTGCAGGCCAAAGGAACAGTACGTCTCGATCGCGATGCGCGGCCATTGCTGCTGATTGAAGATCCGGAAACCCGTTTGCATCCGATCATGCTCTCCGTCGCCTGGCACCTGCTGAATTTGTTGCCGTTGCAGCGCGTGACCACCACCAACTCCGGAGAGCTGTTGTCCCTGACACCGGTGGAGCAGGTATGCCGGTTGGTGCGCGAGTCTGCGCGGGTATCGGCGTGGCGGCTGGGGCCGGGCGGAATGAATGCCGAAGACAGCCGGCGTATCGCTTTTCATATTCGTTTCAATCGCGCTTCATCGCTCTTCGCCCGCTGCTGGCTGCTGGTGGAGGGGGAGACAGAGACCTGGGTCATCAACGAACTGGCCCGCCAGTGTGGCCATCATTTTGATGCCGAGGGGGTGAAGGTGATTGAATTCGCCCAGTCCGGCCTGAAACCATTAATCAAATTTGCCCGGCGGATGGGGATCCAGTGGCATGTTCTGGTGGATGGTGATGAAGCGGGGAAAAAATATGCCGCGACGGTGCGCGGTCTGCTCAATAACGATCGTGAGCTGGAGCGCGACCATTTGACCAGCCTGCCGGCGCTGGATATGGAACATTTTATGTACCGCCAGGGATTTGATGATGTTTATCACCGGGTGGCGCAGATCCCGGCCAATGTCCCGATGAATATGCGGCGGGTGATCACTAAAGCCATCCATCGCTCATCTAAGCCTGACCTGGCTATTGAGGTGGCGATGGAAGCGGGCCGTCGTGGGGTGGACGCGGTGCCAACGTTGCTGAAAAAAATGTTCTCGCGAGTGCTGTGGCTGGCACGCGGTCGCGCTGATTAATCTCATCGCCGCCGGGAATACCGACGGCGCAAACTTCTCCGGCAGCTCAACAAAACGTAAGCAACGCTAAAAATGGGTGTTCTGTCGCCTGTGGGTTTCGATAGAATCACCGCCTGAAGCGGCAGGAGAAACAGCAGGAATCGGATTATGAAAGTGAAGGGAAAACGCAGGACCATCTGGTGGCTGCTGGCAATCGTTGTACTGGCGTTAGCCGTCTGGGGATGGCGCATTCTCAACGCGCCACTGCCGCACTATCAGACGCTGGTGGTGCGTAAAGGCGACCTCCAGCAGAGCGTGCTGGCCACCGGCAAGCTGGACGCCTTGCGCAAAGTTGACGTGGGGGCCCAGGTCAGCGGACAGCTGAAAACGCTACATGTCAATATTGGCGATAAGGTCAAAAAGGACCAGTTGCTGGGGGTTATCGATCCTGAGCAGGCGCAAAACCAGATTAAAGAGGTTGAAGCCACGCTAATGGAACTGCGGGCCCAGCTCAACCAGGCACGCGCAGAGAGTAAACTGGCGCAGGTGACTCTTGCCCGTCAGCAACAGCTGGCGCAGCGCCAGCTGGTGTCGCGACAGGACCTCGATACCGCGACCACCGACCTGGCGGTGAAACAGGCGCAAATCGGTACGATTGAGGCGCAAATTAAGCGTAACCAGGCGACCCTTGATACCGCGAAGACCAACCTCGACTACACGCGGATACTGGCGCCGATGGCAGGTGAAGTGACGCAAATTACCACCCTGCAGGGACAGACGGTGATCGCGGCGCAGCAAGCCCCAAACATTCTGACGCTGGCGGATCTTAGCACCATGCTGGTCAAAGCGCAGGTGTCTGAAGCGGATGTTATCCACCTCAGACCGGGGCAAAAGGCGTGGTTTACCGTACTGGGCGACCCGCTAACCCGCTATGAAGGTAAGCTGAAAGACATTCTGCCGACGCCGGAAAAAGTGAATGACGCCATCTTCTATTATGCCCGCTTCGAGGTACCGAACCCGCAGGGGATCCTGCGCCTCGACATGACCGCGCAGGTGCATATTCAACTGGCCGAGGTGAAAAACGTGATCACTATTCCGCTGAGCGCCCTGGGCGACGCGGTGGGTGATAACCGCTACCACGTCCGGCTGTTGCGCACCGGTGAGGTAAAAGAGCGTGAGGTTGCCATTGGCGCCCGCAACGATACCGACGTCGCGGTGGTGCAGGGCCTGGAAGAGGGGGATGAGGTGATCGTCGGCGAGAGCGCGAGCGGGGCGGCAAAATGACGGCGTTGCTTGAGCTGCGTGATATTCGTCGTAGCTACCCTTCTGGCGACGGCAGCGTTGAGGTCCTCAAGGGGATCACCCTCAGCATCCATGCGGGTGAGATGGTGGCGATCGTGGGCGCCTCCGGCTCGGGCAAATCGACGCTAATGAACATCCTTGGCTGCCTCGACAAACCCACCAGCGGCACCTACCGGGTGGCGGGAACCGATATCGCGCAGCTGGATGGCGATGCGCTGGCGCGGCTGCGGCGGGAACACTTTGGCTTTATTTTTCAACGTTATCACCTGCTGTCACACCTTACCGCCGCGCAGAATGTTGAAGTGCCAGCGGTATATGCTGGCAGTGAACGGCGGGCGCGCCTGGCGCGCGCCCATGAGCTGCTGATGCGGCTGGGGCTGGGCGATCGGGCGGACTATCAGCCATCGCAGTTGTCCGGCGGCCAGCAGCAGCGGGTCAGTATCGCCCGCGCCCTGATGAACGGCGGGGAGGTGATCCTCGCTGATGAACCAACCGGCGCGCTGGACAGCCATTCCGGCGAAGAGGTGATGGCGATCCTCCATCAGCTTAAAGCACAGGGGCACACGGTGATTATCGTCACCCACGATCCGCAGGTGGCCGCTCAGGCGGAGCGGATCGTTGAGATCCGCGATGGCGAGATCGTCCGCAATCCGCCCGGTAGTCTACAGCGCGGCGGGCTGCGCGCCCGTCAGCAGGCGGAGCCTTCGGCGTGGCGTCAGTTTACCAGCGGCTTTCGCGAAGCGCTGGTCATGGCGTGGCGGGCGATGGCGGCGAATAAAATGCGCACTTTGCTGACCATGCTCGGCATCATTATCGGTATTGCCTCAGTGGTGTCGATCGTGGTGGTCGGCGATGCGGCTAAGCAGATGGTGCTGGCGGATATTCGCGCCATCGGAACCAATACCATCGATGTTTACCCCGGAAAGGATTTTGGTGACGACGACCCGCGCTATCAGCAGGCGCTGAAGTATGACGATTTGCTGGCGATCCAGAAACAGCCGTGGGTGCGTTCCGCCACGCCGGCGGTGTCGAAAAGCCTGCGCCTGCGCGCCAATAATATTGACGTTGCCGCCAGCGCGGAGGGGGTCGGGCCGCAGTATTTTAATGTTTATGGCATGACGTTTAGCGAAGGCAATACCTTTAATGAGCTCCAGCTTAACAGCCGGGCGCAGGTGGTGGTACTCGACAGCAATACCCGCCGACAGCTGTTTCCCAATAAAGCGAAAGTGGTGGGAGAGGTGATCCTGGTCGGCAATATGCCCGCCACGGTGATTGGCGTCGCAGATGAAAAACAGTCAATGTTCGGCAGCAGTAAAATTCTCCGCGTCTGGTTGCCTTACACCACGATGGCGGGAAGAGTGATGGGGCAGTCGTGGCTGAACTCCATTACGGTGCGCGTTAATGAAGGCTACGACAGTGAAACGGCAGAGAAGCAGCTGCTGCGTCTGCTGGAGCTGCGGCATGGTAAAAAAGATGTATTCACCTGGAATATGGACAGCGTCTTGAAAACCGCCGAAAGGACCACACATACCTTACAGCTGTTCCTGACATTGGTGGCGGTGATTGCTCTGGTGGTTGGTGGTATTGGTGTAATGAATATTATGCTGGTGTCGGTGACAGAGCGAACGCGGGAGATCGGCATCCGCATGGCGGTAGGCGCTCGGGCCAGCGATGTGCTACAGCAGTTTCTCATCGAAGCGGTGCTGGTTTGCCTGGTCGGTGGCGCGCTGGGGGTGACGTTGTCGCTGATGATCGCGTTTATTCTGCAGTTGGTGCTGCCCGGCTGGGAGATCGGTTTTTCTCCGCTGGCGCTGGTGACGGCTTTTCTCTGTTCGACGCTGACCGGCGTGCTGTTTGGTTGGCTGCCCGCACGCAATGCGGCGCGGCTCGATCCGGTGGATGCCCTGGCGCGGGAATAGGAATAAAAATGCCAGTCAGAAGGACTGGCATTTTATTAGCAGGATGTACACAATGAAGCAAAAGAGTTATGCAGCCGTTTCCGCTTCCACAGGGACGATCACGCTGGCGTGGTTGCCTTTTGGCCCCTGGTGAACATCAAACCGAACGGCTTGTCCGGCTTTTAGCGTTCTGTAACCATCCATCTGGATGGTGGAGTAATGGGCGAAAATGTCTTCGCCGCCGCCCTCAGGGCAGATAAAACCGAACCCTTTGGCATTGTTGAACCACTTAACAGTACCCATTTCCATACTTCGACATCCTTCGTAAATCTTTATTAGTAAGATGGAATGAACCGGTGGTGGAGTGACGAGTTGTTCAATTGCTCGCCAACTCTCGCTACTACAATTTAGAGAAATACGAAAACGCGTCAAGCGATTGAGGAGGGGGAACGGCGAAAAATGCGTCAAAATTTGAAGCAGTTAACGCTATTGCCGGGGAATGTGACAGCCGTCGCGGATAGAAGCGATAGATGATAGTTATCTATGATCTATTGATCTAT
>NZ_JBMAXV010000084.1:0-5781 GCF_048589245.1 Klebsiella sp. 10982
CCTGTGCTGAGCAAAATGAAGGCTTAGCGTACACGACGCGTGTGAATTGTGCTGAGACGACAATAACGCTTTGTGCTGACATATCTTGTTATTACAAGATTAAAAAGTCACTCGGTTTAGCCAGTTTCAAATGTCACCTGAAGTGACATGGACATGGGCGGAAGTTATGTTCTGAAGGGAGAGGTGATAAAAGGTAAAATATCTGGCCTGCGGTAGTAGACCAGATATTTTAGTTTGAGTGGGAGTCGTTACTCTACACAGTAATCAATTCTGCAATTTTTGTTGCGACAACTGCCAGCGTATCTTCTCCCGTGTCCAGACCGCTTCGGGATGCGAGCAAGGGACTGACATTGCGGAGAGCTTCATACGTTGTGTTATGAACGATCGGTACGAGTTGGTTCCCGGCCAGTAAAGCTGAAAGCTCTTTATCAGCAACGCCTTCTTTGGGCAGTCGGTTTAATAGCGCTGGAGTCACTAATACCAGACCGATTCGAGAATTTGCTAATCCTTTATCGATGGCACGCATCATAGGAACGCCAAGAGCAAGATCCTTTTCGCTAAACCATACTTTGACGCCTGCAGCCTCGAGCAAATCGTGTAGCTCTTTGGCTACGCCTTGTCGATCATCCCAAGCGTGGCAAAGGAATACATCACGCAAATCCGGCTTCTCTGCGACAAGCTTCTCTACCGTTTGGCGAATCGGTGTGAGAGATTGTACTTGGGCGGTTGTGTAGGAAACGGAAGATCCCGATTTTGACCAGCGAGGCTTTGTACCGCTGCTGGAACCACCGCTACTGCTTCCACGACTTCCGCCAGCGCTGCCTGACGAGGAGTAGGACGGATAACTATCATAACTGTAGCTGCTGCGGCGATAACCACTGCGATTGCGACAGGCTGGACAGGCAGCAGCGGCGGCTGCTGAGCTATGTCCACGTACAGGAGCCGTACATCTGGCCATGTTCTGTTTTCCCCTTAATATTCTGGAATATATCTGCTGTGATAGTAAAACCAGATAAGTAATGGGGATTATTGGTTGCAAACTCAACTGCCATGTTTTCAAAAGCTTGTACTTCATCACACTGCCACAGCTGAACTATCCAAAAAAAAGAGCAGGGGGCTAGCGTTTCAGGCTGGCCCTGAATTCATCCGGGTTTACCAGGACCGGATTAATTGCCCTGAGTTGCTCCTGAACTCTGGCCTGAGCCCGTCGTTTTGGCATCTTTTTGCTCCTGTCACGCTTGCCATCGCGTTCGAGTTCATCCATTTTGCTTTGCGCCAGCTTCAGTACAGCCCCAAGACGTTTGTTATCAACAATTTGCCCCTGGTCGAGACATTCCAGTTTGTCGAACACCTGATATTTGAGTGAACGGTAACCGTATTTGAATGCCAGCGTGCCGTCAGGATAGTCGTAGACAGTTATTTTCTCGCCAGCGATGCGAGTATTTTCTTCAGTAGGTTCAACCAGATATATCATTTTGTCATAGCGGAATGTCAGCGTTTTAGACAGCTTACGCAGTTCCTGCCAAGCAAAGATATCATCCAGCTCTTCGTTGCTTTCAGACACCGGGCGGTGCAGATCTTTGGGGTATTTTGCTGGTCTTGCGAAGCGACGATTGAAGTCAGCGATGAAGGTATCCAGCCAGGCGTTGGCGGCTTCAATACTGCAGATTCCCTCGAGACGCATCTCTTTGATAAGCCGATCCTGAAGTGTCTGATTTGCTCGCTCCACACGGCCTTTAGCCTGTGGACTGTTGGCACAAATCAACTCGATCCCAAGTTCAGAAAGTACACGGCCAAACTGGGTGACTCCGGTCGTAGTGGATCCTCCATTATTGACCCTGAAAATGCCGTGCTTATCGCTGTAGAACGCAAGGGGCTTGCCGTGTTGCTCGAGATACTCGCGAGTGGCCATCATGTAATCAAAAGCTGATTCAGTCTCACCAAAACGGAGGTGCATCAGGCGGCCAGTCGCGTCATCAATAAAGACGAGCAGGCAGCATTTCGGTGCACGGCCTTCAAACCAGTCGTGCGGGGAACCATCAATCTGAACAAGTTCTCCGAGGCAGTCACGCCGATATCTGGGTTGATGAACGCGGGGCCTGCGACGTGAATAAGGAACCCAGAGTCCATCCGCTGTCATCCATTTTCTGAGCGTTTCAACAGATACTGTGATGTTGTGGCGTTCGCGTAATTTTTCTGCGGCCAGTGTTGGTCCAAAGTCGCTGTAATGATCGTGAAGTAACGAAAGAACTCGCAGCTTCAGTGACTCAGGAAGCCTGTGATTACCAGGGCGTCCACGCCGAAGGTTTACCAATCCTGCGGCACCAGACTCACGAAAGCGGTTCATTAACCGCTGTGTCTGACGTTCGGTCAAAGCAAGCTGATGAGCAGCATCACGACGGCGCATACGTTTTTCAACAACTGATTGAATGACGTTGATCCGACTGATTTCTTTATCTGACATGGTCACAAGCATCCTGATGTCTCCATGGCCTGAGGATTGGATCCTTTATGCCAGAAAAAGTGACATCACTAAATGGGTTAAAAGTGACATTAGAATATGGGAGCTACATATCTTGTCAAGGCTCAATTGAAATGTCCGTTATCCAGCTCAATTAAAATGACCACTTTGATCTCTCATTCTCTTTACTGATAGACTTTCCTCCGACTGAAACAACAGGATGATTGAGCCCATGCTTCGATACGAGTTAACGCCGAACAATGCAGGTTTTATACTGTGGGGAGATTCAGAAGCCCTGAATGAATTACATGAACTCATTCATTACATCGTGGATGAAAGCCCACTGATTAAAGTTAAAGACGGATTTATGTTATCCCTTGCCTATGATATTCGTAAAGCACGGGAAGGTAATCGTCGTGTTGAGCAACATCAGTATGATCAACATGATACATATAAGCTTTATGGTGTTGAGCTTTTATGGCCTCTGGTCCTGGTACAGTCCTCAATACTCAGAAACTCAATGGGTTATATTCAGACAGACAAAAACCAGCTGTCTGTCATGTATGCCTTTGAATACCTGATAGAATCAGCATTAACAGAGTCTGAGAGAACAACGTCGAATGATATTATGCTAACAGTAAAATATGCATCAGACTCTGATTTTAATTTCATTGAGGATAATATTGACAGCAGGTGCTGCTATTTTATCAGCCTATCTCCGGAGCAAAGAAAAAAGCAGTTAATCAGTATTGTTCGTTCTTTTCATTCATTATGGGGTAAGTATGCCCGTGAAAAGCAGGACATAAAGATGCTGAACGAAATGAATAATACATCATGGGTCTGGCCGGACAATATCAACTGGTGAGCAACCACTGTCCGGCCAGTGAGTACCATCAGCGGGCTCTTTTACCAAAAATGTCCTCTGAACGTGACTGAAGCTGTTTGAGTGCTTCGAGAATGTCATCATTATCCAGTGAGCGCTGGGATTTCTTCCCTTCCTGCTTTGGCCGTCGTCGGGAAGGGCCATCTCCAGCGGGAATTGACTGAGAGCGCGTGTTATCCCGCTTGCTCTGCACCAGACTGATAAACTCCAGGGTTCGGCCAAGACGCTTGTTATCGACAATCGCGCCCTGGTCGATTTCTGACAGTCGGTCGTAGGTAGAGTAGGGAAGTAGCGTACCGTTCAGGCGCAGCTCTTTTCTGCCATCAGGATAGTGATACACATCGATATATTTACCCATTGCACGGCGACTCAGTTCGCTGTCTTCAATCAGGTACAACATTTTATCATATTGTATCGTCAACGATTTTGAGACTTTACGTTTTTCACGAACAGTGAAAATAAGCCCCAGGTCCTCATCATGTTCTACAGCACGGTGTACGTCAAAATCATGTCGCGGTACTTTGCCAAAACGGCGGTTATAGTCAGCCATATAGGCCTCAGCGAAGTCATTTGCAGCCTCCATTGAACAAATGCCCTGTAACCGCAGCTCTTTGACCAGACGATCCTGTAAAGTGAGGTGAGCTCGTTCTACACGCCCTTTGGCGGGACTGGTTTCTGCACAGATAGTCTGGATGTTCAGTTCATGCATGGCTCGCCCAAACTGAGTATGCCCGTCTCCGCCTGTGGCGTGTTTATTGTTAACACGAAAAACACCGGCTTTATCGCTGTACAGTGCCAGCGGTTTACCATGCTTATCGATATAGCGCCGCGTGGCTTCGAAGTAAGAAAACGTGGACTCCGATTTAACAAACAACAGTTCCATCAGTTTGCTGGTTGCATCATCAACATAGACCAGCGCGGTGCAGGCCGGGCCACGGCCTTCAAACCAGTCGTGATCACAGCCATCTATTTGTATCAGCTCACCAGTACACGGACGCCGGTACCGTGGTTGAGGGATCCTTGCGGCACGTTGTTTACGGGGAACCCATAAGCCAGCCCGCACCATGATGCGCCGGACAGTTTCTTTGCCAAGAAACAGTCCGTGGAGTTCTTCGAGCTTTTCACGCGCCAGAGTCGGACCGAAATCAGCATAACGCGTCTTGATCAGTTCCAGAGCCTGATCTGCGAGCCCGGGTGGCAACTGGCGGTTACCACGCATGCCACATCGTCTGCTGGCCATACCAAGCGGTCCGCCTTCACGGTAACGGGCAAGAAGTCTGCGGCATTGCCTGTCGCTGATACCGAGGTGCTCGGCCGCACGGCGCGTTGTGATGCGACGTTCAATGACGTCCTGTATAATCTTGATCCGGTTGATCTCTTTCAAAGTAAACACTCCTGAGCTTTCTGCGCTCATGATATGCCTCCCGGTAGTTTAAACGGACCAGTGAAGCTTACCATAGCGCGGACATCTGAATTGAGCCACAGGCGGACATTACTATTGAGCCATTACATATCTAGTGCGCATAACAAAGATTATGTTAAATATTGAAATAAATAATATGATAATCAATATATTATGTCGGTATCAGTCACCTCCCCACTCCAGTAACTAGTCATGGAAGTTTAAGGAACAGAGTCCGCTCATAAGTTTGCGATGCCTTAAATCCATGGTGAGCATAGAAACCTTTGGCTTCTTCAGTAAGCGCGTGAACCATTATCGCACGAACGCCAATATTCTCAGCTACGCGATAACAGCGTAGAACCGCATCGTGAAGTAAATCGGCGCCAACCCCTTTTCCGTGCAATGAAACATCTACCGCCAGGCGAGCGAGTATAATCACCGGTATAGGATCTGGCATGTTACGCCGAAGACTGCCTGTCGCTTCCGTATGGTTAACGCTACCGGTGGCCAAAGAGTAAAAACCAGCTACTTGCTTCGTACCCGTCTTGCAAACAACGAAAGTTCGTGCAGCGCCAAGAGCTTGATTTTTTAAACCTCTCTGTTTTAACCATTCATCGAGTACCGTTTCCCCACTGACGAACTCTGCCAGTTGATGGGCGCTGGATAACGGCTCGGGCGCAGTTATACATCCCACTGAGGTTTCCTTGCCAGTAGTTTATTAATGGCAGGCTCATCCTCGACTGGTGCATCGAGCATATCGATGAACTCTGCATACTGTTCGTCGTTAAAATTGAAAACACGACGATCAAGGATCACGTTCTCCGCAGCCTTGCAGGCCATCTCAAGAATGAAGTCGGTTCGCGATTTATGAAGGATTTCTGCAGCGGCATCGATGAGTGCCCTCTGAGACTCTTTAGCTCTTAGGTTGAGTTGAACATCTGATTTCATACACACCTCTCTTGTATAGCAATTGATATACAAGAATAACACAACACGAATGTATAGCAAATGATATACACATCAAAGTGCCAACAA
>NZ_JBMAXV010000085.1:0-5770 GCF_048589245.1 Klebsiella sp. 10982
GTACGTGAACGCCTTTGCCAGCTCCGAGTGTCGCGACAGCGTTTTCATTTTTTCACGCAACCAGCTTTCCAGGGTACTAAGCAGCGGTTTCGTTTTCCGCTGACGTTCAGCAAGCCGTTGTTCCGCCAGCATTCCTCTTATTTCTGCCTCCACGGCATACAGTTCGCCGATACGCTTCAGGGCTTCCTCCGTCAGGGCTGACGGCGTGCGAACGTGCACATCGTGGATTTTACGGCGGGCGTGAGCCCAGCAGGCGGCTTCCGTTATCCGGCCATCGCGGTACAGCTCGTTGAACCCGGCGTACGCATCCGCCTGTAGCACACCGCTGAACCCCGCAAGATGGGTCTGCGGATGGATGCCTTTTCTGTCGGGGCTGTAGGCGAACCACACCGCCGGTGCCAGCGCTGACCCGGCGTTGCGGTCATCACGAACATACGTCCACAACCGCCCGGTCTTCGTCTTCTTATTGCCCGGCAACAGCACCTGGACCGGGGTATCATCGGCATGGAGTTTACCGTCAGTCAGGACATAGTCCTGAAGCGCCTCCTCCAGCGGGGACAGCAGCCGGCAGCATGCATCCACCCAGCCCGACAGCAGTGAACGGCTCAGTTCCACGCCCTGGCGACCGTATATTTCAGAATGACGATACAGCGGTGTGTGCTCTGCATACTTTGTGGTCAGCACGCGGGCCATCAGCCCCGGTCCGGCGATACCCCGCTCAATGGGGCGCGAAGGCGCGGGGGCCTGCACGATGGCATCACATTTTGTGCAGGCATGTTTTTCCCGTACGGTCCGGATCACCCGGAAGGCGCTGCGCATCAGCTCCAGCTGTTCAGCGGCATCCTCACCCAGGTAACTCAGCGCACCACCACACTCCGGGCAGCAGGAACCCGCTGGCCGCAGGCGTTTTTCATCGCGGGGGAGTGATTCGGGGAACGGTTTGCGGGTGCGGGTCTGACGCAGAGTGCGCTGTACTGCCGGGTCATCCACCCGACCGGTCAGCGTATCGCTCTCTTTCTGAAGCCGGTTCAGATCGGCTTCCATTTGTGCGATACGGCGGGAGACTTTTTCGGAACGGCTGCCGAAGTTCATCCGGCGAAGTTTATCCAGCTGCGCCTGCAGATGGTCTATTTCGCGCTCCCGGTCTGCCAGCTTTTCCAGCAGGGCACGGTTCAGCGCTTCCTGTTCGGCAAGGCGCTGTTTCAGCAGAAGGATGTCGTCAGAAGAGATGTCATTCATAAGCCAGCATTTTACCAGGCTTATTCTGCGACAACCAGGATAAAGAAGCCTACAGCATGGTCAGGGAGGTCAGCAACCGCTTCGGCTGTCGCCAGTCGATGCCTTCCAGCAGCATTGCCAGCTGCGCCGGGGTCAGGAACACTTTGCCATCGCGAGCTGACGGCCAGGCGAAGCGCCCGCGCTCCAGCCGTTTGGTCAGCAGGCACAGCCCGTCGCCGGTGGACCACAGAAGTTTAACCTGACTGCCGCTGCGGCCCCGGAAGATGAAGACATGGCCGGACATCGGTTCGTCTTTCAGCGCCGTCTGCACTTTTGCAGCCAGCCCGTTGAAGCCGTTTCTCATATCGGTAATACCGGCAACCAGCCAGATTTTGGTGCCTGTTGGTAGCGGGATCATCGCTTCAGTTCCTGTATCAGCAGAGTCAGAAGCTTTTCGCTGACAGTGCCGTTGAGGCGGAGTGTCCCGTGCCGGAACGTTACCTCACAGCTGATGCTGAGCTCTGAGTCCTCAGCGGGCGGTTCTGGTTGTACGGCGGTGGCATCGAGAGTCACAGGAAGTAACTGAGGACTCTCAGAGGAAGGTAATAGCAGCTTTCCCTCGCGCCACTGCTGGCGCCATTTAAAGAGCAGATTGGCATTAATGCCATTTTCAAGCGCCAGTTTTGAGATGGATATCCCGGGTTCGCAGGAGGCAGCAACGAGTTGCTGTTTAAACTCAGGAGAATAATTAGGGCAGCCTTTACGCCTGCCGGGAGTCATATTTTTCTGCATATCTGACACTTTGGTTCCCACTACTTATTTGGTGGACACCACTTTGTCGGATGCTTCAGATTATGACCAGACGGTTCACGCTGTACGCTTACGGATGATTTTTTATACCCACGGCTAACTCATGCATACCATGCCTCCCCCCTGAACGATCCCGAAGCGTCGGTTTAAACTGGAATCTGAATCTCATCGTATTCCAGGGAAGGATGCTGTACACCGGCAGGAACTTATAAACAACAAAAGCCTGCAAGCAGGCTCTGTTTTCCCTTCCGGCGCTTATCTCCAGCGTCTACATCTCAGTGACGGTAGCTCTTCACAAGGTGCATTTAACATATCCGACCTCAATGATTGCGACAAGATGAACAATTGAAGAATTTAAGCGGGGTCACGTTTTTTAAGGGGATATGGTTTAGGTGAAGGAACGGTGAGACTGGAAAGAGAAATGCGTAATCATTTAGAGGGGGAGGAAAGCGGTGGCCGGCAGCTGCTGCTCCCGGCCAGAAGACAGATTAGTCACTGCCAAATAAATCGCGGGTATATACCTTATCAGCAACATCCGACAGCTCTTCAGCCATACGGTTAGAGACAATCACATCAGCTTCTTGTTTGAACGCTTCAAAATCGCGAACTACGCGGGAATTGAAGAATTCATCTTCCTGCATAACCGGTTCATAGATAATAACCGGAATACCTTTAGCCTTAATACGCTTCATGATGCCCTGAATTGAGGAAGCGCGGAAGTTATCAGAACCACTCTTCATGATCAGGCGATAAATCCCAACGACCTTAGGCTTACGCGCCAGGATGGAGTCAGCAACGAAATCTTTACGCGTGCGGTTAGCGTCAACGATGGCGCCAATAATGTTATTCGGTACAGATTCGTAGTTCGCAAGCAGCTGCTTGGTATCTTTCGGCAGGCAGTAACCACCGTAGCCAAAGGACGGGTTGTTATAGTGGTTACCAATACGCGGGTCGAGGCACACGCCTTCGATAATCTGCTTACTGTTCAGGCCCTGGCTCTCAGCGTAGCTATCCAGTTCATTGAAATAAGCCACGCGCAGCGCCAGATAGGTATTGGCAAATAATTTGATTGCTTCAGCTTCGGTAGAATCAGTAAACAGCGTCGGGATATCCTGCTTGATCGCTCCTTCTTTCAGGAGGTTAGCAAAACGTTCCGCGCGTTCTGAACGCTCACCAATAACGATACGCGACGGGTGCAGGTTGTCATAGAGCGCGCGGCCTTCACGGAGGAACTCTGGAGAGAAAATAACATTATCAATGCCCAGGCGCTCTTTAATATCACGAGTGAAACCAACGGGGATGGTTGATTTAATGATCATGACCGCATCAGGGTTAATCTCGGTAACATCGCGAATAACGGCTTCAACGGTCGACGTATTGAAGTAGTTCGTTTTCGGATCGTAGTCAGTCGGCGTGGCGATAATGACATAATCTGCATTGCGATAAGCATCATGCTTGTCAGTTGTTGCACGAAAATTCAACGGTTTTTCCGCCAGGTATTCCTGAATCTCCTTATCGACAATCGGAGAAATCTTTTGGTTAATCATATCAACTTTGGATTGAATGATATCCAGCGCCACCACTTCGTGGTTTTGCGCAATCAGGATGCCATTCGATAAACCGACATAACCGGTACCGGAAATAGTAATTTTCATTCGATCACACTTTAATCAGTTAACTGGACGGCGGCGAGTAGTCGCTAATTAATCAAAACTGTTGATGTTTCTACTCTTAGAAAGAATGTAAGTCAAGTAATACATGAAAATGAATAGCTGTCATTAAATATTTTCTGAAATTATGGATAGGCCCTTATAAAGGCCTATCCAGTTTTGGGTAATGACTCCAACTTACTGATAGTGTTTTATGCTCAGATAATGCTCGATGACCTTGTCATGCAGCTCCACCGATTTTGAGAACGACAGTGACTTCCGTCCCAGCCTTGCCAGATGTTGTCTCAGATTCAGGTTATGTCGCTCAATGCGCTGACCTGCTCCCCGTTGATTAGTACACCCCGATGTTAGTAATGTCTTCATAAGCCACATGAGGACATCCCCATGAAGAAGCGTTTTTCCGACGAACAGATCATCAGTATTCTCCGCGAAGCCGAAGCTGGGGTACCCGCCCGTGAACTCTGCCGCAAGCATGCCATTTCCGATGCCACGTTTTACACCTGGCGTAAGAAGTATGGCGGTATGGAGGTGCCTGAAGTTAAGCGCCTGAAGTCGCTTGAGGAAGAGAACGCCAGACTCAAGAAGCTGCTTGCCGAAGCCATGCTGGATAAAGAGGCGCTTCAGGTGGCTCTTGGGCGAAAGTACTGACGACAGACCAGAAGCGGGAAGCCGTGATGCTGATGTGTGATGCGACCGGTCTGTCGCAACGTCGTGCCTGCAGGCTTACAGGTTTATCCCTGTCGACCTGCCGCTATGAGGCTCACCGTCCGGCTGCTGATGCGCATTTATCAGGGCGCATCACTGAGCTGGTACTGGAGCGCAGGCGTTTTGGCTACCGTCGTATTTGGCAGTTGCTGCGCCGTGAAGGGCTTCATGTTAATCATAAGCGCGTGTACCGGCTTTATCACCTCAGTGGCCTGGGCGTAAAACGCAGAAGACGTCGTAAAGGGCTGGCAACAGAACGTCTGCCGCTGCTCCGTCCGGCGGCGCCCAATCTGACCTGGTCGATGGATTTCGTCATGGACGCACTTTCCACCGGTCGCAGGATCAAGTGTCTTACCTGCGTCGATGATTTCACAAAGGAATGCCTGACGGTCACTGTTGCCTTTGGGATTTCAGGCGTTCAGGTCTCGCGTATTCTGGACAGCATTGCACTGTTTCGAGGCTATCCGGCGACGATAAGAACTGACCAGGGGCCGGAGTTCACTTGCCGTGCACTGGATCAATGGGCCTTTGAGCATGGTGTTGAGTTGCGCTTAATCCAGCCGGGCAAGCCAACGCAGAACGGATTTATTGAGAGCTTTAACGGACGATTTCGCGATGAATGCCTGAATGAGCACTGGTTCAGCAATATCGTTCACGCAAGGAAAATCATTAATGACTGGCGGCAGGATTATAACGAGTGTCGTCCACATTCAGCACTGAATTATCAGACGCCATCAGAGTTTGCAGCACGGTGGCGAAATGGAAAATGTGAAGGTAAACAAACCGACCTTACTAACTGACGGTTGTATCTAACTCTGGGGGCAGGTCAGTGGCGGAATCCATGGAGCTCACCCGTCGTCAGTGCTCCCGCCTGATTAAACGCTATCGTGAGCTGGGGCCAGCTGGTCTGGTCAGCCGGCGCCGTGGAAAGCCCGGCAACCATCAGTTAAACACCACCATCAGAGACCAGGCCCTGCAGCTTATTCGCTCACGCGGCCGGGGTATGAATCCGACAGCAATCTGGCGAATACTGACCACAGAATACAGTGTCCGGATTTCAAAAGAGACCGTTCGGAAACTGATGATTACTGAGAAAGCCTGGCATCCGCGACCATCCTTCAGGCCTGACTAAGACTAAAGAAGGAATTTTCCAGACTCTCCCAGACGTCATCTCTGACTTGTTTTGAGCACGACATTTCAACATTGGCTAGACAACCACCACACCACTCATCGCCAAAATCCGCCGGAACGTCCAAAAGTGCAGGTTTTACACACCGAAATCGGGCTATTTTTGTGTTGCCGGTTTGTTATCAAAATGGCGAGACTGGTTTCAGCCTGTTTACAGACTGAAACCTCTATTTCTTCCA
>NZ_JBMAXV010000086.1:0-5753 GCF_048589245.1 Klebsiella sp. 10982
GCCGCTTTTTGCACATATCAGACCGTCCAGCTGAGAACTCAGGGTCATCGCCGTCCGCCTAAACCCTGAGTATGGTTTGCCTGGTTGTATTGAATTCCCGAGCGATGACGTAGATGCTGATCCCGGCATTAATCTGTCTAATCACCGTAGTTTCAGTTCTTCATTCAGAACTGGAGGCCGTCCAAACCGCTTTCCCCTCCTCCCGAAACTGTTTCATAAAGCCCCGTTCAATCAGGCAGGATATGCGCACGGGCCAGAGGTGGTGCGCCGGGGATATGACAACTGTGTGCGAGATGACTGAACAAATAAGCTTCCTCACGAACGATGGCTATTCTCCTGATTCTGATCGCCGGCAAGCGTCCCAGGTAGCAAAAGAGCAGACGTAAGACAACATACCCTTGAGGGTCTTGACCTTCAACGTGCCCGGCCCGGCCCCCGCCGCGCGGACGAAAAAAAGAGAAAAAATAAAAAAAAAGAAAAAAAGAATATGCCGAAAATGTGCACAGTCGCGACCCACGCAGAGCGTGGCGCTCCGGGGCAAAGGCTTTGCAGGACTATAAGGCATGTTGTCTTACGTTTTGAGTGTGATGGTCCGCTCCCACCAGCTTTCATGAATTGTCCCGCCGGGTGGACTGCTATAAAGTGCATACCAGCACTGCAGCCCATGCCGGTGATGATGAATAATTTCATTCAGGCGTGAGTCAAAGATGAGAAAAGACAGCATTACTGATATGTTCAGGTCCAGGATGCCTGCCGAAAGTCCTGCATGAAATACTTCATTGCATCCCTCAATGGTCGCGGCCACGTCTTCAATGCCGATGCGCTTTTTGCCAAATGCGATCGGTTTTTCCAGCCGAAATGTCCGGGTATCCCCTGTCGCTTCCGGCCGGAATTACCGTGCAAATCGACAAGTCTGGAAGCCGTTGTGATACAGAAAAATAGGTTGTAGATCCACTTTATCTTAAAGTTAATGTACGCGTACATTAGCTTTAAGTTTATGGTATTCACCCTTCTCTCTTCCCGGGTGCCTTAACCAGGGTCTGATAGTTGCGCTTTACCCGTTCAATTTCCGCCAGAGTTGCAGCCCAGTGCAGCTCTGCTGCATGACGATACCTGGTTGCCATTTTTTCAACGGCCTCCGGCGTACTGTCAACGCTGCGGTGCTGCCGTCCCTTCACCCCGAAAATTTCCACAATAAGCCACTGGCTACCGGTTCTGCCGAACAAGGCCTGACACAGCCGCTTCACGGCAAGCGGGGTCAGATCCGGGTCGGGATCATACGCGATGGTGGCAAAAATAAAACGCAGCATCTCGGAGGTTTTGTAGCGTTTTACCGCTGCCGCCAGCCGGGCAGCTCTTTGCGGCGCTTCCCAGCGGTCGTCGCTGTAACCTGCCACTTCAGAGAGATAGTCCTTTTCGAGCTGTTTAGCCGTGTAGCAACGTCCCCCCAAAAACATCCGCATAGCTTCTTGCGTTTCAGCTCTCACGTATCTTTTCCCCAGCTAATGCTAATGTACACATACATTAGCCTTAGGTTACAGATTACACAACAATCTGGAAAACCTATCTGATTTTGTGTATGTGGCTGTCTCTTTTGAATTATCACTTTTGCGTTCTGGTATAGAGGTAACCCCTCCCCCCTCTTTTCCCGCTGGTCTACTGTAGTCGACACAAAAGACAGGAACCTCGGTATGTCCTGATAATATTGTTTGAGTTTTAATCACGAAGCAGAGGGCATCGCATACAGTAGACACAACGCAGCCAGAATAACGCTCGATGCAAAATGTAGATCGTTGTCGCCTGCAGTAGACATTCCCGGTATCGACACTGGTGCATCCAATACTGACCCGTTCCCGGATCATGGCAGAGCATCCAGTAGACACGGTATGGAAGGATGTCAGTCCTCACCTTTCCGTCTGTTTTGACTGTGTCGGAGACGACGGTTGCGGTTATTGATGATGCCTTTGGCCGTCAGGGGAATACCTGTCTGTCAGGTAACTCTGTCGTTACATTTGATGCCCGAAAATCATAATTACCACATATTAATCCGGGCATTCCGGAAAATTGTGCCTGCCTGAAGAGGGGGTCGTCTCAGAATTCGGAAAATAAAGCACGCTAAGGCGTAGTCACCCCGTGACTCCCCCGCGCCGATGCAGCGAGCTTCGTTCCGTCTTGCAGTGACGCAATCAGCGGGCAGGAAACGTTCCCTTTCCGCGCATGGCAGGCGCACACCAGTTCAGACAGCACGGCCTCCATGCGTGCCAAGTCGGCCATCTTCTCGCGCACATCCTTGAGCTTGTGCTCGGCCAGGCCGCTGGCTTCCTCGCAATGGGTGCCATCCTCCAGCCGCAGTAGCTCGGCGATTTCGTCCAGGCTAAAGCCCAGCCGCTGGGCCGATTTCACGAACCGCACTCGTGTTACATCCGCCTCGCCATAGCGGCGAATGCTGCCATAGGGCTTGTCTGGCTCCGGCAGCAGGCCCTTGCGCTGGTAGAACCGGATGGTCTCCACATTGACCCCGGCCGCCTTGGCAAAAACGCCAATGGTCAGATTCTCAAAATTAATTTGCATATCGCTTGACTCCGTACATAACTACGGAAGTAAGCTTAAGCTATCCAAACCAAATTTGAAAGGACAAGCGTATGTCTGAACCACAAAAGTCTGAACCACAAAACGGGCGCGGCGCGCTCTTCGCCGGTGGGCTGGCCGCCATTCTTGCGTCGGCCTGCTGCCTGGGGCCGCTGGTTTTGATCGCCTTGGGGTTCAGCGGGGCATGGATCGGCAACCTGACGGTGCTGGAACCCTATCGCCCGATCTTCATCGGCGCAGCGCTGGTCGCGCTGTTTTTCGCCTGGCGGCGCATCTACCGCCCGGCGCAAGCCTGCAAACCGGGTGAGGTCTGCGCGATTCCCCAAGTGCGGGCTACTTACAAGCTCATTTTCTGGATCGTGGCCGCGCTGGTCCTGGTCGCGCTCGGATTTCCCTACGTCATGCTATTTTTCTATTAATCACAGGAGTTCATCATGAAAAAACTGTTTGCCGCCCTCGCCCTCGCCCTCGCTGCCGTTGTTGCCCCCGTGTGGGCCGCCACCCAGACCGTCACGCTGTCCGTACCGGGCATGACCTGCTCCGCCTGCCCGATCACCGTCAAGAAGGCGATTTCCAAGGTCGAAGGCGTCAGCAAAATTGACGTGACCTTCGAGACACGCGAAGCGGTTGTCACGTTCGATGATGCCAAGACCAGCGTGCAGAAGCTAACCAAGGCAACCGGAGACGCGGGCTATCCGTCCAGCGTCAAGCAGTGAACCACTGAACCCGAACCTAGGGCGATCATGGGACTGATGACACGCATTGCCGACAAGGCGGGCGCGCTTGGCAGCGTTGTTTCCGCGATGGGATGCGCTGCCTGTTTCCCGGCTACCGCCAGCCTGGGCGCGGCCATCGGCCTAGGCTTTCTACAGGAATACGAAGGGTTGTTTATCTCCAAGCTGCTGCCGCTGTTCGCAGTCGTGGCTTTGCTGGCGAATGCACTGGGCTGGCTGAGTCATCGGCAATGGCACCGCAGCCTGCTCGGGATGGTCGGCCCAGCCATCGTGCTGGCGGCCATGCTCTTGTTTTTTGGCAATTGGTGGACGGCGAACCTCCTCTATGTCGGTCTGGCCTTGATGGTCGGGGTGTCGATCTGGGATCTGCTCTCACCGGCCAACCGCCGCTGCGAACTACCACCCAAACACGGCTAACTGCATTGGCAGTTGCCGAAACGAAAAGGAACGATGCAATGTATTTGAATATCACCGGAATGACCTGCGACTCGTGCGCGACACATGTCAAGGAAGCCCTGGAGAAAGTGCCGGGCGTGCTGTCGGCGCTTGTGTCCTACCCGAACGGCTCCGCGCAACTCGCCACCGATCCCGGCACCTCGCCAGAGGCGCTGACTGCCGCTGTGGCCGGTCTCGGCTACAAGGCCACACCCGCCGATGCCCCATCCACTTCAGCGCGGGGCAGATTGCTTGGCAAGGCGCTGGGATGGCTGGGCGGTGACGACAAGGCTGGTGGTGATGGGGACGGACTGCACGTCGCCGTTATTGGCAGCGGCGGGGCCGCAATGGCGGCGGCGCTGAAGGCCGTCGAGCAAGGCGCGAAGGTCACGCTGATCGAGCGCGGCACCATCGGCGGCACTTGCGTCAATGTCGGCTGCGTGCCGTCCAAGATCATGATCCGTGCTGCCCATATCGCCCATTTGCGCCGTGAAAGCCCATTCGACAGTGGGATCGCAGCGACTGTGCCTGCGATTGATCGCAGCAAACTACTGGCCCAGCAGCAGGCGCGCGTCGATGAGCTGCGCCACGCCAAGTACGAAGGCATCCTGGACGGCAACCCGGCCATCACCGTGCTGCATGGTGAAGCGCGTTTCAAGGACGACCAGCGCCTTGCTGTCCGTTTAAACGATGGCGGCGAGCGTGTGGTGGCGTTCGACCGCTGCCTGGTCGCCACGGGTGCCAGCCCGGCCGTGCCTTTGATTCCCGGCTTGAAAGAGTCTCCCTTCTGGACTTCGACCGAGGCTCTGGTCAGCGACACCATTCCCGAACGCCTGGCCGTGATCGGCTCGTCGGTGGTGGCGCTGGAACTGGCGCAAGCCTTTGCCCGGCTGGGCAGTAAAGTGACCATCCTGGCGCGCAGCACCTTGTTCTTCCGGGAAGACCCGGCCATCGGCGAGGCCGTGACAGCTGCTTTCCGTGCCGAGGGCATCGAGGTGCTGGAGCACACGCAAGCCAGCCAAGTCGCCCATGTTGGCGGCGAATTCGTGCTGACCACCGGGCACGGTGAAATACGCGCCGACAAGCTGCTGGTTGCCACTGGCAGGGCACCGAACACGCGCAGCCTGGCATTGGAAGCGGCGGGTGTCGCCGTCAACGCGCAGGGGGCTATCGTCATCGACAAAGGCATGCGCACCAGCGCGCCACACATCTATGCCGCCGGCGACTGCACCGACCAGCCTCAGTTCGTCTATGTGGCGGCAGCGGCCGGCACCCGTGCTGCGATCAACATGACTGGCGGCGATGCGGCCCTGGACCTGACCGCAATGCCGGCCGTGGTGTTCACCGACCCGCAGGTCGCCACCGTGGGCTACAGCGAGGCGGAAGCACATCACGACGGGATCGTGACCGACAGTCGCACCTTGACCTTGGACAACGTGCCGCGTGCGCTTGCCAACTTCGACACACGCGGCTTCATCAAGCTGGTCATCGAGGAAGGTAGCGGACGGCTCATCGGCGTGCAAGCGGTGGCCCCGGAAGCGGGTGAACTGATCCAGACGGCGGTGCTCGCCATTCGCAACCGTATGACCGTGCAGGAACTGGCCGACCAATTGTTCCCCTACCTGACCATGGTCGAAGGGCTGAAGCTCGCGGCGCAGACCTTCAGCAAGGACGTGAAGCAGCTTTCGTGCTGCGCCGGATGAGGAAAAGGAGGTGTTCAATGAGCGCCTACACAGTGTCCCGGCTGGCCCTTGATGCCGGGGTGAGCGTGCATATCGTGCGCGACTACCTGCTGCGCGGATTGCTACGGCCGGTCGCGTGCACCACGGGCGGCTACGGCTTGTTCGATGACACCGCGTTGCAACGGCTGCGCTTTGTACGGGCTGCCTTCGAAGCGGGTATCGGCCTGGACGCACTGGCGCGGCTGTGCCGGGCGCTGGATGCTGCGGACGGTGACGGTGCGTCTGCGCAGCTTGCGGCACTGTTGCAGCTTGC
>NZ_JBMAXV010000087.1:0-5607 GCF_048589245.1 Klebsiella sp. 10982
CACGTTGCCACAGTAGATCGCTGGGTGAAGGCTAAAGTCATGCCACAACCCATTAAACTGGGCGAAAAAATAACAGCTTTTGATGCCGTAGAGATTAATAATTGGCTGGCTAACCGCCGCAGGGAGAATATCTAATGGTGAAAAAAAACCACTCTAGAGAAAAGGCGGCTAGACCATGTATTTATGTGATTAATTCTACATCTGAAATTTTTATTCAACCAAGTTGTAAAATTGAAATTGAGCGTGTAATTAACCAACTCCCGGACGCATTCGCCGCCGAATAACGGAGCCATAAAATGAAAATCGAAAAAAATAGATTTAATTCTGAGGCCTCTCCTCAACTCGGCACCAACCCTAAACATATTTACCAAGCTAATGAACATGATATTTCTGTTATCAAATTTGAGAGCGTAACCGTCCGAGTGGTTAACGTATTCGGTGAACCATGGTTTGTGGCGGCAGACGTGTGCAAAGCACTTGAGATTGGCAATGCTTCAAAAGCGGTGATGGCGTTGGACAAGGATGAGAATACCCTAACTTCATTTCAGGGTATTCATGCTGGCCCTGGTAATCCTGTGATGAATATTATTGCGGAATCCGGTTTCTACAAACTGATCGCCCGCAGCCGCAAAGCCACCACGCAGGGCACGTTCGCTCACAGTTTCACTAATTGGGTATTCCGTCAGGTGATCCCATCTATCCGTAAAACAGGCTCCTACGGCGTTCCGTTCGCGTTCCTGAATGACCATACCCGTCGCAAAGTACAGTACACGAAGAAGGCCAGTAAGCGCGGTAAAGATCTTCAATCGTGCAAAGGTGAGAAAGCACGCTTGGCCGCTGAAGAGATTGAACTATGGCGTAAGTATCAACCTGACCTGCTGGAGGTTCATTAATGACTAACCCCACCAGCACACCGCTGCCAAATCACGCATATCGCGACGCTCAGGGCCAGACGGTGAGCGTCGTCTCTGTAGCGCACAACCGCGTGACGTTCTATCTCGATGGTTACCTGTTCCCGTGCGTGCAGCCCATTGATCGCTTCATGAAGGAGTACGCGGAGGTGAAACAATGATTACCGCCGCCCAGAGTAAAAGCCCCTCTATGGCTGGCCTGTTAGCAAATGTTAGTACTTTGCGGGTGCTGTGCCGCCGCGGGAACCTGTCAAAACCTGTCACTTTGCGGGCCACTGATAGTGGCGAACAAAACGCCTGTCGGAGTTTCGCGACAGGTATGTTTGAATTTAAAGACACGTTAGAGGCGAGTTTTGTGAGCAGCACGCGCGATGGACGTCACACCTGGAGCAAAGAGTTTTGCGAGTCCATAAAAAAGGGCTTGATGTCCCACGTCATCCCGGTCTATGGTTATAGCGCACCAGCAAAATCTGGTGCCGGGATTGGCGTCCCGGAGAGTTTACAGGCGACCTATGACGCGCCATGCGTCTTTTTTTGTGTCGTTAATTCAGTACACCTTTTTTTCTGCGTTGCGGGTATAATCCTCGCCGCTCACAAAATAATGGTGGGCTGGATGGGGGCGGAGAGATCCGCGCCGGTTTCCTGTAACGCCGGTTACGCCAACCCTGTTCAGTCCACCACCAGCGAAATTGGCGTTTCCGGTGGTGGGTTTCAGACCCAGTTACAGGAGGCTGCCATCATGGCTACTACCCCTACCCAAAGTCCACAATTCAACAGTCCCACCACTGATATCGCAGATAGGCCTTATCTGCTTGATGAACTGACCTACGAAACAGAATGCGTGTTGGCAATTCTGCGAACAATTAACGATGTCAGTGATCCACACACCAAAAGCCATCTCGTAGATGCCGCGGAACTTATTGGTACTCAGTTGTTGAAAAAGTTAGAGCACAACGCACATCTGAAAGATGGTGACTGCGAATGAAAAATATCGACCTCATCCGCGAAGTTACCCATGCTGCAACTGATCGCTGGCCGTCTGTTCTGGCTGGCCTGCATATCAACGTGCCAGATTCACCGAGAAAACATACAGCCTGCCCGGCCTGTGGAGGTAAGGATCGCTTTCGTTTCGATGATGGCGGCCGCGGCAGCTTTATCTGCAACCAGTGCGGCGCCGGCGATGGCCTCGACCTTATCCGCAAGGTGAATAAATGCGACACCACGGAGGCTGCCAGGTTGGCGGCTGATGTGCTGGGTATTGATTACCGGGCAACGGAACGCAGCGGGGAGGATGCCAGTTATAGACAGGCGCAGATGGAGGCAGAACGCCAACAGCGGGAGCAGGAGCGCCAGCAGCAGGCTGCTGAGGAGACAAATCAGCGACGCCTGAAGTTTACCCGTCGGTATGCCGAACTGTGCCAGCAGGCCACCATGGGTGAGAGTGAATATCTAATTGGCAAAGGACTGCAGGGATTAACCATCCAGTTCCAGTTACTGGCTTCCGGCGACCTGCTTCTTCCGCTGGTGGATGATTCCGGCGCTGCCGTGGCGGCGCAGACCATTACCACCGCGGGTGAAAAACGGCTGCTAACCGGTTCGGCGAAGCGCGGGGCATTTCATGTCATCCAACCCGTTGATTCTCCCGAGTCCGTCATTTTGACCGAGGGGCTGGCTACTTCCCTGTCAGTTCATTTGATGCGCCCGGACGCGCTGGCAGTATGCGCCATAGACGCTGGCAACCTGCTGCCCGTAGCCCAGGCTATGCGCCAGCGCTACCCAGATATACAGATCGTCATCGCCGCCGACAACGATATTAAGCCCGGAGAGCCAAACACAGGCAAAGACGCTGCGGAGAAAGCTGCAAAGGCTGTCTCTGGCTGGGTGGCTTTACCTCCAACGGTGAAAAAGGCCGACTGGAACGACTACCACCAACAGCATGGACTAGAAGCCGCTACAACGGCGTTTAAGAATTCGATGTATCAACCGCAGGAGCCTGAAGTGTCCGCGAAACTGCAAGTGATCAACGGAGGGAAAAAGGGCGCATCAAAACCTGAATCTCTGCGACCTCATGTCGAAAGCCGTGCTGATGGTATTTATTGGGTTGAACCCAAATCAGACAAAGATGCCGGAGAGATCATCTGCCGTGAGAGTTGGCTATGTTCTGCTCTTAAGGTTATCGGCATCGGCATTGATGACAGTAAAACCCGGTATTTGATCCTGCGTTGGCAGGCATTTGGTGCGAAGAGTGAAACCGTACAGGCGATACCCTTTGCTGACATTGGTGAGCGTGAAGGCTGGCGAACGCTCAAAGCCGGTGGCGTGAATGTAACAACTAAGAGCGGTTTACGCGCAACGCTAGCCGACTGGCTTCAGAGCTGTGCCAATGGTGAGGTATGGCGCATTGCTCATGCTACGGGCTGGCAGTGTGGCGCCTATATCATGCCCGATGGTGAGATCATCGGTACGCCAGAACAACCGGTGCTTTTTAATGGACGGAGTTCTGCAGCATCCGGTTACACCACCAGCGGCACCGTTGATAGCTGGCGGGAGAGTGTAGGACGTCTTGCCTTTGGGAATTACTCGATGATGACTGGTGTAGCCGCAGCATTGGCCGCCCCGCTGATTGGCCTTGCTGGTGCTGATGGATTCGGTATCCACCTCTACGAACAGTCGAGCGCGGGTAAGACTACCACTGCTAATGTGGCCTCCAGTCTTTACGGCAATCCAGATGTACTGCGTCTCACCTGGTACGGTACTGCGCTGGGGCTGGCGAATGAGGCCGCCGCACATAACGACGCGCTGATGCCGCTAGACGAAATTGGCCAGGGCGCTGACCCGGTGGAAGTCTATAAATCAGCCTATGCGCTATTTAACGGTACCGGTAAGCTGCAGGGGGCGAAGGAGGGAGGGAACCGCGATCTCAAGCGCTGGCGTACTGTGGCAATCAGCACTGGTGAGATGGATCTTGAAACATTCATCGCCAGCGCCGGCCGTAAGGCTAAAGCGGGCCAGTTGGTTCGCCTGCTGAATATCCCTATGCGGCGGGCAGTACGCTTCCATGAGCATGCAAATGGTAAGCACCATGCTGATGCTCTCAAAGATGCATACCAGCATCACCATGGAGTGGCAGGGCGTGAGTGGGTGAAGTGGCTGGCGGACCACCAGCAAGAAGCGGTAAGCGCTGTCAGGGTAACGGAAGAGCGCTGGCGTAGCCTGATCCCTTCGGATTACGGGGAGCAGGTCCATCGTGTTGGCGCCCGGTTTGCCATTCTGGAAGCCGCACTATTGTTAGGTAATGTGATCACCGGCTGGGATGAGCAGACCTGTCGGGATGCTATCCAGTACAGTTATAACGCCTGGCTGAGAGAGTTTGGTACCGGGAACAAAGAGCACCAGCAGATTATCGAGCAGACCGAGGCATTCCTGAACGCCTACGGTATGAGCCGCTTTGCACCGTTCCCGTATGACCCATCCAGTCTGCCGATCTCCAATATGGCGGGATACCGGCAGAAAGGTGGCCACGATGCCGACCCAATGGTGTTCTACACCTTCCCGGCGGCCTTCGAAGGGGAGATTGCCCGCGGCTTTAATGCACGTCAGTTTGCCGAAGTACTGAAGAAAGCTGGCATGCTAACGCCTCCGACGTCAGGCCGGGGGTTCCAGAGAAAGTCACCACGCATTGATGGGCGACAGATTCGGGTTTATGTCCTGCAGTATTTGCCGGACGATGACCAACCAGAGTAAAAGCATTCTTTCATGTGTGTAGTTTAGGTGTTGGTTCAGTTGGTTCAGTTGCCTCAGTAGTGATATGCATCTGTTTAATAAGGTTTCATGTTTGAAAAATGAACCAACATTGAGGCAACAAACTACCATTTTGAACCAACACTGAATCAGGTACAGGGCATCAGAAGAGAGAGGATCACAGCGATGACAGCTCAAATTTCAGCGTATGGCCGGCTGGTGGCCGACCCGCAGACCAGAACAACTGGAAAAGGTACGAACATGGCTATGGCCCGTCTGGCGGTGGCGTTGCCTTGTAATGCGTCAGATAACGGAGAGGCTACTTTCTGGTTGGGCGTGATTGCTTTTGGTAAACAGGCCGATGCGCTGGCCAAACATCGTAAAGGCGACCTTGTCAGTGTGGCGGGCAATATGCAGCTCAATCAGTGGATTGGTCAGGATGGCGGTACACAGCAAGGCTATCAGGTCATTGCGGACAGTGTACTCAGTGCCAGAACGGTACGCCCAAGAGGTAAAGCGGGACAACAGGGGCAAGCTACAGACGCCCTACGACGGGCCCATGAACATCAAGCGCCCACCACCGGGTATGAAGGATACGACCAGACGCCACCTTATGACGATGATTTCTAGATAATAAGCTGAATGCTAGGCACTTGAGTGCTCCCTGGCTTTCGCAACTTGTTTATGTACTCGTCCAACGGCAAAAAGACGGCATTCAGATCATCCCATTGTCGGAGGTTGCGGCAAAGGATGAGTTTTTAAACATCAAAAACGTGAGCCGCGATGACATGATGGCAGCGCACCGAGTGCCGCCACAGATGATGGGGATTATGCCAAGCAGTTGGAGGGTTTGGGGATGTGGAGAAGGCTAGTCGGGTATTTGTCCGCAATGAATTAATGCCACTACAAAAAAGCCTAGGGAAGGTGCGAATAAGCAGGTCATTTCTTCCCAAGT
>NZ_JBMAXV010000088.1:0-4903 GCF_048589245.1 Klebsiella sp. 10982
GGAAGGCTTTCGGTAGTTTTGATTCTTTCCGTCGGGCTTTCTGGAAAGCGGTTGCTGCTGATCCGGACCTCAGTAAGCAGTTTTATCCTGATGATATAGAGCGAATGAAATTAGGGCGAGCTCCAACAGTTCGATTCCGAGATTCTGTAGGTAAAAGGGTTAAGGTTGAACTACACCATAAAGTTGAAATTTCTAAAGGTGGTGATGTCTATAACGTAGATAACCTGAATGCATTAACACCTAAACGTCATATTGAAATTCATAAGGGGAACTGAAATGGCTAATAAAACTTTGGCTGACTATACAGAGCAGGAATTTATTGAGTTTATCGAAAAAATTAAAAAGGCAGACTTTGCTACTGAGTCTGAGCATGATGAGGCTATTTATGAGTTCAGCCAGTTGACTGAACATCCAGATGGTTGGGATCTTATTTATCATCCTCAAGCAGGAGCCGATAATTCTCCTGCTGGTGTTGTAAAAACAGTAAAAGAGTGGCGAGCAGCTAACGGTAAGCCAGGTTTTAAAAAATCGTGATTGAATGTGCGGATTCAAGTGATGAATCCGCACATTTTTAACTCTGGATTTTAATAATAATTACTAGATATCCATTTGCCTAGAATAATAAAAATAAAAGGTGATATATGAAAAAATTACTTTTCCTAGGGGTTGTTACCGTTTCTGTGGTTCTGGCGGCATGTCAGGTCAATAATGTTCGTGACACCGGAGGTGGGGCTGTTTCACCTTCATCGACGGTGACCGGAGTCACGCTTGATAGCGGTACGAACGGCAATCCGTAAAGGATCTTCTTGAGATCCCATTTGGATCGTCGTAATCTCTTGCTCTGTAAACGAAAAAACCGCCTTGGCGGGCGGTTTTTTCGAAGGTTCGAGGAGTTGGCGCTCTTTGAACCGAGGTAACTGGCTTGGAGGAGCGCAGTAACCAAATTCGTTCTTTCAGTTTAGCCTTAACTGGCACATAACTTCAAGACTAACTCCTCTAAATCAGTTACCAGTGGCTGCTGCCAGTGGCGCTTTTGCATGCCTTTCCGGGTTGGACTCAAGATGACAGTTACCGGATAAGGCGCAGCAGTCGGACTGAACGGGGGGGTCGTGCATACAGTCCAGCTTGGAGCGAACTGCCTACCCGGAACTGAGTGTCAGGCGTGGAATGAGACAAACGCGGCCATAACAGCGGAATGACACCGGTAAACCGAATGGCAGGAACAGGAGAGCGCACGAGGGAGCCATCAGGGGGAAACGCCTGGTATCTTTATAGTCCTGTCGGGTTTCGCCACCACTGATTTGAGCGTCAAATTCTGTGATGCTTGTCAGGGGGGCGGAGCCTATGGAAAAACGGCCGTTGGGCGGCCTCCTCTTTTCCGCCTCCCTTGATCGCTCGGTTTTCTCGAGCTTTTATAAGAACGGTCTTGCCGCTCGCCGCAGCCGAACGACCGGAGCGTAGCGACTGAGTGAGCGAGGAAGCGGAAAAGAGACTGTTCTTACATTGAGCACTGACGCTCTGAGGCTTCTTATGACGAAACAACAGAAAACAGCGCTGAACATGGCTAAATTCATCCAGAATCAGTCTCTGCTCCTGCTGGAGAAGCTTAACGAGCTTGATCTCGATGTAGAGGCCGACCTTTGTGAGAAATTCCACGATGATGCGGAGCATCTTTTCCGTACACTGTCCTCGAGACTGGATGAATTACAGGATGGTAACTGATGGCTAGAGTGTCTATTAGTGAAGCGGCACGGCTTGTTAAGGTTAGTCGTCCTACAATTTACAAGATGATTAACAGTGGGAAGTTAAGTTACACCTCTGTTTTAAAGCACGGGAAGGCTATTAAAGTTATTGATACTTCTGAGCTTATTAGAGTGTTTGGTTCTCTTGATGGTGTAATCGATACTGTAAAATATGATGTAAAAAGTGACGCGGAATCTACAGGTGTTAACAGCGTTGGTTTACATGATTTACAACATAGAATCGCTTTACTTGAAGCTGAAAACGATGGTCTTAAAGGGGCTGTTAAGGCTCGAGATGAGCATATTGATTCCCTTCGTCAGGCTATGCAGCTTCTGGAGCACAAGCACGAACCTTCTTCACCACCCCATTCCCCGTGGTGGAAATTCTGGAAAAAATCCTGACCCCATCATGCTTCAGTTTTCCTCTCCGGCCATTCCGGGGAGTTCCTGAACCTTCCCAAAAATCGTCAGATCTCTGAATGCTCCTCACCACTAAAAATACCCATACCCACACCCCACGCAAAATTAAAATTTTGAAGATAACTCATTAATATCAGTTAGTTGTGGGTTACTAAATTACGCAGTATTACTTTCTGTAAGGTGAATCCAAGTCGTCGGCGATTCGTGTACGACTTGCCGACGACTCGTCATAGAGTCATCGACGACTCACTTAAGACTATCAGTAACTTATGACGACTTGACTCTAGAGTCGAATCGTCATTTTGGTTTTTTTTTGACCTTGGTGACTCTAGAGTCAAGTCACGAGTCGAATCGCCGGTGAATCGTGTAGTGAGTCGTCCGGCGACTTGCCATAACGTGATTGCCGGCCGTCGACGAACCCGATTCCTGAACGTGATGAAAACCGGTTTTCCGGCTGCGCCGGCAACGCTTCACGGACACGCAATAAATTGCGTCCCCATTCACCGTTTTCGGATGGGAAGAACGTTGGAAACAGGACTTACCCTGGCTGAATGGGGTGAATTTCCGCACTATGCACTTGCGCGCATACTCATGCATGCCGTAAAAACAGAGCCTGCGCGTTTCTGGCGGGTTTTCGGGTGGTTTGTTGCCTGTTTTACCGGTTTCCTGCCAGAAACGCCCTGAGGCCGTTTTCGCGGTGCGTACAATGCGACGTTATGGTAAATGCCCGGGAGAGCAGAAAACAAAAAAACCTCCGGAGAGGCTTTTCTATTCAGCAGTGGGACTTCGAAAGATGACCGCCATCTCTGACGGTCTTTCCGGCAGTTCCTTCTATCACTTATTTAAGTGATATTGGTTGTCTGGAGATTCAGGGGGCCAGTCTAGTGACAGTATGGGAACAAAACGCCTATACATTCGACTGGTTGGCTGATTGTGTCGATATGACCGCCACTAACGCTTCTAAAATTGACCCTGACTATGGATTAGGCCGTACTGCACTTTGTTCGAGAAAAGTCGTCAGTGGTCTTACAGGGCGATTCGACAGGGGTATCCAGACTATCCGCAATGGCTTGATGCAACGATACAGCGTGTTGAGGCCTACAATCTGCAATTAGTCACCCCGCTATCAGCCGTAGAGTACGCGACCATCGGAAAGATCGTTGCTAAATGGACGTTTCAACGGTTCAACGAAAAAGGCTGGCAGGAATGGGTAGCCAAGACACACACGCCAGAGATACAGACCGCCAGAGGGCGCAAGGGTGGAAAAGTGGTGGGAAAATTTCAAAGCGAAAACCAGTAGCTGGCTCAGCTCGCACATTGCAGCCGTGGATTGAGTTAGGTATTATTTGTAGAACATATTACCGTAGAATGTTAAAAAAAGCTGAAACAAGATAAAGGTTCTGTTGCATAATAGGCGTTCATGCTATGGAATCATAAAAACGGTTTTCATTCATAGATGGAAATCAGTAACGCACCTGAATTACAGGTAATGGTATGAAAGATTATATGGTGTTTTTTATAAAACTATATCCATGCAAAATTATGAGCATTAATTATACAGCTTGAATTGTTGCGGATATGCTTATTTGAAAAATTTACGCCACTAAAATTATTAATTAGAGTGGGTTAAACATAAATAACGAAAGTGGTTTTGATAGAGAGAGTTAAGAATGGAAGAATTAGTTTCAGTTTACATCATAACATTCAATAGGCTTGGTTTATTAAAAAGAGCTTTGGATTCAGTAATGAAACAAACATATTCAAACCTGGAGATAATTATTGTTGATGATTGTTCAACTGATGGTACTGATTCATATATAAAAGAAATGTCGATGACTGATAGCAGAATAAAATTTACTATAAATAAATGTAACAAGGGTGCTTGTTATAGCAGGAACGTAGCCATAAATGCTAGCAGTGGTAAATATATTACCGGGCTTGATGATGATGATTATTTCTTAGAAAATAGGATATCTAACTTTATGGCCAATGTGTCGCTGCTAGATAAATTTGCATTCATATACTCAGATGCCCTATTGAAAAAAAAGATAGGGATACGGAAGGGAAAGATAAATGTCTTTAGCAAAGATATCATATCAAGTAATGATTTGCTATATTATAATTTTGCTGGTAATCAGGTTTTCACAAAATCAGCTCTCCTTAAAGATAATAACTTTGATGAGAGTCTTTTAATTTGGCAAGATTTTGAATGCTGGTATAATATACTCTCAAAAACAAAAAATAAAGCAAAAAGAATAAAAGGTGAGAGTTATGTTCAGGATATATCACATGAAGGAGAAAGGATAACTTCTGGTAAGAAAGATAAAGTAATAAATTCATTTGAATATTTCTCAAAAAAACACAATCTTTCAAGAAAAGATAAAATAAAGCTATCAACTCACCTTTCATCATATCACATACGGACATGGAAATTCATACCAGCCACAGCAATGATAATAATGCAATTGAAATTTTGTGGTTTGTTAATTGCATTAAGGGGGTGGCGAGAGCTAGTAAAATAACAAGTCATATCCGTAGTAAGGTTTTTTTAATAAAATCCAATCCCAATAGGCTTTTATTTCAGATAATACATGCTGCATGCAAAATGCAGCATCGCCTCGTAGTTTTCTACCTTTGTCACTGTGATGAAGTGTGCAGGAATGACTGCAGCCTAACAGGGACATCTACCGTTATAGGGCGAATGACTTTGACCTGCCCCCAGTATTAGATACAACGATCAG
>NZ_JBMAXV010000089.1:0-4805 GCF_048589245.1 Klebsiella sp. 10982
GCGTAAATCACCCGCCATGGTTGATTATTTTTCAACCTCAAAATGGTCATACACCTAACGCAGCCGCGATTTTCATCGCAACTTCATGAAAAATAAATAAAAAATAAAAAATACAGGGATTCTGGGTATTACCGGGGTAATAATGTTAAGCGCTAACACAATGAAAATTAAGGCGATGCCGGTATTACCCCGGTAATACCCAGAACGGAGCCATTACGCACCGTCCTGCTGCTCATTCAGGCGCGCTGACAGGCTTCGGTAAAGGCGTTCCGCATCCTCATGGAGTTTCTCGCAGAAATCAGCCTCATGATCCAGATCCAGGTCATTAAGCCTGTCCAGAAGAAGCAGGGACTGATCCTGGATGAATTTAGCCATGTTAACGGCAGTCTTTTGTTGTTTGTTCATGAAAGCCCCGGCGCGAAAGTGCTTACTGTACGTTCGGATGGTTTTCCGCTTCCTCGCTCATTCGCTCACTCCGTTCGGTCATGAGTCTGCGGCGAGCGGAGGGAGGATAAGCAGATAACGTAACGGTAAGCATAACGAAAGCTAAGGACAAGGGCGAAAAGGCCACGCCCCGGCGGGGCGTTTTTCCATAGGCTCCGCCCCCCCTGACAAGCATCACAGAATCTGACGCTCAAATCAGTGGTGGCGAAACCCGACAGGACTATAAAGATACCAGGCGTTTCCCCCTGGTCGCTCCCTCGTGCGCTCTCCTGTTCCTGCCTTTCGGTTTACCGGTGTCATTCCGCTGTTATGGCCGCGTTTATCTCATTCCACGCCTGACACTCAGTTCCGGGTAGGCAGTTCGCTCCAAGCTGGACTGTATGCACGAACCCCCCGTTCAGTCCGACCGCTGCGCCTTCTCCGGTAACTATCATCTTGAGTCCAACCCGGAGAGGCACGACAAAACGCCACTGGCAGCAGCCACTGGTAACGGATTCGCAGAACAAAGAAGTGTTGAAGTGTGAGGTGAAGTACAGCTACACTGTAATAACTAATTTGGTTTCTGTGCTCTGCGAAAGCCAGTTACCTCGGTTCAAAGAGTTGGTAGCTCAGCGAACCTTGAGAAAACCACCGTTGGTAGCGGTGGTTTTTTTCTTTATGCGATGATGAATCAATCAGTCTATCAAGTCAACGAACCGCGCTTCCATTGACAAAAAAACAAGATCTGTACATATTCAGAAAAAACAACGGATTGGGTAAGTTGGCACCATTACCCTCAGGCCAGTATCAGATGAAATGACGCTTCCTCGCTCATTCGCTCACTTCGTTCGGTCATGAGACTGCGGCGAGCGTTGCGTGCAAAAGGAGTGAGAATATTCGCACCGTTCTCAAAAAGGAGAAAGAGGAATATTGCGGGGAAGGAAAGGGATAAATGGTTGATAAAGAGTGTGTTTTTGTAAGCATTGGCGTGAACAGCCCTCTAAAAAAAGAGGGCTGTTATCTGATATAGGTTTGTTTTTTGTCTCACGAAGAGATTAAAAAAGATTTTGCTGTATTGATGAATCGTCTGATGAAGTGCTTATTGGTCTGTTTTTTATAGTATCTAAAAAAGCTTTTTTGTTAGATACAGATCGTGGGAGTAAGCAACGAAGCGATAGAGCCTTGAACAAAGCAACAGAGTAAGCTTGGCAATTTATTGATTTTTCAGGGTTAAACTCTATATCAGTAAAAGCATCATATTTAAGTATGTCATCTATTAGATGTTTGTTCTCTAATAATGTTTTTATATATATGTAATCATAAAATGCAGTCTTTGGCTCTAACTCCCAGATATCGCCAAATAAATCAAACCCAATCAATGTTCCAGACTCCTTAATTCGCTCATCTTTTTTGGCTTCCAATGAGGTTTTACAAAGTAGATCTCTGTAAGGACCACCAAATTTAAAAACCTTACTTGATTGAAAAAGAGTTTCAACAGTAAACTCCTCTTCATATTTTTTCGTTTTACCTTTTAAATTAAATGCACTCAAAGACACACCAAGCTCATTCTCTGATTTACTAGACACCTCTAATATATTAGAAATACCACCTAACAAATAAGCTTTATCATGCAGGCAGCTTATATTTCTCTGCTTTTGCTTAACAGCAAAACCAGGGTGCCAATTAAATTCAACGAAGATGGTTTTTACAAGCAGCTCCCCATGACTCACTGGGATAAAAACAGGTCTTTTTGCCATGATTTTTTTACCATTTAATTGCATTGCCAAAATCTGAAATCAGTTCTGTATGTGAATAATGATGGATTATGATAATAAGGTTTTAGTCTCCTGAAAGGTTTATTATCTTCAATAAACTGATCAAGATTATTAACTTTTGACGCCTCATCTATATTAATGCTTTCTATATAGTCAACCTCTATCCCATTTAACACCATAACCTCGGCTTGAGGATTGGTTGTATAGAAGTCAGGTATCTTTAAATCACTGCGCTTTATAAAATCAAACTCATCACAAAACATGGATTCTAAATATGGTAAATCCATTCGTATCGCTGATGGTATTGATGAAACTCTAGCGTTAGCTGCATTATCCGAACAAAAAACGCATGGTTTCTCCCATAAAACTGATGGGGATATTTTTATTACGGCCCAATCTTCATTGGGGTTATCGCACCTTAACTTATAAAACATTTTATAATTAACAAAAGATATTGATGTGCATATAGCGTTATTTATTGCATCATATCTATATAAATCATTACTTAACACAGTTATATTTTTGCTGCTAAGTTCTTCCATTCCTAGTAACCCGTTAGTCATAATGGAAGGAATGTTTTTAACATTGGTGAAGTGAAGTAATGAAGTCACCTTTCTTGACTCTATATATTCTTTTATTTTTTTCTATCGATTGATACGTTAACATCTTCAATGATTCCAGTTGTATTGTTTTTTAAATTTGACGATATAACTGCACCATTTTCTATTGAAATTAAAAACTCCCCCTCGTAGGTTATGAAGTATCCCATGTTCCTTTCATCTATAACCTTACCTTGGGATACATTAATACTCCCTGAAAACCAATTAGCAGGAATTGGCGAGTTTACTAAATTATCCTCGAAGCTAGCCCCACTAACCCAGTTAAGGTAGAGGTGACCATTTTTTATCTCCCATTTAGCATGATACCGTTTTGCTAAAGCCGAGCAGTATACATATTCAATATCATTAAGATTTATTACATCATTACCTGGAAGACTTATGTTATCTGATATTACACAACAAGAAACACCGTTAATTAAAATCACATCTTTTACTTGAACGGTCATTTGTTAAACCCTTTCCTGTAATATGTTGAGCGACTAATCCCAATGTTAACCCATGGCTTTATTTGGTTAACAGAGTATAAATCAACACTTCCTTTCGGCCTCCCTCCTGCTCTGCTTTCTCTCCCTCCCTTTTTCCCTCGAGTTGATTGTATTTCAGACGAATGAGTCCTGATCACATATTCATCAAATGATTCTTTCGAAAGGTTTCCATGGGTCCATTTAGCTATACTTTTAGCAATCCCATTCACCTCATTTTCATCCAGAGGAGCAGAGAATTGCAGATTGTAAACACGGGCACGTTCATAGCAGGCTTGTAGCCATTGATCATACTCAGGCCAGCCCTGACGAATGGCGCGATACGCCCATTTGCGGGTTCTATCGAACAGGGTGCAGTTACGGCCTAAGCCATAGTCGGCAACGATTTCTTTGTCGTTCGCGGCATTCAGGTCGAGTGAGTCGGCTAACCAGTCCAGCGTGTAGAGTTCCGGCTGCCATACCGCAATTTTCCAGTGACTGTGGTTCGGGTTCTTGCAAATCAGGCCAGAATAGCCCGTGTCAGCGTCCAGTTTTTTACGCAGCGCGTTTTCTATGGCCGCTGTGTACTTCAGCGGCTTCATTTTTCCGTCGGGGGCTGTGCGGATCGACGTTTCCAGGGCGTACAGCAGGTGCGCGTGTCCGTTTTCAGGATTGGTGATGGTAAGCGTAGGTGCGGGGGCGTTGCGGTCGCTCCAGTCGATGGCAGCACCAACACGATCAACGTCAAATCCCAGCCAGAACATGGCGTGAGGCTGATTGAACTGGATGTATTTCGCCAGGATAGCGCGCTCTTTCCCTGCAATGCGTACACCAAAGTGCAGATCGTCCGAGAAGTACGGCTTGTGCGGCAGGCGGTCGTTAAAAAGTTCGAGTGCGGCGTTACGCAATGTGCCCTGCGCTTATGGCGGGCTGTTGTCTGGCACGGTTCATGTGCTAATATCCTTTCAAGGTTTCGACCTGGCCCTGGTTATCATGCGGATCCGCCAAGATTAGACATGATGCCGGGGCTTTGTTTTTTCTGGCCTTAAAATTACACCGTCTTACGCTATCTGTCGATCTCACTGCGATTTACCATAACATCCGTTGCGTGCACCGCCTGAGACGCTCTCAGGGCGTTTCTGACGGGAAACCGGTAAAACAGGCAACAAACCACCCGAAAACCCGCCAGAAACGCGCAGGCTCTGTTTTTACGGCATGCATGAGTATGCGCGCAAGTGCATAGCGCGGAAATTCACGCCATTCAGCCGGGGTAAGTCCTGTTTCCGATGTTCTTCTTACCCGAAAACGGTGAACGGGGACGCAATTTATTGCGTGGCCGTGAAGCGTTGCCGGCGCAGCCGGAAAACCCGCTGTCAGCACGTTCAGGAATCGGGTTCGTCGACGGCCGGCAATCACGTTATGGCAAGTCGCCGGACGACTCACCACACGATTCACCGGCGATTCGACTCGTGACTTGACTCTAGAGTCACCACGGTCATAAAAACGCCAAAGCGACGATTCGACTC
>NZ_JBMAXV010000090.1:0-4528 GCF_048589245.1 Klebsiella sp. 10982
GGTCAGCGTTGTTTTACCATGGTCAACGTGGCCGATAGTACCGACGTTAACGTGCGGTTTTGTACGTTCAAACTTTTCTTTAGACATCGATTGTCCCTCTAAGACACGGATAAATCGGTGATATCACCACATCAACCAGGCAACATGCCCGACTTGTTGAATGAAAATAACAGAAGAGAAACAGGGAAGGAGAGAAAAGAAGTGGTGCTGATACCCAGAGTCGAACTGGGGACCTCACCCTTACCAAGGGTGCGCTCTACCAACTGAGCCATATCAGCACGTCTGGAGCGGGCAGCGGGAATCGAACCCGCATCATCAGCTTGGAAGGCTGAGGTAATAGCCATTATACGATGCCCGCATCCTGAAACTCGGCTACCCAGTTCTTTCTGTAACACTAAAGAGACTGCTCTCTTTAGTATTGAGCTGATTAGTTTACCCAACCAACTCCGGCTACGCAAAGCGTCGCCAGAAAGTGGTGGTGGGGGAAGGATTCGAACCTTCGAAGTCGATGACGGCAGATTTACAGTCTGCTCCCTTTGGCCGCTCGGGAACCCCACCCAAATTGTTATGGTGCCGACTACCGGAATCGAACTGGTGACCTACTGATTACAAGTCAGTTGCTCTACCTACTGAGCTAAGTCGGCATCAAGTAGCGCGCATTCTAGGGAGAGGAGCGAGTTCATGCAACTAAAAATTTGCATAAAACGTTCTCTTGCTCACATTTTGTGCTCTTACGCGAAAAAACGGTGTAATTTCAAACAATGGAGTGCAAATAATCGCCAGCATAGCGGCCCATCAGGCGCGGTTTCCATCATCCACTGATGCCCTGGAGGCATGACTGAGTGCTGGTAGAAAGGTAACGGGTCGTTAGCAGTATCCAGCGGGCAAAGGATATTCTTTACAAAGAATAAGAAACTTATTCCGCTCTTGTGATGCTGGCGCGAGAAAGCAGCATTCGATAAGTTTTTTTCTTATTATTCCCGGCAATCTGGTGTTACCCTCCTGCCCATTGTCCTGATTAACTCGTGTGAAGCATCGCCGTTTCAACGTATACGGTGATGGTAAGAACATGCTTATGAGCCAAAAAGAGCAGACGTTAATGACACCGTACTTACAATTTAACCGCCACCAATGGGCTGCACTTCGTGATTCTGTCCCGATGACATTGACCGAGGAAGAAATCACGCGGTTAAAAGGCATCAACGAAGATCTCTCTCTGGAAGAGGTTGCCGAGATCTATTTGCCGCTGTCGCGTTTGCTCAACTTCTATATCAGTTCTAACCTGCGTCGTCAGGCTGTTCTTGAACAATTTCTTGGCACTAACGGCCAACGAATTCCCTATATTATTAGTATCGCTGGCAGCGTTGCGGTAGGAAAAAGCACCACCGCTCGCGTACTTCAGGCCTTGCTGAGCCGCTGGCCGGAGCACCGTCATGTCGAACTCATTACCACTGACGGATTCTTGCACCCTAACTCGGTTTTAAAAGAACGCGGGTTAATGAAGAAGAAAGGCTTCCCGCAGTCCTATGATATGCATCGGCTGGTGAAGTTTGTCTCCGATCTCAAATCAGGGGTACCACAGGCAACTGCACCTGTTTATTCCCATTTGATTTATGATGTTATTCCCGACGGCGATAAAACCGTCGCGCAACCGGATATTCTCATTCTTGAAGGATTGAACGTTCTGCAAAGTGGAATGGATTATCCACACGATCCCCATCATGTATTTGTATCCGATTTTGTCGACTTTTCTATTTATGTTGACGCCCCGGAAGAATTATTAAAAAGCTGGTATATCAACCGCTTTCTTAAATTCCGGGAGGGAGCATTTACCGATCCGGACTCTTATTTTCACAATTACGCCAAGCTGTCTAAGGAAGAAGCTGTGGATATCGCCACCTCGCTATGGAATGAGATTAACTTAATGAATCTAAAAGAAAACATTCTTCCAACCCGCGAGCGAGCCAGCCTGATCATGACCAAGAGTGCCAATCACTCAGTGAATCAGGTACGCTTACGTAAATAACGAAAAAGGGAGCCGAAGCTCCCTTTTTTATTCTGCACTGCGCAATGATATTTCACCACCAACCCAGGCTTTTATTACACCATCCTGTTCCAGCAATAGTGCGCCCTGGGCGTCAATGCCACGGGAAATGCCGTAAATTTCTTTATCGCCGATAATCAGTTTTACCGGGCGATGAATAAAGTTATCCAGTTTTTCCCAGCGCGGCAGATAGGGCGCCAACCCCTCCTGCTCGAACAGCTCCAGACCCAGACGCAGCTCTTTTATCAGCCGCGCAGCGAGGAGGTTGCGATCAATGACAACCCCTGCTTCCTGAAGGCTGATCCACCCCTGATTGACAACATCAGACTCCACACGACGCATCACAAGATTGATACCTGCACCACTGACGATTTGCGCAGCATCGCCCGTCTTCCCCGTCAGTTCCACGAGGATCCCGGACAGCTTACGATCCTGCAGGTAAATATCGTTTGGCCATTTCACGCGAACCTGTTCAGCCCCGAGCTGCTGCAGAACTTCAGCGATCACGATACCGATCACCAGGCTGAGTCCAATGGCCGCTGCCGGGCCCTGCTCCAGTCGCCAGTACATCGAGAGATAGAGATTAGCGCCAAAGGGGGAAAACCATTTTCTGCCTCGCCGGCCTCGTCCTGCCTGCTGATATTCAGCCACACAGGCATCACCGGACGTCAGCTCGTCAAGCCTGTCCAGCAAATACTGGTTAGTGGAGTCGATGACGGGAAGAACTGTTACTCGGCCATGTTCTATCTGTTGGGAGATCTTTTTCTCATCCAACAGATGAATGGGCTCTGGCAGGCTGTAACCCTTGCCCGGCACGGTAAATACATCGACACCCCAGTCGCGCAAGGTCTGGATATGCTTATTAATCGCCGCCCGGCTCATGCCTAACTGCTCACCAAGCTGTTCGCCTGAGTGGAATTCACCATCAGCAAGGATAGAAATCAACGTTAAAGGGATAGTATGGTCTTTCACGCAATGCTCTCCTCTGCGTTGACTTCCCCATGTGTTCCTATGAAGCGCACCTCGGGCTGAAGCCATACATCGAATTTCGTCCCTACCTGCTGGCGAACGTAGTGGGCTAGTTTTACCACATCTTCGCTGGTCGCTCGATCTTCGTTAACCAGTACCAGCGCCTGCTGTCGGTGGACGGCTGCGCCGCCGATGCGTTGCCCTTTCAGCTGGCATTGATCGATTAGCCAGCCAGCGGCCAGCTTGACGGTACCATTTGCCTGCGGATAGTGCGGTGCATGAGGAAACTGCGCCAGCAGTGTTTCAGCAACCTGAGCACTAACGATAGGATTCTTAAAGAAGCTTCCGGCATTACCGTTAATCTTGGGATCCGGTAACTTAGTCATTCGCATATGACAGACGGCATCAAACACCTGCTGCGGGGTGACGGTCTGCGGATCGAGACGCGTTAGATCACCATAACTCAGTACAGGCTGCCATGCTTTCGCTAACGTTAAGCCAATCGCGACGATGGCGTAGCGATCCTGGTATTCATGTTTGAAGATACTATCGCGATAGCCAAAACGGCATTCCGCTGCTGAAAGACGTTGCTTACGCCCGGTTTCCAGCTCAACGCAGTCAACATATTCGCAAACCCGCTGTAGCTCAACACCGTAAGCGCCAATATTCTGGATCGGCGATGATCCTGCGCATCCAGGGATTAATGCCAGATTTTCCAGACCTGGCATCGCATGCTGTAGTGTGAACTGCACCAGTTTATGCCAGTTTTCACCGGCACCAACGTGCAAACGCCAGGCTTCAGGGGTTTCGCTCACCTCGATCCCCATAATCCGGTTGAGGATCACCGTACCGGCATAGTCGTTCAGAAACAGGACATTACTGCCTTCCCCAAGGATCAGCGTGGGTTCGCCTACCGCGACAGCGGTTTGCCAGGCGCTTAGCAACTGTTGCTCGGTTTCGGCGCGAACTATCGTCCTGGCGGAGCGTTCAATGCCAAAGGTATTCCAGGGTTTGAGGGAGTGGTTCATAGTGGCTTCCTGATGCAAAATCGGCGTTAGTTTACCGTATCTGGCGGGGGAAGGCTTGCCTGATTGCAGGGGCAATAACATTGCGGGGCGTTACCGGTGGTGATGCGAGGTACCGGTCCAGGCTACAGGTTGTGCAGGGCGGGTACGAATCCGTAGCCCCGGTAAGCACAGCGCCACCGGGGAGGCATGCCGGCACACTGGCCGGATGACACAAACGCAAAAAGCCCATCCGTCAGGATGGGCTCTTCACTTGTTTGATGCCTGGCAGTTTATGGCGGGCGTCCTGCCCGCCACCCTCCGGGCCGTTGCTGCGCAACGTTCAAATCCGCTCCCGGCGGATTTGTCCTACTCCGGAGAGCGCTCACCGACAAACAACAGATAAAACAAAAGGCCCAGTCTTTCGACTGAGCCTTTCGTTTTATTTGGTGCCTGGCAGTTCCCTACTCTCACATGGGGAGACCCCACACTACCATCGGCGCTACGGCGT
>NZ_JBMAXV010000091.1:0-4479 GCF_048589245.1 Klebsiella sp. 10982
TGAGACGACCCCAAGAGTATCAAACGATGCCTGTCTCCCCTCCTCTGAACTATCTGCTCAGTCGCGAACCTTAACGATAGGGTGATTCAGTTTCGGCAAATGGCAGCATGGTAATGTCAGCCAACAGCGTGCTGGTGAATTTATTGTCGGGCCAGACGAATTCAGTTTGTCACTGCATACTGCATGCCGGGTAGAGGAGTGAACAACGATCGAACTGAAACAGTTGCAGCGTCGTATGGAGAAAGAATGGGTTGGTTTCAGGCGGTGCTTCGGCCGGTTTCAAACAGTGTCTGACCGGCTTCTGGTAAGTTTCTCCCTTGCTGTCTGGTGATTCTGTCTTGCCCGGATTGTTGACTATTGATGATGGTGTTTATCCACAGCTTAGAATAATAACAGAAGCTTAACTAAAGCTAAGTAAAGGACAAAAAGGACTAATAAAAGAATAACGTTTTAGTGAGGCCTTGAACTACGGGCCTCTCAGGCCATCTCTGTCAACGCTGGCGGGTATTCTATCATTGCTGGCGGGTGAACCATCATCGCCAGAGGGTATACCATCAACGCTAACGGGGCAATTATCATCGCCAGAGGGTAGATTTTATCAACGCCAGCGGGTAATCTGGTAAAAATATCCACATCCGGGATTTTATAAAATGGCCAATGATAACAATCAGTTAGCGCTAATCATCACTGAGCAAGATAAAAGTTCTGGTGAAGTTATACATTTGGTTCCTAACTCAAAACAGAGTATTCAACCCAAATCGCTACTGCGATTGGGGGTCTTTGTTCCGACAGTCAAGGATGGCAGTGACCCTATGGCACGAGGTCATGTCATCGATGCAACGACTGAGTTGTGTCGTCTTTCTTCTATCGCTGGAGAGGGGTACGAAAAGATTAGTATTTTTGGGCCCAGGCTTGATATGGATACGGATTTCAAAGTCTGGCTAGGGATCGTGGACACACTCGCCAACACATTTCTTGAGCCTGATGGGACTGTTAGGGTCAATTTTATTGATTTTGCTTTCAGTTGTGGGCTTGCTACAAAACGAGTTGATTCAAGGTTAAGGAAACGTTTTAGCGACTCACTGACACGGATCCAGCACACCCATTTCCAGTTCATCAAAAACTCAACAGTAGAAGGGAAAAAAGTAAAGATCGACATGAGCCTGGTGTCTACTTCTTACTATGATGAGGGAACCGATGAGGTCATTATCAGGCCAAATCCGGATTTGAATACTCTGTATCGTGTCGACGGGAAGACCCGACTTTACTTAAAAATATTGAAGACCCTGTCTCGAAAAGAATCAGCCCAGGCACTGTATCTTTATCTAGTTGAATTACCTGACCATTTTTATCGCATTGGATTCGACCGCTTAAGAGAACGGTTGCAGCTGACTTCACACAAAGGTGCTCAGAATGCGACGATAAAAAAAGCGTTAGAGCAACTGGATGAAGCTGGTTTTTTAAAATACACGATAGAAAAAAATCGTGGGGATTATGTACTGGTCATTCTTAGTCGAAACAAAAAAGTTACCTGAGTTATTTAGGTAAAATCAGTCATTTACATTACACACTGACTCCAGAGTGTAATTTTAAGAGTTCGGGTTTTTAGCTAACGCAGCAAACCGAACCAGGTAATTACCCTCCAGGAATGAGGCTTTACACCAGCAGCGCCCTGTTTACCCGCCAGCGTTGAAGATGACCACCAGCAGCGACCACGCTTACCCGTCAGCGTTGAGGATGGTCACTGGTATCGCCCCTGTTTACCCGCCTGCGTTGAGGATGAGCACCGTCAGCGGTCACGTTTACCCGCCAGCGTTGAGGATAAGCACCGGCAGCGGCCCACTTTCCCCGCCAGCGTTGAGGATAGCCACCGTCAGCGGCCCCATTTACCCGCCTGCGTTGAGGTTGAGCACCGGCAGCGGCCACGCTTACCCGCCAGCGTTGAGGATGACTACCGGCAGCGGTCCCGTTTACCCGCCAGCGTTGAGGATGAGCACCGGCAGCGGATCCGTTTACCCGCCAGCGTTGAGGATGAGCACCGGCAGCGGCCCCGCTTACCCGCCAGCGTTGAGGATGAGCACCTGCAGCGGCCCACTTTCCCCGCCAGCGTTGAGGATAGCCACCGTCAGCGGCCCCGTTTACCCGCCAGCGTTGAGGATGAGCACCGGCAGCGGCCCCGTTTACCCGCCAGCGTTGAGGATGAGCACCTGCAGCAGCCCCGTTTGCCCGCCAGCGTTGAGGATAGCCACCGTCAGCGGCCCCGTTTACCCGCCAGCGTTGAGGATGAGCACCGGCAGCGGCCCCGCTTACCCGCCAGCGTTGAGGATGAGCACCTGCAGCAGCCCCGTTTGCCCGCCAGCGTTGAGGATAGCACCTGCAGCGACCCCGCTTACCCGCCAGCGTTGAGGATGAGCACCGTCAGCGACCCGGTTTGCCCGCCAGCGTTGAGGATAAGCACCGTCAGCGCCCCCGTTTGCCCGCCAGCGTTGAGGATAAGCACCGTCAGCGGTCACGTTTACCCGCCAGCGTTGAGGATGAGCACCGTCAGCGGTCACGTTTACACGCCAGCGTTGAGGATGAGCACAGTCAGCGGATCCGTTTACCCGCCAGCGTTGAGGATAAGCACCGTCAGCGGTCACGTTTACCCGCCAGCGTTGAGGATAAGCACCGTCAGCGCCCCCGTTTGCCCGCCAGCGTTGAGAATAAGCAACGGTAGCGGATCCGTTTACCCGCCAGCGTTGAGAATGATTCCCCTCCACCGACCCCGTTTACCCGCCAGCTTTGACACTACCAGCGACTACAGTCGACATTAAAATCGCCGTGACCTGCTGCAGCGTGATATACGCCCGGCTGGCATGAAAAGAATTTTAACCAAACAGCACACATCCAGCGGTACAGGAGGCCCGGTTTAACCCGGGGCAGAAACAGATTGATCTATAGCGACTTGTTAGGATCATTTAGCAAAAACCAATCCCGAAAGGCCTGCTTGCTATCGAAGGTGGGAAGGTTATGTATGGACAAGTTCCAGTTAATGATTTTCACTATAAAAGACAAAAATTCAATTTCAGCCTCATTCAGTACACCCTCTCCTTTTTTGCGTATATAGAAGTCATACCATCGTTCGTAAGCGGCAACATTGATAGATTCAGATGCTTCCAGAAGCCGGGGGATATAATAAACCAGTTCTTCAAAGGCAATACTGCCTTGAGGGATATCAGAACGGCTCAGGCGACAAAGAAGGTTAATCGTGGCTCGAAGGTGATGCCACTGCTGTGCCGGGGAGGATGGGAGAGCGTTCATGCTTATCGGAAGTTCATGAGGAATTAAAGCAAGGATCTGATTTCCACTGGTAGACAGCTCACGCCGGTACTGGTGTAAAGTATGGTGTTTAACCTTCTTCATCATAGGATGGTAGATCCATTTTTTCGCTTCCTCAGAAACGAAAAGTAACTTTTCTATCGCATCCATCATCTTTATGCCTTCCCCATTCTCACGATATGGAGCGATGATACTTTCAATCCGAACGGCATCGATCTCCACCAGCGCCAGCTGGTCTGTTTGCGCTAACAGGTCTGGATTTGGCTGGATATCCTCCGACGTATCATTAATAAATATCCCGATTATCGTATCGTTACATATCCCTGTGAGGTCAGCATTAAGGCCACAAACAATCCCACCACCAGCGAGATTTTTGAGGTTAACTATCCCTTTCTCCTTACCCTGCAGAAGATGAGGGAGAGCAAGGTATTTTTTTTCCTGTATTTTCACCTTTATGTATTTTTTTATATGTTGTAGTGTGAGCTCACTACAAACCCCTTTTACTTCTGTGCTGTGGCTAAAATGCCATTTTTTATTTTGACCCTGCCTGGCAATCAGGGAGGTCCCACAGATGAGGCAGATACAGTTACACGAAAGCCCATTTTCAACGCTGGCGATATCAACAATTTTATTTGAATCCGTATCAAATCCAAACGGGATCCATTTTTGTGCATTACGTCGCATGTATATTCCTCGTTAAAAATGAGTAAAGGAATTCTACATCATCCGTTTTTATCAAACCTGGAATAACAGCGTCTAATTACATTATTCATATCTCATCGGGGATGAGATGCCACACGGAAGCAGGTATTTTGTCATAGTTTTTTTTCATGTAGATCTCAGCCCTGCGGTGATCATAAGCTCCGTTCAGGCTGGTTATCTTATTTATATCCCCACCTTCATCATTTAATTTATCCAGGATACGCTCAAACACTCGGTCAAGGGTTTCAGTCGTACTGCACTTTCTGAACTTCAGGAGATAGGTTTCTCTCAGGCTACTGTGCGCATTTGGGCTTTTCAACAACGACGCTCCGGGGCATGTTCAAAAACACTGGCTATTTTCGAAAACAGTAAACGAAGTTCCACGCACAGGCAAGAGAAGCCATTTGATTAATTCACGTTCTGCCTGGATTTGAAAAAAAACAATGTTACTATACTGGT
>NZ_JBMAXV010000092.1:0-4345 GCF_048589245.1 Klebsiella sp. 10982
ATTTATATATAAATTATTCTCTCGATGTATACCATGTATACCTTTCTCCATATTTATCTGAACTTCATTCTTTATGACCGGCTACAGGATGCGTCTGAGGTAACCAGTCTTCCGCACTCTCTGAAAGTTCAACGTTGGTCACCATGCCACGGGCTCTCCGTTCCTTACGGTACTCGTGATTAAACTCCCTCATCGCGCTTTCCATCCCCTCTGCGAATTTATTCAGCGTCAGCGGCTTGTCGAAACCGTTGGCCTCCAGGAATGCCAGGTAAGCGTGATAGAGATAAATTCGCGGATAGTGAGGCGGATTGCGGTTTCCTACCATCATTCCCGCACAATCAGCCAGCCGCTCAAGATGCGCGCAGAAGGCATAAAGCGGATCCGTTTTCTGCTTCACCTCCAGTGCTTCTTCGCTGTTCCGTTGCTCCAGCAGCAGCGCCCGCGCTTTTTCCGGGTTCGCAAAGTTCGCCAGCAGCCGACGAACCACCACCGGAATTTCAGCGGATATCTTTTCTGCCAGGTCGGGATCTTTATCCTCCTCGCTGACGCGCCGGTTAAACTGGAAAATTACGCGTCGCCGGGAAACGCCGCCGGCACGTTCGGTGAAAATCATCGGCGTGTTGTTCGTGGCCACAACCACCGCCCGCAAAACGGCGGTGTACTGGTGCTCGTGTTTCGGGTCGATCTCCACGGCATCCCCGCCGGTTATCGCTTTTATCCCGGTACCCTCTCCTGAATATTTGGGCTGATCAGGAAGCGTTATCATGCTTTTCCCGACGAACTGCGCCCGCCCGCGCGCGCTGTCGAGCGCCGCCATGTTCCCGCTGGCGGTGTTATGCGCACCGGCCAGCATCGTAGCGATATGGGTAAAGACACTTTTCCCGCTACCGCCCTCACCGGTTATCTCGAGGAACAGCTGCCAGTCGTACCGGTTCGCCAGCACCATAAAGAGCGCTGCAGCGATGCGCTGCATCTTAATTGCGTCTCTATCTGATGCGTAACTTAGCCATTTATGGAAGTTCGGCGCGTGGTCGCGGAGGTTTTCGCCCGGTACCGCTGGCGTGTAGGTCACGCCGTTATGATTGGTTAGCCAGTTGTCCTGGCTGTGTTCGGAGAAAATGCCGGTTTCCATATCGTAGACACCGTTTGCAAAGGGGATCAGGCTCCGCCGCGGCTCCCCCATCACCGGGATAACGATTTTCAGGGCGTCGATAACGTTGTTGATCGCGCGCTTGCTGAAGTTGGTTTTGTTCTCGTTGTAGATAGCCACCATTTCGCGGCTCAGCTCGAGCATAGACGTTTTCTCCCAAATGCCGGCGCGGTAGACGTACACGCCCTCGCTGTTTTCGTTGATTGCAATGCCGGTGTAACGCGCGGCCAGTATGAGCGCCTTTTCGTTATCAGCCAGGTCGCGGAGGTTTACATCCGTCAGCGGTTTGCCGATCACCATACTTTTGCCGGCTTCCGCATCGGCTTTGAGGCGCGGCAGCTGCGGCGTCCAGTCCTCCAGAAGCTGATAACCTTCAGAGTAGAATTGCGCGCGCTCCACGCCGGCCACCGCCAGCTTTGTCGCGAGAATGGTTATCTGCCGTTCGGTCAGATGCCCGCCGCGGCAAACCCGCGCATAGAGCCGGCCATCATCCACAATGCGGATATTCTCCAGCTCTGCCAGCTGCTTTTTATCCAGCACAACCGGCGGCACCGTATCGCCAATCGGGTTCATTTCCTGCCATGCTTTGGCGAAAGTCCAGGCATCGGCGCCGGCAAAGATGATTGACTCCTCCATGAGATCCGCCGGCTGCTTTTTAAGGTTTGGTGCATTCTTCATTTTCTGTTCCCTCGCTCCCTGATGATTTCCCGCATAACCCGAATTCGTTCGATGCCCTGCACCCGCATAATTCGATCGATATCTCTTCCACCGGTGCCCGGCGCAGAAGAAATAAATTCAAATTCCCGCGCCAGTCTTTCTGGCGTGCAAAAACACGGTGAGCTGTACCCCTCGCGGCAATATGTCACTCTGTCGAATCGGTAACTTTCGATAATTACGATGCTGCCCCGGCTGTCCTTCCATTTATCGCCCGGCCTGATTTCAGGGTGAGCGCGGCCACCAGCAGCTAAGCCGGAAATTTTAATCGTCATATTTTTTACCTCACGCCGCTGGTGGGATTACCTAATAACCAATCTTCTTCAGAAAGCGCGCGGCACTCTCCACCGTGAAAAGGATCTCGTCGTCCATAAGGGGGCGCATCGACTGCAACCCGTTCGACGTGTCCACCAGATAGCGGCCGCCGGCCGGAAAACTGAATACAGTTTTGCCATCGCTACAGCGCACCAGATTATAAATAGCGGGCATGGTCTGACCTCCCTGACTTTCACCAGATATTCCGATGCCTGACTGACCAGGCCGTGAACCGCCGCGACACGAAAGCTTTCCATTTCATCATCCGGCGCCAGGGTGTTTATCCACATATCGAGAACGGCAAGCGCCTGACGGCTGTATTCAAGCGCCTGGCCTGCGCTGGTCGTCAGCATGGCAATGGATTCGTTTTGAGTTGGCTTTGTCATGCATTCACCTCCATAGCGAGGCGTGTCTGGATAGCCGCGGCCTTGCTCCCCAGCTGGAGATAAGTCCGGGTGATTGCCGGGTTACTGTGTCCGAGCATTTCAGAGGCGACCAGCAAGCCCTGTTCGCCGCCGGCGGACATGAGATTAAAGGCGGCAATTTTGCGGCTGGAATAGGCGCTCAGGCGCAGACGCGTGTTTACTACGCGGGTAAACCACACCATGACGTTGTGCAGTTTCTTCCAGATCGTCTGACGGCTAACGCTACCTTCCAGAGACTGGCAACGGTTACTTTCAATCTGGCTGCGTGAAAATACCAGGTCGTCACCGATAAGATTGCGCTCCATGCGTTCACGCAGTCGTTTGATGATGCCCGGCGGCAGCTGTTTGGTATCATGCTTAACCTCAGCCTTTGCCACCAGCTCAAACACGATCGCCTGTTCTTCTTCCGTCATACCGGCGGCCAGATCGTCGCAGGTCACGCTATCCCAGTGCATGTACCCAATGTGATCGCCAGCAAGCCGGGCAGCGTCCTTACGATGCTGGCGAACAATCTCGATCCCCTTTCGGGTCGCTCTGGCTTCTGCTGCTTTGGTCTGCTTCGCTACGATGATTGTTGCAATGCCGGTTTCCCAGTTGATGCACGAGTAACGGAAGTTGCACACGTCACTGGTACGCCAGCCGGTAACGGTCGCAATATCCCACCAGAGTAAAACCCAGTCCGGCTGGGTCTGCTGGATGCGCTCGCGCAGTTTGCGCTGCTCTTCCCGTTCGTAAACGGGGGTCATGGTGCGGGTGCCTTTCGTGGTAGTGGCTTTTACCACGTTGCCGCGCAGCTCACGGGCTTTAGCTGTCAGGGTCTGGAGGTTAAACATGGCTACCTCCCAATTTCGCAACATCCAGTTCAAACGCGCCGCTGCTGTATTGATAAAGCGAACATTCAGAGCGAATTTTGGCGGCAAAGATAAGATCCCAGCGGGAATAAAACTCGCGGGCTTCTTGCTCACTGTCGGCAACGATGCGGATAACAACGGGAGTGCAGGTCCGGCCTTTCGGCGTACCGAGGAAAAGCCAGGTGAATTTGGGCAGTTTTTGGGTTGGGGTAGTAGCCATGTGGCAGCCTCCATACAGTGGTCTAGATAACCACCACCGGAAACGCCAATTTCACTGGTGGTGGACTGAGCAGGGTTGGCGTAACCGGACTGTATGGACTCCGGCGCGGATTTCTCCGCCCCCACCCAGCCCACCATAATTTTGCTAGCAGAGCGGTTTTGAACCACAACGCGTGAAAATAGGTGAGACGGATCAACGGCACAAAAAAAGACGCTTGGCGCGTCATGTGTCGCCATACAGTCATTCAGGACGCCAATCCTGGCACCAGATTTTGCTGGTGCTTTTAAAGCATACCCTTCAGTTGAATAACAAGGCAAGGAGTTTTTAGGGTGAGCGAAGCCCTGCCCCAGACGGGCATAATTGTTCTTCATGGCATTAACCTTTTTGAATTGTTTAGTGAGCTGTCGCGACAAATTTATTCTGCGAGATCCGAAGTGCAAACTCTCGCAAATTATCTCTGCTCACGGAATCTCAGTTCGTTTGGCTGCGTGACGATTCAATGCGCTCACTAATCCATTCATCAATTTCGCTTTCAATGAAAGCGATTGCTCGAGAACCAATCTTTATGGATGAGGGGAAACGTTGCTCAGCCATGAGTCGATAGATCCAAGCCTTGCTATAGCCGGTTCTGCGCTGAACTTCAGGTAAGCGGATAAGGGATTGGGACATA
>NZ_JBMAXV010000093.1:0-4155 GCF_048589245.1 Klebsiella sp. 10982
CAAGGATGAGTTGAAATACAGACTTCCGGTATTCAGGGATGAATGCTGGAGTCTTTAAATACAGGGAAAGTATATGAAAAAGGTAAAGACTATTTTTCTTTTTATATTGATAGTTTCTGGCTTTCTTATTGTCGCATGTCAGGCAAACTATATCCGGGATGTTCAGGGCGGGACGGTGGCACCATCATCCTCCTCTGAGCTGACGGGAATCGCGGTTCAGTAGAAAAGATCAAAGGATCTTCTTGAGATCCTTTTTTTCTACGCGTAATCTGCTGCCTGTAAACGAAAAAACCACCCGGCAAGGTGGTTTTTCGAAGGTTCAGTAAACCGGCAAGTTTCTGAACCGTGGTAACAGTCTTGTGCGAGACATGTCACCAAATCTGTCCTTCCAGTGTAGCCGCAGTCAGGCCACCACTTCAAGAACTCTTCGAAACATATCTCGCACATTTCAGTTACCAGTGGCTGCTGCCAGTGGCGATTTATCGTGTCTTTCCGGGTTGGACCCAAGAGAACAGTTACCGGAACAGGCGCAGCAGTCGGGCTGAAAGGGGGGTTCCTGCATACAGCCCGGCCCGGAGCGAACTGCCTAAGTTGGCCCGAGATACCAGAAGACGTGAGCTATGAGAAAGCGCCACGTGTCCCGTAAGGGAGAAAGGCGGAAAGGTATCCGGTAACCGATATGGCGGGAACGTGGGGGCGCAGGAGGGAGCGATTCACCGGAAACGGTGATGATCTTTAAGCCACGTCGGGTTTCGTCACCGCTGGCGGATTCATGGTTGAGCCTTACGGCTCCCACAGATGCACAAAAAAAGCGTCTGTTATGTGAACTCCGTCAGGGGGGCGGAGCCTATGGAAAAAGCGCCTGCGGCGCGGCCTTTTCGTCCTTTCTTTTTTTTGCGCACATGTTCTGTGATGCGTTATCCCCTGATTCTGTGGATAAGGTATGAGTCTGTTGTGTAAGCGTAGGCAACGCCCGCCGCAGCCGAACGGCCGGAGCGTGAGCGACCGAGTGAGCGAGGAGGCGTCATTTCCCCGGAACCGGCATTCAGCACTTACGCGTTCCGCCCGCATTTTTCTCCTGCCACATGAAGCACTTCCCTGAATCCCGCACTCATGCCAACATATTAAGCCAGTATACACTCCGCTAGCGCTACGTGACTGGTTCAGGGCTGCGCCCCGAAACCCGCTAAAAACCACTGACGCGCCTGCGGCTTGTCCAACACCGTGCCGCCCGGGAAACATTTCCCGCCCGTCCCGGTGTTATCAGGAGGCTACTCTGGCAGACAAACGCAACAAGATGCTCACGATGTGGGTGACGGAAGACGAACACCGGCGGCTGCTCGAGCGGTGCGACGGCAAGCAGCTCGCGGCGTGGATGCGTCAGACCTGCCTCGGTGAGAAGCCGGCGCGTGCCGGCAGACTGCCATCGATATCGCCGGCGCTGCTGCGGCAGCTTGCCGGTATGGGTAACAACCTGAACCAGATCGCCCGGAAAGTGAATGCCGGCGGTGCCGGTCATGACCGAGTGCAGATCGTGGCCGCCCTGATGGCAATCGACGCGGGACTGGAGCGGCTGCGGCATGCGGTGCTGGAAAAAGGGGGGGATGATGATCGTTAAGTTCCATCCCCGGGGGCGCGGTGGTGGCGCCGGCCCGGTGGATTACCTGCTGGGAAAAGACCGGCAGCGCGAGGGGGCGACCGTGCTGCAGGGAAAACCGGAGGAAGTCCGGGAGCTTATCGATGCCTCGCCGTATGCGAAGAAGTACACCTCCGGCGTGCTGTCGTTCGCGGAGGCGGAGCTGCCACCCGGGCAGCGGGAGCAGATCATGGCCAGCTTTGAGCGGGTTCTGATGCCCGGGCTTGATAAAGACCAGTACAGCATTCTGTGGGTGGAGCACACCGACAAGGGGCGGCTGGAGCTGAATTTCCTGATCCCCAACACTGAACTGCTGACCGGGAAGCGCCTGCAGCCGTATTACGATCGCGCCGACCGGCCGCGCATCGATGCCTGGCAGACCGTGGTGAACGGCAGACTGGGGCTGCATGATCCAAACGCCCCGGAGAACCGGCGGCTACTGGTCACACCGTCCGCCCTGCCGGAAACGAAGCTGGAAGCCGCTCAGGCGATTACACGGGGTTTGCTGGCCTTGGCCTCATCCGGGGAGCTGAAAACGCGCGAGGACGTCACAGGGGCGCTCACAGCGGCAGGTTTTGAGGTGGTCCGCACGACAAAAAACAGTATCAGCATTGCCGACCCGGACGGGGGGCGAAACATCCGACTGAAGGGAGCCATTTATGAGCAGTCTTTTAGCGCTGGCGAAGGACTTGGAGCAGCAATCGAAAGTGCAGCAGCAGAGTACCGGCGAGATGCTGAAAGCCGCATTCAGCGAGCACGAGCAGTCTGTAAAAGCGGAACTGAGCGCAAGCGCGAAGAGAATCAGCGACGCCATCAGCGCCCACGAGCAGGGTATGACCGCGGCGATGCAGTCGAACCGGCTGAGCGTGCTGCGTATGGTCGGCCGGACGTGGCTGACCATCACCCTGGTCTCGGTGCTGCTGATCGCCACGAGCGGGAGCATTCTGTGGTGGCAGGGGCAGCAGATCACCGCGAATTACCAGACTATCCGGGCGCAGGAGCGGACGCAGGCCATGCTGTCGGAGAAGAACCACGGCGTGCAGCTGTCGCTCTGCGGGGAGCAGAAACTGTCCTGCGTCAAAGTGAACCCGAAAGCGGGAGCTTACGGGGAAAAGGGGAACTGGATGGTACTGGAGAGGAAATAGCCCATGACGGATCTGGAAAAACAGTTGCTGACCGCATTAGAGCAGCTACATCAGGACTACTCGCAAAGGCTGGACGAGTGGGAGAGCGCCTTCGCGGAATGGCAGAAGATGTCTGGTCTTATGCAACGGGAGAACGCGGTGCTGAACGAGCGCGTCACGCGCTTGAGTCAGCAGGTGGCGAACTTGAGCAGGCAGTTACAGCGTTTGAGCCAGTAGTGCAGCGGCATGAAATGGCGGTGGCCGCCGAACGGGCATACGAGCAGCGACAGCACGAAAAAGAGCTGGCGGAAACCCGTTCCCGTCAGCGGAGCTATAACGGTCCGACGCTGGGCTGACTGAGCGCATCCAGTGACAACCCGCACGAAGAAGGGGCTCATAAATTTCCCGCTAAATACGGTCGTGATGAAAACATCACAGCCTATACAACGGAGGGATTATGAGACTGTTTAACGTGATTGAGACGGTGCTGAACTGCCTGTACATGGCGCTGGAGATCTGGGACTGGCTGGAGAAGCATTTTCCTGTTTTTAAGGCGTTCATCCGGGTTCTGGCCTGAAATCAGACCGTATGCATCTGGCTGCATGGTCATGCAGCCGGGTAAAATTTATCTGTCACGAACGGGGCGGTGTATCGGGTGGTTTGTTGCCGGTTTTACCTGACTGCCGCCCCGTTCGTGTCGAACCTGTCCGGAGCGCTGCGGGCAACAGATGTTATGGTAAATACTGCCGTGCCGCAGACATAAAAAAACCACCTGTGAAGGTGGTTTTTTTATGTCTGCGGGGCAGAAAGGCCGCACTCAGCGGCCCGTTCCGGCTGTTCCCTCAGCGACCATTCTTATTTGGTCAGCGTGGCTGTCATGTGGACGCCGTTGTTGAAATTGGACTCAGTGATTTTATAAGAAGCGCCAGCTTTTTTAGCCTGAGCTGCAATTTTCGCTTCTGCACCGTCAATGGTGGAGGCGCAGGCGGTTACGCTTTGAGCGAAAGCGCCGAAAGACATCATGGAAAGGGCTGCAACAGCAACTAAAGTTTTGATGGATTTCATGGTCGTATTCCTTATGTCATTTTGTTCTGTATGGGGCGTTGTTGCCCTGATGTGATAAATGATAGGACGACCATGGTGTGATTGAAATCGAAACAATTTGCGAATGTCTTTCAAAAAAATAGAAAGACAAGAAGTTTTGTTAAATTGAGGCATTCTTCCTTATGTGGGAAGGAGTAGATTGCTGAAAGTAAGGATTCCCAGCACGGTGAGCTTGAAGGGTACCGCGCCAGTGATGGCGAACACCTCGGCGCATTCGATCCAAAAACGGGTAATGACTCCAACTTACTGATAGTGTTTTATGTTCAGATAATGCCCGATGACTTTGTCATG
>NZ_JBMAXV010000094.1:0-3973 GCF_048589245.1 Klebsiella sp. 10982
GGTGAGCGTCTGCCCTATCCGTGAAACAAGACCTCCCGGCGTAGCGCGTTAAACAGCCTCGATTTAAGGGGACTCCGTCAGTATGATCATATCGTCTATGATGAGGATATCGTGATTGCGCCTCATGGCCTCTCTTCGGCGTGCTGGATATCGCGTTATTCTCGGGGAAGCTTCTGCCGGTGCGACGCAAAACTGAATAAAATGATTAAGCGAGCTGTATTATGATTTAAAAATTAGTAGTGGCAAATAGAATGAGTATGCCGACAGGATGCGATTTGTTGTATTGAGTTGATGGCGGAGGGGAACTATTTTAGATAAAATATATACCGGGTATAATTAGATAGATGTGATGTATTGGTTTGTGATGATATTTATTAACTGAGTGAGAATATATCTACAGTAAACTGAGAGAATACCCCCTTATTTAAGTAAGGGGGTAGGAGTTATTTTGCGGTTATTTTAATAGAGTCACAAGCAGAGTATTCGTGTTTGAGAATTTCAATGGTTGATTCTTTACCTGAAAATTCCTCAACATCCATGATTCCACTACTGCCGTTTTTAATATAAACATTACTAGATTTTCCTTCATCGTTGCTAATTTTTATGTCCACACCATCAGCATTACTACACGTCGTGTTGTAAGAGTCAAAAACAAGCGTGTTAACTCCAGTTAGTATCCATTTCGCTGTGGTAGGGGTGTTGTCTCCTGGATGGGCATCGATTTCACCATTATCGGAGATGGTAAATTTACCCCAGGTATCACCAACAACTACACTTGCTGAAAGAAACGGATAGTAAAGCCCTTTCCCATATACTTGTTCCCATTGAGGGTAATGCTTGTAGAAAAGTGAAAAAAAGTTTTTAATCTCTTTATCGGTATAGGAACGCGTTCGTTCATAAATGTATGCAGTAACTCCATCCGACAGTTTATAGGCAGGGCCTATTCTCCTGAAAGCAGCACCAATTCCGTCACCTGAAAGAATTTCATTTGCTGGTATGGTAATTACCCTTTGCCCATCCGGTGTCAGGTGTGTTTGTATCGGATCCGCTACAACAAAATATTTCGAGAGTAAAGATTCAATATTAATACCATCTCTGAGATCAACTTGAGAAGCATATGCTATTTTCCCTGTTAATTTCCGGTAGGAAATGGTATTTATCATATCGTCATTAAGTACTGAACTTGAACTAAGTATCGTGACTTTTTCATTTCCCTGTGTAAGCGATTCAATATTTTTAACGAGAGTAACGTAATTGTTGAAATTATCTACGTGTATAGGCAACGATTTGATAGGCAACAACTTGTCAATCGTTGTATATTGTTTTGCGCTAAATAGCGAAGTGTAGTTAATAAAAAAACATAAACCAGTGACGGCAATGAGCATTGAATATTGATAAGTTTTGCTGGTAGCAAGATGCAATAACGTTTTTAATCCCAAGGTGGCGATTATTAACGCCCAAAGAGCAAAAGGAAGGCAGTGTTGTACGCCGGGGCTTTGTGTTCTTGTAAATAAGAAAAAACTAAATACTAAGTTAAAAGCTGAGAATATGATAAGGATTTTATCATTACGGTCTTTACTCCGAAAAATGGAAAGCAATCCAATGATTACAAAGGGGAATAGATATAAACCGATATCATTATAAAGATTTTCAATGGAATGACTGAGAGAGGACTGATAAGCAGAATATATTGTGGCGTAGTCAGTTGCAATTACTCTCTTAATTAATGCACCCTGAAATATCAAGGTAAGCAATACGGAGAAAATACCAGCAACGAAAAAATTTTTGATAATGATGGCCACGCGACCAAAGCTATGCTTGGCATTATTGTAGAGGAAATAATTAAGCACAGGTAATGATATATACAATGATACAACCGTATATGCGTACCATCTTCTCAATAAGAATGGAGACCACAGAAGTAATCCAGTCACAAGGGCTTTTTTAATTTTAACCTTATCACCGAAATCACTGCTCGAAACATATAGTAATGCAGCAATTATTGGGATTAAGCCTGATATATCAGGATATCCTTTAAGCGTTGGGGCCCAAAAAGCCACAAAGGTTAAAGGTAAAATGCAAGAAAGTAACAACCAGCCAAAAGAGTGATTATCAGAAAAACGTTTACACAGTAAATGGAAGAGTATTACTGTAGGGAAAAGATACATCACAGCCAATGAAGTTATATAAGACAGCCGTGAAGGTAAATTAAAAAGATAGAACCATGACGTGATGGCGACAGGAAGAGAGTTATAGTCATCATGTCTAATAGAGTGAAAGACTGTCCTTATTGAGTTGATAGGCTCATTAGGGAATGTGGCACAAAACTCTTCCCACATTCTCCAGTATCCATTGAAATCCCAATAGTAAATGTTCTGTTCATGAGCTATAAATATGCTGGTTTGGATAACCACCACCAACAAAATCATGAATAATAAAATAATTGATAGGGGCTTATTATATCTCATTTTCACCACCTGCTTTCTCTTCGATAAAGAATTTTGGCCTGTTTTTACTTTCCATATAAATTTTCCCAATATACTCACCAATAATACCCAGAGAGAGCATTTGAACACCACCAAGGAAGAAAATGGCAATCATGACTGAAGTCCACCCAGCAACAGTGTCCCCCTGCAATTTCTCAATGACTGCATAGATGGCTGCAATTGATGATATTAAGCATGTAACAATGCCAGCCATAGCGATCATACGCAATGGAGTAATTGTAAGGGAAGTTATTCCTTCCAGCGCCAGCGAGAGCATTTTTTTTAAAGGATACTTCGATTCGCCCGCGACCCTTTCATCCCTACTATAATAAACATTAGTAGATTTATAGCCAAGAAGGGGGATAAGCCCTCTTAAATAAACATTTTGCTCTTTAAACTTATTCAGAGCCGAAAGCGCAGTGCGCCCCAGTAGTCTGAAATCCGCATGATTGGGAACCTGATTTACCCCTAACCAACTCATTAGCGAGTAGAATTTATTTGCTGTGGTTCTTTTAAAGACTGAATCACTGTCCCTGTTATCGCGTACTCCATAAACAATCTCAAATCCTTCGTGGTATTTGTCGATCATTTTTTCAATGCAACTTATATCATCTTGCAGGTCTGCATCAATACTAACAGTTACGTCTGTATCAGCGTTTGATAATCCCGCCATTAGGGCTATCTGGTGTCCTCGGTTTCTTGATAATTTTAATCCTCGGACAAAAGAATTTTTGCAGGATGCGGCCTTAATTTGTTCCCAGGTATCATCTCTGCTTCCATCATCTACAAAAAGAATATAACTCTTATCGCTAATCTTTCCTTTGGAAATGAGGTTTGATAATACTGACGTTAAACCATCCAAACAGAAAGGGAACGCGTCCTTTTCGTTGTAACATGGCACTACAATTGCGAGTGATGGTGATTTTGACTTCATAATGTCCATATTAATCTCATTCATTTCATAGACCAAAATTTATTAAGGATAAAACCTATTGCTGTGTAAAAAAACATGCCTATAAATTGCGCGGTATAAACATGCTGGGGCATGAGTGTTAAAAAGAATTTCATCGCTACTAGATTAAAAATATAACAAATTGCGCAGACTGATAGGAACTTGATGAACTTTATTAAGCTCAATGAAGTAGAGAATGTGAATCTTACGTTCATAATGAAGCTAAAAAGAATGCCCGCGACATAACCGGAGACATTAGATAGGTAGATGCCAACGCCGAACTGCATCAAGCTGAATATAACCGCTGCCGTCAAAGCTGTGTTCGCCAAACCAACGAATACATACCTAACAGCTTGTGATTTAATACTAGTTAGCACCAATAACTCCATTTTACCAATTGAAAGTTATGCATTTTTATGGAACGAACGCATGTTCGATGAAAATGACAGAAAACCATAGACAATCTCCTTAAAGGTTAGAGCGATATTATAAGGCATAAAGAGAAATCAAAAAAGCTCCTGGATTAGATCTGGGT
>NZ_JBMAXV010000095.1:0-3799 GCF_048589245.1 Klebsiella sp. 10982
CAGAAAGACCATAAAATTAGCCTATAACGGCAAATAGTAATGCTGCCAACCTGTTGGTGACCATTTGAATCTGTAGCCATTCAATCCTTGTAACATCAGGTGATCCTGGCGTCAGTGAAAATGCGAAATCAACAAATTGGCATCATTACCCATTATACGATAATCCCTATTAGGATAGGCTCTTAGATCTCGTGATTTTTTTTTTAACTTTGCTTTTAACAAAATCTAAAATCACTAATTTTTCCTTCCACAATACTCGATATATAGCTGTATGCATTATCCCCTGAAACACCATTTTTTTATTTTCTTTTAATATTTGCAGTAGCGAAGACATAGACCATCGATCATAAAGAACAATGCTTTCCTGACTGAATTTGTAAATGATATCTTCCCTGGCCTCTTTATAAGACTTATAACGCTCAGTTAAATAATCAATTTTTTTAGGGGATTTAGTAAGTGAACCTGAAGTCACATTCTGAAAGTAAAGCTCAGAATTACATATTGATATTTTTTCACTACCAGCGAGAAGTCTCAGCGTGAATAAGTGATCTTCATGTACCTTTCTGTCTGTAAATATAGCGCCAGATTTCAATACGAGATCTTTCCGGAAAATATAAGTCCATACAGCAGCTGTCCACTGCCCTTTCTTCAAAAGATAATTAAAAACTTCGTTACTATTGCTTTCGATGTATGCTAATGGAAAATGTACCTTTTTAAACCTGTTTCCTTGCGAATCTAATACCGTAGAGCAAAAATATATCATATCCGGTTTATCATTACTTAACTCTGTAAAAACCGATATGAAATTAGCAGAAATCATATCATCTGAATCACAGAAGAATACATAATCTCCCTCTGCGTAATTTAAGCCCGTTGATCTGGCTTTTGCCGCCCCCTGATTAATACTATTAATGTATTTTATTTTTATAGAGGGGTTGTCACTTGTAAATTTAGTTATTATGTCATGCGTTGCGTCCCATGAGCCATCATTAATCAACACTAGTTGTACGGTTTCATTAAGCTGCTCTTTTATTGAGAGAAGCAATTTTTCGATATTTGACTCACAGTTATAACATGGTATGATTATTGATAATAACATCATTTATTCCTCAGTATATTGTTTAGAACGATTGCGTTAAATTCCTTTATCTCTTTTACTGGAGAGGTGAGTATAGAAGCAATGTATACAGACATACATGAAAAAATAATCACAACCATTGACAAAATAGGAGAGGTAATAGTTAAAAAAAGAATCAACAGGTAACCCGTTACAAGCATAGGTAAAGTGTGTATAAGCGGTACGAAGACGGCATAGATGTAACTCTTTACTTTGATATTTAAACAGGGTCTAACCTGGAAAAAATATCCCATAACAAGATTTACTATTTGAATACATAAGAATGAAAACACTATCCCTGTAAGACCATATTGTTTACCCAGAAACCATGTTAAAGGAATACCAAGCGCTAACTTAAATACTCCCAGGTAAACATTTCTGTACATTTGCCCTTTAGCAAGCAAGACAGAGATAACAGGCACATCAAGGGATCGCGCCGCCCCAACCAAACATAAAATCTGTACAATAGGGGTGATGAACTGCCATTTCTGCTCAAAAAAAACAGTCACTACATAGTCTGAAATTAACATCATTCCCAATAACATCGGGAAATTCACCAAAGACGAAAACATAGTTACTTTTAGAAAAGTTTTTTTCAGAGATACTGCATCATTTTGTATCTTGGAAAAAGCTGGAAATAACGCATGTGATAAAACAGGATTCAATTTTTCAAAAAGCGCCACGCTAATGTTGTAGGATATATTATATCCACCGATAGCAGTCAAACTTATTAAGCGTGCCATTAGTACAGGATATGTATTCACGCTTATCTGATTAATGATAGAGTCCATGACCAACTGAGAACCGTAGCTGACATGTTTTTTTATTTCCTTCAAAGTAAAGAACTGTAACTTAATATCTCTCAAGCCTTTGCTTGAATATATATACAATACGCTACTAATAGATGAGGAAACCAACAGTGAAACGGCAACACACCAGGGGGAACGATAGACGTAGCTTAAGAAGACTGCGAACACAAAATTAAAAATAGCTGACAGGATTGTTATCCTGGATATTACATCAAATCTAAGTTCTCTGGCTAACAAAGCTCTTGGCTGTCCACCGAAAGACGATATTATAAGAGAAAATGACATGATTTTTATCTGTTTTGCCAGTTCTGTTCCACCATTGAATAAGGATGCTAACTGAGCACTAAAAATAAACAAGCCGAGACAAAATATCATACCTAAAAAGACATTTATTATATACAGTGAAGACAGTTCATATTTATTTAACTTTTCAGATCTTATAACTGAGTTTGATATACCAAAATCAGTTATGGTTGAGAAAACAGTACTTAATATTAATGCCGCACTAATGATACCATAATCTGTCGTTGTAAATAAGCTGGACAAGATCCACAGTGAGACCATACCAAGCCCGGTTACGCACACTGTAGACAACAAATTCCACTTCACAGCATGTATTGTTTTCGATTTTAAATTCATATTTATTGTCAGTGATATAAAATAATTACATTGGTGTACTAAAAGGAATTTTTTATACCTTTCAGCGTTAGAGCCTATCCCAAAGTAATGCTGCCAACCTGTTGGTGACCATTTGAATCTGTAGCCATTCAACCCTTGTAATATCAGGTGATCCTGGCGTCAGTGAAAATGCGAAATCAATAAATTGGCATCATTACCCAAAAAGCAATAACAATTTGCTAACCACTACAGTTTACTGATAACATTTTGTTTTCAGACAATCCCTGATGAGAAAGATCATTTATAATTTACCATTAAAATGCAAATTAACCATCTTGATGGATTTGTCATTGTTTGTTTTTTGCAACCCAAAATATGAATAGAATTTGTTTTTAACCATCCTGATTGCCTTTATAATTAAACTGCTATTTTTAGATGTTAATGTATTTATTGAGCTAAGTGTGTTATAGCCATGCAATATTTCATGAACACATCGCAGTGCATCTGGGGATGACTCGACCTTCGTATTGGAAGCCTCTAACATTTTACTAATCCAGATATCATCTGTCTTAGGTGAAATAGTTAAATATGCATCATCTCCGATAATGCTAGGCTTAATCATTCTCTTACTTAAAACACAACCCCCAACGCCAGTTATTATAAAATCCTTTTCAAATTTATCCTTTTTCATACTAATAGAATAAGAGCTATAAGATTTGTACTTGTTAAAAATATTCCTCTCCATTATTCTAATCCTAGCAGCAATTGCCACATTACAGTTGTTCTCATAAAACTGGCCTAATAGGGACTCAAGCCACTGCCGACCATATATTACATCATCATCAGCATATACAAGAATGTCATCAATCTCTGAGTTAATAATCGCGTTAATTATTTTACGGTATGGTCCGGTATTTTTTACATAATGTACATTCACTATGTTATTTATTTTATTTAGCTCTTCAACCCAAGCAGGTATCTCACATATCCCATGATCTGACAAATATGGCTCATTTGATATCCAAAGGTTTATTTTATCTGGCTGAACACTCTGGTTTATAATTGACCACACTGTGGCGGCACATAAATCCAGTCGAGAATGCATTGTAGTTAAATTAACTTATATCATGCTAACCTTTAAAGAAAAAATTAATTTAATGTTATATTATATGTAAAAAGGTTACATATTCAATATGTAGGACGTTTTTTCGAAAAAATCAGTTTTTTTCCTGATGAACCTTCCTCCGCGTTGCCC
>NZ_JBMAXV010000096.1:0-3349 GCF_048589245.1 Klebsiella sp. 10982
GAAGACTGAGCTTTTTGTTTTTGCGTTTTAACAAGAACCCCGTCCCGAAAGGTGCGGGGTTTTTTGCGGTGTGGGGTATGTCCCCCCGGTGGCGCTGCGCTTACCGGGGCTACGGATCCGTAGCCCGGACAAGGTGCGCAGCACCGCCTCCGGGAAAAATATCGCCTGAATACCTGCTACTGCTTCGCTAACCAGCTGATAATAAATGTCGCGATCTGTGGAACATCATTTAAATCCAGCAGCGGAGGCGATGTCGCGATCGGCATATCGCTGGCCACGGCAAGGGTATGCTCATCAATCATCAGCTCTTCTACAGAATGGCCACTGTTTTGCCGAAAAAGCAGGATCTTAGGCACGGGTTCATGTTTGAACCCCTCCACTAAAACCAGGTCCAGTTTGCTGGCATCCATTCGACTGGCCAGCCACGAGAGATCTAATTCCGACTTCTCTGGCGTCTCGGTCATCAACGCCCAGCGCTGTTCGCTGGCGACAATGGTTTGCGCAGCGCCCGCCTTACGAAGTTCATAACTATCTTTGCCCGGCTTATCCACGTCCATGTCATGATGGGTGTGCTTTATCAGCCCCGGGCGCAATCCTTGAGCGCAGAGCTCAGGGATAAGACGCTTTAATAATGTTGTTTTTCCGGTACCGCTCCAGGCGGCTATCGCCAGTAATGGGATCATGACGGCTCCTGCATCTGCTGCAAATCCTCAAGCGTATTTACATTGATGAACGCTGATTTCACATCGCTGAAATTCACCGGGCTTCCACCCACCTGACGCATAAAGACCATTACCCGGCGTTCTCCACTGGTAAGGTAGGCCTCGAGGTCTGGTATGATTTGTCGATGCACGAGCGCAACGGCGGGATGATCCCGTTCGCCGTCATGGGCCCAAACCACTGGTGCAACACCTCTCTGCTGGATAAAGCGCTCAACTAGAAATGTTGGAATGAAGGGGGTGTCGCAGGGGCAAAAAACAAACCAGGGACTTGCGACCTGCTGCATCACGGCAAGCATGCCGGCCAGTGGCCCCGGATAACCCTCTTGTGTATCGCGAAAGATCGGATAGCCGCTGGCATGCCACTGCTCAAGATGACGGTTGGCGCTAATGACTAGCGCATCTACCTGCGGGGCTAATGTCTCCGCGACGTGACGCCAAAGAGGGCGGCCATTTAACAACTGTAATCCTTTATCAATACCGCCCATTCGCGTGGCTCTGCCGCCCGCCAGCACGACGCCGGTTATTGCCTCGCTTTGCATATGAATATCGCCTCTTTCATTGTGGGATTGACCCTGTTAACTTGTCCCTATCAAGAGTAAGGAGCATGACCATGAAATGTAAACGTCTGAATGAAGTAATTGAACTCCTCCAGCCAGCCTGGCAAAAAGAGCCTGAACTGAACCTGATGCAATTTTTGCAGAAGCTGGCGAAAGAGGCCGGCTATGATGGCGAACTGAGCGATCTTTCCGACGATATTCTGATCTATCACCTGAAGATGCGCGATTCTTCCAAAGATGCCGTCATTCCGGGTATTCAGAAGGATTATGAAGAGGACTTTAAAACCGCGCTGCTGCGCGCCCGCGGGGTAATAAAAGAGTAAAAGGTTGTAAGCGCTGCCGCGTAAAACGCAATGAGATGATATCCTGAACTATTCGTACGATTATCGGATGTCAGGATGCACGATAAGGCTTTTACTTTTCAGACGCTTCGCCCGGATACCATTATCGATGGGTTATTCGATCTGGGTATGCGGGTGGACTCCGGTCTCACCCCGCTGAATAGCTATGAGAACCGCGTATATCAGTTCCAGGACGAAGAGCGTCATCGCTATGTAGTGAAGTTCTATCGTCCTGAGCGCTGGTCCGCAGAACAGATCCTTGAAGAACACCAGTTTGCGCTTCAGCTTGTAGAAGATGAAGTGCCCGTTGCTGCGCCGCTCTTTTTTAATGACAGCACGCTTCATCAGCATCAGGGATTCTACTTTGCCGTTTTTCCAAGCCTTGGCGGCCGTCAGTTCGAAGCGGATAACCTTGATCAGATGGAGTGGGTTGGCCGCTATCTGGGGCGTTTGCACCAGACTGGCCGCAAACAGCGCTTTACTGCCCGCCCGGAGATTGGCGTGCAGGAGTACCTGCTGGAACCGCGCCAGGTGTTTGAACAGTCGACGCTTATCCCCTCAGGCCTGAAAGCCGATTTCCTGAAGGCGACCGATAAACTCATTGCTGCCGTCATAGCGCAATGGCACGGCTGCGGGAACACGTTGCGCCTGCATGGTGACTGCCATGCAGGCAATATCCTTTGGCGCGATGGACCGCTGTTTGTCGACTTAGACGATGCGCGCACTGGCCCGGCGATTCAGGACCTGTGGATGCTGCTCAACGGCGATAAGGCTGAACAGCGTATGCAGCTGGAGACCATCGTCGAGGCCTATGAGGAATTCAGCCCCTTTAACAGCGATGAAATCGCGCTTATTGAACCTTTACGCGCCATGCGACTGGTTTATTATCTGGCGTGGTTGCTCAGACGCTGGGACGATCCCGCTTTTCCGGTCAATTTCCCCTGGTTAACCGGGGAGGATTACTGGCGGGGACAGACGTCGACTTTTCTTGAGCAGGTGAAGGTTCTACAGGAACCCCCGCTTCAGTTAACGCCAATGTATTAATGTGATATATCCAGGAGAGAGTAAATCATGAAAAAAGTTTGGCTGGCGCTGGCTGGTATGATTCTGGCTTTTAGTGCATCCGCTGCCCAGATCACCGACGGCAAGCAGTACATCACCCTTGATAAGCCGGTTGCTGGCGAGCCGCAGGTGCTCGAGTTCTTTTCATTCTACTGCCCGCACTGCTACCAGTTTGAAGAAGTACTGCATGTCTCTGACAGTGTGCGGCAGAAACTGCCGGAAGGCACCAAAATGACCAAATACCACGTTGAGTTCCTGGGCCCTCTGGGCAAGGATCTGACGCAGGCATGGGCGGTGGCCGTCGCGCTGGGCGTTGAAGATAAAATTACTGCGCCGATGTTCGAAGCCGTGCAGAAAACCCAGACCGTGCAGAGCGTGGCCGACATTCGTAAAGTATTCGTTGATGCGGGTGTGAAAGGAGAAGACTACGATGCCGCATGGAACAGCTTCGTGGTGAAATCTCTGGTCGCTCAGCAAGAGAAAGCGGCAGCCGATCTGCAGTTGCAGGGGGTACCGGCTATGTATGTTAATGGTAAATACCAGCTGAACCCGCAGGGGATGGACACCAGCAATATGGATGTCTTCGTCGCTCAGTATGCGGATACCGTGAAGCAACTGGTTGAGAAGAAATAAAAAAAAACGCCGGTCACTGACCGTAATGCTGACC
>NZ_JBMAXV010000097.1:0-3114 GCF_048589245.1 Klebsiella sp. 10982
AGGGGTTCACTGACGCTGCGTGACTACGATGGTCAGGTTGCGGAGGCTATGACCCTGGTACGAGCGCTGAACAAAATGACGAGAGCAGGTATGCCTGAAAGCGTGCGTATTGCCTGAAAACACAACCCGCTAGGGGGAGACTTACCCGAAATCTGATTTATTCAACAAAGCCGTTGCGAGTACACTATTGGTGGAGATGATCATAATGCCTTATAATCATACGGGATACGAACTTATAAAGTCCTAAAGTTTAGCTAAATCGGAATCTACAACGTAGATGGTAGCTTGAAGAATTATGATGTCTTTTATGGTGGTATCTTTAAAACCATCACGAATTATAAATTATTGAAAATTCAAAAGGATATTAAAAACAATATGACAGCACTAGTCAGTAGTTTTAAATGGGTTGGCATTGGACAACTTGTAAAAATAGCAACACAATTGGTTTCGTTATTCTACTTGACGCACTTAATCCCCCCATCGAGCTATGGACTATTAGCAATGTCATCTGTGGTTATGAATTTAGCAAACATATTCAATGACATGGGAACTGGGGCGGCAGTAATTCAGCGACAAGAGGCGTCGATCGGTTTTTATAATTACATATACAGGATAAACATTTTTACTGGGTTGTTTGTTATGCTGCTTGTAATAATAACATCCCCATTAATTGTCGTGTACTTTAACACACCCGAGCTATACCCGGTTCTATTTCTATTGGCTTTTAGCTTTCCAATTTCCAGCTTAACAATAACTCACAAAGCAAAATTAGAAAAAGAAATGAACTTTAAAGTCATCATTGCAATTGAAATTTTCTCTAGCCTTACAGGAATGGTGCTGGCAATAGTTTTAGCTAATTTAGGCTTTGGTGTTTATAGTTTGATTTTTCAAACACTGACAACAATATCAATATCCACAATATGTTTTTTGAAGGTTTCCGGGTTGAGTTTATCATTGAGAATTAAAAATATCAGCCATAGTGACAAGTCAGGAGTTATAGGGTTTAGTGGTTATTTATTGTCTTTTAATTTAATAAATTATTTTGCCAGGAATCTTGATTCTATTTTAATAGGCCGTTTTTTCTCATCCGCAATACTTGGGGTCTATTCGATTGCCTACCGCATTATGTTATTTCCGTTGCAGAGCCTGACGTTTGTTTTTTCTAGAGTTTTCTTACCACACCTTAGCAAAAACATAAATAACACTAATAACACTAATAAACAAGATTACTTAAATGCATTAAAACTTATACTATCATTAAGCGCGCCACTGATGCTAGGTTTATCTGCTACATCTTTTTCTTTTACGAGGATTTTCTTTGATCCTAAGTGGCACCTACTTGGAGACTTATTGCATTGGTTGGCACCTACAGCGATTATCCAATCAGCCTTGAGTACAACAGGTTCTGTTTTTATGGCCTACGGAAAAACAAGGTGGTTGTTTTTCTTAGGTTGCATTGGCGCTTTTTTGATGGGGTTGTCTTTCATTATAGGTGTTCATTTCGATATAAAAACATTGGTCTGCCTTTATTTTTTTGCAAACTTAATTAATTCACTCCCGGCATTTATTTCACTTAAGAATATCTTGAAGTTTAGTTACATTGAATTGGTAAACGTGTTTTTTAGAACTATCTCTCCAGCTTTTTTGATGTTCTTACTTATTAAAGTATGGCAGCATTTTTCCTTTTTCAAAAATGCCAGCATTGATTTTTCTTTTAATGTCGCATTGGGTATTTTTAGTTATATTGTTTTTTATACCTTGTTTAATTTCAATGAGGTTGTGAGGACAGGAGTAATTCATAAGTTAAGATGCATGACCAAGTTAAAGTGATTCATTTATTAAATTCATTAAATGAATTGGTAATGACTCCAACTTACTGCTTGTGTTTTATGTTCAGATAATGCCCGATACCGACTGCGGCCTAATTTTTTTAAGTGTCGTAAAATCGTGTTGAGGACAGTGCCCATAATGCGGGATGTGGCCCGGCATCCAAGGGGTCGGTTTGGGAAACGTAAATTATTGTACGTTAAGAACATAATTTAACCGTTTCTGATCGACACTTTCGCCATCAGTCACCCTCCTGTAGTGCATCCAGTCTGAGGGACAGTGTACGGAAAAGATGCTCCGCATCATCGTGGAGTTTCTCACAAAGGTCAGCCTCCGCATCGAGATCAAGCTCGTTAAGCTTCTCCAGCAGGAGCAGGGACTGATTCTGGATGAATTTAGCCATGTTCAGGGCAGTTTTCTGTTGTTTCGTCATAAGGGGCCTCAGGGCGTCAGTGCTCAGTGTAAAACCTGTCTCTTTTCCGCTTCCTCGCTCACTCAGTCGCTACGCTCCTGCCGTTCGGCTGCGGCGAGCGGACGGGACACACAGAAGAGTCATCGCTATCACCACGAAGAGAAAAGCCTATGGAAAAAGCCACGGCGTTGCCGTTTTTCCATAGGCTCCGCCCCCCTGACAAGCATCACGAAATCTGACGCTCAAATCAGCGGTGGCGAAACCCGACAGGACTTAAAGATACCAGGCGTTTCCCCCTGGTGGCTCCCTCGTGCGCTCTCCTGTTCCTGCCTTTCGGTTTACCGGTGTCATTCCGCTGTTATGGCCGCGTTTATCTCATTCCACGCCTGACACTCAGTTCCGGGAAGGCAGTTCGCTCCAAGCTGGACTGTATGCACGAACCCCCCGTTCAGTCCGACTGCTGCGCCTTATCCGGTAACTATCGTCTTGAGTCCAACCCGGAAAGACATGCAAAAGCGCCACTGGCAGCAGCCACTGGTAACTGATTTAGAGGAGATGGACTTGAAGTCATGTGCCAGTTAAGGCTAAACTAAACGAACAGTTTTGGTGACTGCGCTCCTCTATCTTAGCCAGTTACCTCGGTTCAAAGAGCCGCAAACTCTACGAACCTTCGAAAAAACCGCCCCGCAAAGGCGGTTTTTTCGTTTACAGAGCAAGAGATTACGATGCCAAAGAAAGGATCTCAAGAGGATCCTGTTCCATATGCCTACCCCTGAAGTGAAACCAGCACCACTCCGCGACACCAACCATCAAAATAAAACTATTTAACTAATTGTTTTTGATAAGAAAAAAACATATATAATCATGGTAATCAT
>NZ_JBMAXV010000098.1:0-3069 GCF_048589245.1 Klebsiella sp. 10982
TTAAATACGTACAACCGCTTCGATGGCAGATCCCTGATTCGCAGAACGAGATTGTAGCCGAGCAGGCTACTGGCTCCGAACAAATGGTCGGTGAATCCTGCTGTATCGGCATACTGTTCGCGAACATGGCGACCGACCTCGTTCATCAGTAGTCCATCGAGAATATACGGTGCCTCGCTCACGGTCGCCGGGATCGACTGACAAGCGAATGGCGCGAACTGGTCGCTTACGTGAGTATACGCTTTGAGGCCGGGAACAGAACCATATTTGGCATTGACCATGTTCATGGCTTCGCCATGCCGCGCTGTCGGGAAAAACTGACCATCGCTCGATGCTGACGTGCCCATCCCCCAGACGCGTGACATCGGCAGTTTACCCTGCGCGGCCACCACAATTGCCAATGCCTGGTTCATGGCTTCGCTTTCAACATGCCAGCGGGCAAGGCGTGAGAGCTGCCAGTAATCATGCGTGTTTGTAGCTTCCGCCATCTTACGCAGGCCCAGATTGAGCCCTTCAGCGAGCAGGACGTTGAGCAGACCGATCCGGTCGCGACATGGAGCCCCGGTTCTCAGATGGGTAAACGCATCTGTGAAACCAAGGGCTGCATCAACTTCAAGCAGCATGTCGGTAATCCGAACGGACGGCATTCGGCGATACAGATCCAGTATGAGTGCCTCGGCACCATCCGGCACGTCTGCTGTCAACCTGTCGATCCGCAACGTTCCATCTTCTATGCTACCGTGCGGAATAGTGCCGTTACGGGCAGCCCGGGCCAGCCGCTTAAGAGCGATCGTGAGTCGCGCCTTTCTGTCTGCCAGCCAATCCTGTGGGTTGGAAGGCACGGCCAGTTTTGCATTTTCCTGCGCCGCGATCATCGGCACCAGTACCTGCTTGAGGTCACCATAGCGGCGCGAATGAGCGAGCCAGACATCTCCGGAACGAAAAGCATCCCGGAGGTGAAAGAGTACCGCCACTTCCCAAAGACGGGTATCTCCTTTTTCCTGAGCTCGTAAATGACGGTTCCATTTGGAGCTGGGCCGCAGGAAACGCCTTTCTGGCGATGCAACACCTTTCATCTCTCCGATCGACAAAGCTGCTGCTACCAATGGTCCGGCGACCGGCGCGGCTTCGAGCTTCAGACAGCGCAACATGCGGGGCGCATAACGACGAAAGCGATGGTATCCCTGCCCGACATATGCAAGAGGCTCATCGGCTAGCGTGTTGCTGAGTTGAGTCCCTGTCGCTACCAGTTGAGCGAGCCGGTCCCATGCAACCGAACTGGCGACAGCCATCTCCAGCGGGGTTCCGTCACTGCGGGCCTCAAGCAACGAAGCTCCCAGCGCGGTGAAGGTACGGATCGTATCCGTGAGTGTGGCTTTAGAGCCGGAAATTGTTTCGTCATGCTGGCGCTTCGCTTCCCGCCAGGTTTTTCCTACGATCCTGTCATGGGTTTCGACTATGGCATCAGCAATCGCCGCTTCCCACTCCACAACACAGACGGCAAGGATCGCCCAGCGGCGGTCCGAAGTGATGTCACGCAAACCGTCGGTGAAGTAGCGTTCACCCTGCCGACGCAGCCGGGCAATGCGATGGGCAGGTATGCTGGCCAAAGCACTATGATTGATATTCAGGGTACGCAGAAATTCGAGCCTGTCGAGCAAACGGTTAGCAGCAGCCGAGTTGTTACCAACCTCGAAGTTGCGAAGCCAGATGAAACGACTGATATTGCCGGCGAGCATTTCACTCAGAAGTTTGTCCAGGTGATCGCGAACATCCGCTGTTAAATTTTCCGCAATCCGCGTTTCAATCCGCCGCTCAGCGGCGACCAGAGCATCCGCGCACAAGCGCTCGATTGTCGATACTGCGGGCAGAATGGTGGAAGTTTCCCGACACCGCACAATAAAACGATGAGCAAGATCCTCGTTTGATCTGGCATCTTCGGCCTGGCCGAAAGTCCACTCCCGCAGATCACGGGCACCACGGCCCGTGAAGGTCTTGTAGCCGTAAATTTCGCGCAGCGTGTCCATGTGCTGCTGACGGGTTTGGCGCCGTGTGGCATAAGTGAGAAGCGCATCAGCCGGAACTCCAAGCTGAGCACCGACGAAGGAAAGGACTTCACGCGGGATCATCTCACCAGGAGCCAGTGCACGGCCCGGATATCGTAAGGCACAAAGTTGCAGGGCAAAGCCAATCCTGTTTTCCGGTCTGCGGCGCTGCCTAATGTTTTCCAGGTCATCATCGCCCAGCGTGTAGAACTTCAGTAGCGACAGTTCGTCCGTGGGCAGATCGAACAGCGCTGCTCGCTGCCGTTCGGTGAAAATATGGCGTCGTGACATACAAATTCGTCCCTTTTGAAGTATAGTCTGTTTTGGACAACAGCCAGCCCATATAAATCAGGGCGTTCCGATACAAAAATCCAGGAGGGTTCAATTGGGACATCGTGCCGCCATTTACTGCCGGGTTTCAACAGCGGATCAGTCTTGTGAACGCCAGGAATTTGATCTGCGAGCCTTCGCCGGCCGTGCCGGCTACGACGTGGTGGGAATATTTAAGGAAACAGGTTCAGGAACTAAACTCGACCGGGCCGAGCGAAAGAAAGTCCTGGCGCTTGCCCAGTCCAGACAAATTGATGCAATCCTGGTCACTGAGCTTTCCCGGTGGGGGCGCTCGACGCTCGATCTGCTCAATACGCTACGTGAACTGGAGAACTGGAAGGTTTCCGTGATAGCCATGAATGGAATGGCGTTCGATCTTTCGTCGCCGTATGGACGAATGCTGGCGACGTTTCTTTCCGGCATTGCGGAGTTTGAGCGGGATCTCATCAGCGAGCGGGTCAAGTCAGGCCTTGCTGTTGCGAAGGCACGTGGTAAGAGGCTTGGTCGTCAGGCCGGAGTGCGACCAAAATCAGACCGACTTTTGCCTAAGGTGGTTGCGATGAGGGCCGAGGGACGCAGCTATCGCTGGATCGCACGCGAGCTCGGTATCAGCAAGAATACCGTCGCTGACATCGTGCAACGACACAGAGCTAACGCTTAGGGTGTCATTTCGCCCTCAGCCGGAACCGACCCC
>NZ_JBMAXV010000099.1:0-2942 GCF_048589245.1 Klebsiella sp. 10982
GCCAAAACATCTTCGGCGTTGTAAGGTTAAGCCTCACGGTTCATTAGTACCGGTTAGCTCAACGCATCGCTGCGCTTACACACCCGGCCTATCAACGTCGTCGTCTTCAACGTTCCTTCAGGAGACTTATAGTCTCAGGGAGAACTCATCTCGGGGCAAGTTTCGTGCTTAGATGCTTTCAGCACTTATCTCTTCCGCATTTAGCTACCGGGCAGTGCCATTGGCATGACAACCCGAACACCAGTGATGCGTCCACTCCGGTCCTCTCGTACTAGGAGCAGCCCCCCTCAATTCTCCAGCGCCCACGGCAGATAGGGACCGAACTGTCTCACGACGTTCTAAACCCAGCTCGCGTACCACTTTAAATGGCGAACAGCCATACCCTTGGGACCTACTTCAGCCCCAGGATGTGATGAGCCGACATCGAGGTGCCAAACACCGCCGTCGATATGAACTCTTGGGCGGTATCAGCCTGTTATCCCCGGAGTACCTTTTATCCGTTGAGCGATGGCCCTTCCATTCAGAACCACCGGATCACTATGACCTGCTTTCGCACCTGCTCGCGCCGTCACGCTCGCAGTCAAGCTAGCTTATGCCATTGCACTAACCTCCTGATGTCCGACCAGGATTAGCTAACCTTCGTGCTCCTCCGTTACGCTTTGGGAGGAGACCGCCCCAGTCAAACTACCCACCAGACACTGTCCGCAACCCCGATAAGGGGCCAACGTTAGAACATCAAACATTAAAGGGTGGTATTTCAAGGTTGGCTCCACGCAGACTGGCGTCCACGCTTCAAAGCCTCCCACCTATCCTACACATCAAGGCTCAATGTTCAGTGTCAAGCTATAGTAAAGGTTCACGGGGTCTTTCCGTCTTGCCGCGGGTACACTGCATCTTCACAGCGAGTTCAATTTCACTGAGTCTCGGGTGGAGACAGCCTGGCCATCATTACGCCATTCGTGCAGGTCGGAACTTACCCGACAAGGAATTTCGCTACCTTAGGACCGTTATAGTTACGGCCGCCGTTTACCGGGGCTTCGATCAAGAGCTTCTCCTTACGGATAACCCCATCAATTAACCTTCCGGCACCGGGCAGGCGTCACACCGTATACGTCCACTTTCGTGTTTGCACAGTGCTGTGTTTTTAATAAACAGTTGCAGCCAGCTGGTATCTTCGACTGGTCTCAGCTCCGTCCGCAGGGACTTCACCTACACACCAGCGTGCCTTCTCCCGAAGTTACGGCACCATTTTGCCTAGTTCCTTCACCCGAGTTCTCTCAAGCGCCTTGGTATTCTCTACCTGACCACCTGTGTCGGTTTGGGGTACGATTTGATGTTACCTGATGCTTAGAGGCTTTTCCTGGAAGCAGGGCATCTGTCACTTCAGTACCGTGGTACCTCGTCATCACACCTCAGCCTTGATTATCCGGATTTGCCTGGATAACCAGCCTACATGCTTAAACCGGGACAACCGTCGCCCGGATGACATAGCCTTCTCCGTCCCCCCTTCGCAGTAACACCAAGTACAGGAATATTAACCTGTTTCCCATCGACTACGCCTTTCGGCCTCGCCTTAGGGGTCGACTCACCCTGCCCCGATTAACGTTGGACAGGAACCCTTGGTCTTCCGGCGAGCGGGCTTTTCACCCGCTTTATCGTTACTTATGTCAGCATTCGCACTTCTGATACCTCCAGCAGCCCTCACAGGCCACCTTCACAGGCTTACAGAACGCTCCCCTACCCAACAACACATAGTGTCGCTGCCGCAGCTTCGGTGCATGGTTTAGCCCCGTTACATCTTCCGCGCAGGCCGACTCGACCAGTGAGCTATTACGCTTTCTTTAAATGATGGCTGCTTCTAAGCCAACATCCTGGCTGTCTGGGCCTTCCCACATCGTTTCCCACTTAACCATGACTTTGGGACCTTAGCTGGCGGTCTGGGTTGTTTCCCTCTTCACGACGGACGTTAGCACCCGCCGTGTGTCTCCCGTGATAACATTCTTCGGTATTCGTAGTTTGCATCGGGTTGGTAAGTCGGGATGACCCCCTAGCCGAAACAGTGCTCTACCCCCGAAGATGAGTTCACGAGGCGCTACCTAAATAGCTTTCGGGGAGAACCAGCTATCTCCCGGTTTGATTGGCCTTTCACCCCCAGCCACAAGTCATCCGCTAATTTTTCAACATTAGTCGGTTCGGTCCTCCAGTTAGTGTTACCCAACCTTCAACCTGCCCATGGCTAGATCACCGGGTTTCGGGTCTATACCCTGCAACTTAACGCCCAGTTAAGACTCGGTTTCCCTGCGGCTCCCCTATACGGTTAACCTTGCTACAGAATATAAGTCGCTGACCCATTATACAAAAGGTACGCAGTCACCCCATAAAGAGGCTCCCACTGCTTGTACGTACACGGTTTCAGGTTCTTTTTCACTCCCCTCGCCGGGGTTCTTTTCGCCTTTCCCTCACGGTACTGGTTCACTATCGGTCAGTCAGGAGTATTTAGCCTTGGAGGATGGTCCCCCCATATTCAGACAGGATACCACGTGTCCCGCCCTACTCTTCGAGTTCACAGCCTGTGCATTTTGGTGTACGGGACTATCACCCTGTACCGTCGGACTTTCCAGACCGTTCCACTAACACACAAGCTGATTCAGACTCTGGGCTGCTCCCCGTTCGCTCGCCGCTACTGGGGGAATCTCGGTTGATTTCTTTTCCTCGGGGTACTTAGATGTTTCAGTTCCCCCGGTTCGCCTCGTTAACCTATGTATTCAGTTAACGATAGTGTGACGAATCACACTGGGTTTCCCCATTCGGACATCGCCGGCTGTAACGGTTCATATCACCTTACCGACGCTTTTCGCAGATTAGCACGTCCTTCATCGCCTCTGACTGCCAGGGCATCCACCGTGTACGCTTAGTCGCTTAACCTCACAACCCGAAGATGT
>NZ_JBMAXV010000100.1:0-2640 GCF_048589245.1 Klebsiella sp. 10982
CCATTACCAGAAACGTAGACAGCATTAGCATCCTTTTGACAATTAAGCTTAACGGAGAACTTGGTATCCGTAGACGTGCTTCCAACAGACGTAAATGAAGAAGCAAGGTGATTACCAAGCTGAATATTTTGAATTCGTGAACTAGGGTCGGTTACGCAGCTTTTAGTAATCCAGGAAATTTTTGCTTTAATAGATATTTTTGCTACAACCCAGTCATCAACATTAAACTGGGCCGCGAGACCATAATTCGTCGTTCCTTGACCGACAGTGCCTGTTTTAATGAAGCTAATGACCGTTTTTTTATCGGTAGACCAATATAATAAGTCGCCAGAAGTCATAGACGCTGAATAAGGGACGGCTTTTGAAGATTGTACAAGATCTCGTATTTGAATACCGATACCATCAATACCTGAGGCATAAATATTACCATAAACATTCGAGCTCACTAATGTCTGGAAAGAGCCAAGCATTTTAGAGGTATATTTACCTCTTCCTGAGTTTAAAGGACAGGTTATCTTTGGGCCTTCTGTATCGAGGCGAGCTGTATAGAGAGTTGCACCAACCTCGGCATCTGGATCGATAGCTATTGAAGACAAATTTAAAGTATACGTCTTGCCGTCCAACACAACACAGCCAGTCGCAGCAGCTAAGCACTGCGAACTATAGATACCGATAAAGGTGGTGATAATAGCCACCATAATTTTATACATAGTCAGGTCCTTCTTTCGTTAGTAGTGGCACACAAGTTGACTTTGTTGAATACCGCTTGTTTTTTCAGCATCCGAAAATTGATAATTTGCACGACACTGCTGAGAAGCCTTTTTACCCCACTGAACTGATAGTGCCCCTTCCAAAGGCAAACCAGCCATATAAACCTGACCATTATCACTGACGATACCATTACGAACTTCTTGTGACGTCTCTGCAACGCTGTTTACCATAGCACCAAATGGGACTGGCTTATTATTGGTATCAATTAGACGAAACATAGCCCTGATCCCTTTTTTACCTGTGTATTGAGCTAATACTATAGCTCCACGTGTTGGTACCACTGTAGCAGTCGTTGTATCTAAATCAACGTCTTCAGGCATTGTTTCTGTATCAAGAACAACATCATTTCTGCGATACATCGTAATATTTGGAACTATCGCATAGCCACGGTAGTCTGTTTTTACACCGGTATTTCCAATAACACGAGTACCGGTCACTCCGGGCGCTTTTACAAGAGCACTTGTATCACTAAAAGATTGTCCAGCTGTAATACCATTGCGATGCACAATTACACCACCGTTAATACCATAATTAAGGCGTTGCCACTCATGATCATAGTTGTAGCTACCGTAAATTTCACCATAGCTACCCTTATAGTCGACGCCAGCATTACCACTGCTGAAGTCTCGATTATCGTATTGCTGTTGTAAGTTCCAGCTCAGATTATTATCTGCCAACGCAAGCCCGGATAAACCGACACTATTACTGGTTGAACCAGGATCGCTATTATTCAAGCCATAGGTTACCCAAGTATTCGGCATCCAAATATCGAGAGGAATATTGACGTTGAATGAAAATATATTATCAGTGGAATAATTCCTTCCGTAGCCCTCATAGTCAGTTGAGGAGCGAGAATGGGAGTAGTTTAAATTATACGTAATACCGCTCCAGCTATTGCTGTAACCTACGTTAAATGAGTTATTCCTGCGACGCTGATTCCAGTAATCCTCCATTACACCACCGATGTTAAAATAGCCTAACTTATCACCGAGGCTTTGGCTTACGGTAATTTCAGTTCTATTTTTAACGCGATCGTTGTAATAGTATTTATAGTCATCACGATATGTTTCAAGAACATCTGAAAGGGTATTAAAGCCGCTCGTTGAGTAACGATAGCCTGCAATCGCTATATTTGTGCCTATATCGTTCAGGTTTTTGCTGTAGCGTATACGCACAGATTGGCCCGATATCTTATCTTGATCTTGCTTCGTCGACCAGGCCTGTGTTACGTCTAAAGAAACAGCACCAAGTACACCCAGGTTGTTACCGACGCCAATGGCCACTGATTGATATTTTGAAGCAGCTTGGAATCCCCCGTATAGGGTGGTGTTGTATGGTAAACCGTAGCTGGCCGTTGCTTGTGAAAACGGAGTATAGTCAACGCTACCGTCAGAGGAGCGGTATTGTCCTGATGTAATGCTGTATTTTAAACTACCTTCACGACGCAATACGGGAAGTGAAGCATAAGCTACAACAAAATTCTGTTGAGTTCCGTCCGCTTCTTCGATAGTGACATTGAGGTCTCCATTGCCACCTGTTGAATACAGATCGGTGATCTCAAAGGCTCCTGGAGGAACGAAAGATTGGTAAATAATATATCCACTTTGTTTAATAATAACTTTTGCGTTACTTTTCGCAATCCCTCGTACTACAGGTGCATATCCCTGGATACTTTCCGCATCCATGTAATCGTCTGAGTTTAATTGCGCACCACGATATGGCACACTATCAAAAATATCAGCATCTGAAGTGCTTTCACCTAATGTTAATACGCTTTTAAGTGAAATAATATTTCGTTCAGCATAGGTATAAATAGTATCCCATTTGCCATTGCTATCATCATCATAACTATCTTTATTCCACGTAGTA
>NZ_JBMAXV010000101.1:0-2578 GCF_048589245.1 Klebsiella sp. 10982
CTGACAATATGTAACATTATCATTAAATACAATTATGCCAGTTATTTTTATTCGCAAAATGCTAATAATGTGGCATACACGCCAGTATGAAAACATTGTTAACTTTTTAAGTTCTGAATGGTATGTCGCTTGTGCAGTTAAAAGTGCAGATCATTGAAAGTATTGTACGGTTTTGTTGGCCGGAGACTGTTTCATCGTCGCGGATAATGAGCAGAATTATCTGTCCACTATATCTGGGGCAGGCTGAAAACATGGAATGGTTGGTTATGGATGCTGAAATTCTGTCATTTATGAAACAATTTCATTTGTGGTACTATAAAAATAGTTTTTCTGATTTACCTGAGCTGTGAATATGGCATACTGCAGATGTTACCCGGCCGCACTCATACCGGGTAACGAACTGTGTATTGTGATGATTTTTTTATTACAGGGGGATGATCGTGATCAATAAGATTTGCCAGGTAATTGACGGGGAGTACGTCTGCGACATTGATATCACTGTGGAAGAATGGAAAGCTCTGTTAATGAATGAAAAGGTTTTTGACTCTAAAAGTATTGAGGCGTTAAAAAAATGGTATATTGAACCAAATCATTCCTGCACATGTTTCGATATAGGCAAAAAGTACGAACAGCACAGTATGAGTGCTAATGGCGTTATTAACGGGCTCGGTGGTAGAGTTCAAAAAGAGCTTGGCAGATTTGAAGTTAAAGGGATCGGCAATATAGCACCCGGCACAAAATTCATTACAGTCATGAAGAGTAAAGAAACCGGTGAAAAACCAAAAAGATACTTATGGACTATTCGTGATGAACTTGTTCAGGCAATTAAAGAACTGGATTTTTTTGGGTCGGAAGAAATAACCACCAATGAGTATTACTCAGACGATGAGTTGATCAACGCCATGGAGGCGAATAATACATTTGATGTCGCGCAGACATTTGAATATACAGGGGAAGCTAAACCAAAGAAACATGCAACAGAAGTAAAAAATGGCGTCTCGTACCCAAGAAGTAAAGGGGTTTCAAAAAATGCACTGAACAAAGCAGGTTACAGATGTGAAGTCGATGGCGAACACCCAACCTTCAGAAGGCGTAACTCTCCCCTGAATTATACTGAACCTCATCACATTGTACCTATGTCCAGGCAGGATGACTTTAACACTTCGCTTGACGTCGAAGAAAATATAATATCGCTGTGTTGCAATTGCCATAAGCAAATTCACCTCGGACAGGGATATGAAGAAATGCTTGAGAAAATATATAATGAGAGAAAGGAGTTGTTAAAACAGGTAGCTATCGATATATCTCTGGAGGATTTGATTCGCTATTATAAAGGACAGAACAGGTGAATGTTATTCAATAGTAATGCTTTTACCTTACTTACAGAGAATGTCATTATTTCCTGGCAGTTACCGATTTGGCGCGTAAAAATACAAAACCCGAAATTAATCGGGTTTGAATTATTTAACGATTAACAAACTCCTGTGTCCAGGAATGATGTAAAATCACGCTTATCGTGACATTTCTGCAAATTTTACTTTTGAGTATCAAGCCATTTATTCATCTGCTCAATTTCACCTTTTTGAGCTTTAATGATGTCCTGCGCGAGCTTTCTCATTTCGGGATCTTTTCCGTATTTTAGCTCAGTCTCAGCCATTGCTATTGCCCCTTCATGGTGTGCTACCATGCCTTTCGCAAAAGCCTTGTCGGGATCGGATTCATTTACAGCAGTCATCATTTTGTCATGCATGTCTTTCATGCCAGCCATATATTCCTGTGACGAAGCTGAGGTAGACATATCAGTCATTTTCATTTCTGAATGTTCTGCTGAAATCGCTGGCAGGGATAACATTAATACTGCAAATAAAGTGTTTCTGGCTTTCATAAAAAATATCCTTTTAGCGTTGATACCCGTTAACTGTAGCAGAATCTGATAAAAATTCCCCCTGTAGGGGGCAAAGATGTTGCAATATATCCGGTTACGGAAAAATCTATCAAGGAAATCAGGACTGCAAAGATACTACCATCGCCGTCAGCCTGCATTGAGCATACGACGATGCGCTTCGGCCATGGCCTGATGTGGGCCGGACTGACCGTTATTCATAAATTCATGGGCAACTGCAGCTCTTTCATGCTCATTCATTGCCGCGAATGACTTTGACGGCCCGGTAGGGGAAACGGTCTGACTTCCCATCATCCTCTGATGACTTTCCACCATTTTCTGGTGCGCATCCGCCGACCCGTTCGTCATGGTTTCATGGGCAATAATGGCCTGTTCATGCTGGTCCATACCGGTCATACGAGGAGCCGTCCCCTGGATCACGGCAGGAGCCGCAGCAGACTGCATCTGGTGAGCTGGCGCCTGCGCATTGTTGACGCGCTCATGGATATTCACGGTTTCAGTGGCCCAGGCCGAAGAAATTAAACTAAAGCCCAGCAAGGATGCTAATACGATATTTTTCATGATAACTCTCCATTTCTTAATTAGTGATGTCCGGGGGACTACAACCGGTGTTTTCAGTTCCATAACTGAAACAGGCTCGGCAGTGTTTATTTCTCCGGGAGGGGACTGGATATT
>NZ_JBMAXV010000102.1:0-2455 GCF_048589245.1 Klebsiella sp. 10982
CGTAAGCGTGCAGCAAGAACCGTATTGACGGGGATGTGTTATTCAGTCGGCAGTGCTACGCGCCAGGGGAGCAGTTCGCCGACCCGGTTTATCGGCCAGTCGGCTATGACGTCAAGGACATAGCGGAGGTAGCTTTCTGGCTCCACTCCGTTCAGTTTGCACGTCCCGATCAGGCTGTACAGCAGCGCTCCCCGCTCTCCTCCATGATCCGAACCGAAGAACAGGTAGTTTTTGCGGCCCAGACTGACCATCCGCAGCGCATTTTCAGCGATGTTATTGTCCGCCTCAGCCCAGCCATCATCTGCATAGTACGTCAGCGCCGGCCACTGGTTCAGGGCGTATGCGAACGCTTTCGCCAGTTCTGAGTGTCGCGACAGGGTTTTCATCTTTTCACGCAGCCAGCTTTCCAGGGATTTCAGCAGCGGTTTCGTTTTCAACTGACGTTCGGCAAGGCGCTGCTCCGCCGTCATTCCCCTTATCTCTGCCTCGATGGCGTACAGTTCGCCGATCCGTTTCAGCGCTTCCTCCGTCAGGGCTGACGGGGTGCGAACGTGCACATCGTGGATTTTACGGCGGGCGTGAGCCCAACAGGCGGCTTCCGTTATCCGACCATCCCGGTACAGCTCGTTGAACCCAGCGTATGCATCCGCCTGCAGTACACCACTGAACCCCGCAAGATGGGTCTGCGGATGGATGCCTTTTCTGTCCGGGCTGTAAGCGAACCACACCGCCGGCGCCAGCGTTGACCCGGCGTTACGGTCGTCACGAACGTAGGTCCATAACCGCCCGGTCTTCGTTTTCTTATTGCCTGGCAACAGCACCGGGACAGGCGTGTCATCAGCATGGAGCTTACCGTCAGTCAGCGCATAGTCCTGAAGCGCTTCTTCCAGCGGTGACAGTAGCCGGCAGCATGCATCCACCCAGCCCGACAGCAGTGAACGACTCAGCTCCACGCCCTGGCGGCCGTATATTTCAGACTGGCGGTACAGCGGGGTGTGCTCTGCATACTTTGAGATCAGCACGCGGGCCAGCAGCCCCGGTCCTGCGATACCCCGCTCGATGGGCCGTGAAGGCGCGGGGGCCTGCACGATGGCATCGCACTGAGTACAGGCATGCTTTTCACGTACAGTCCGGATAACCCGGAAGGCGTTGCGCATCAGCTCCAGCTGTTCGGCGGCATCCTCACCCAGATAGCTCAGCGAGCCTCCACATTCCGGGCAGCATGACGCTGCCGGCAGTAGTCGTTTTTCATCGCGGGGGAGTGATTCGGGGAACGGTTTGCGGGTGCGGGTTTGACGCAGCGGGCGCTGCACGGCCGGGTCGTCAACCCGACCGGTAAGGGTATCACTTTCTTTCTGAAGTGCCTTCAGGTCAGCTTCCATCTGTGCGATACGACGGGAGACTTTTTCGGAGCGGCTGCCGAAGTTCATCCGGCGCAGCTTATCCAGCTGTGCCTGCAGATGGTCTATTTCGCGTTCACGCTCGTTCAGCTTTTCCAGCAGGGCACGGTTCAGCGCCTCCTGTTCGGCAAGGAGACGTTTCAGTGCATTGATATCGTCAGGAAGTGAGCTGCTCATACCGGGTATATTACCAGGCTCATTCAGCGTCGACCAGGATAAAGAGGCTTACAACATAGTCAGGGACGTAAGCAGTCTTTTAGGCTGCCGCCAGTCGATACCTTCAAGGAGCATCGCCAGCTGTGCCGGTGTGAGGAACACTTTGCCATCCCGGGCTGACGGCCAGGCGAAGCGGCCGCGCTCCAGCCGTTTGGTCAGCAGACACAGTCCATCGCCGGTAGACCAGAGGAGCTTTATCTGACTGCCATTACGCCCACGGAAGATAAAAACGTGACCTGACATCGGATCGTCTTTCAGCGTCGTCTGCACCTTTGCCGCCAGGCCGTTGAAGCCGTTTCTCATATCGGTGATGCCAGCGACCAGCCAGATCTTTGTCCCTGATGGTAATGGGTTCAACGTTTGAGCTCCCGTATCAGCAGGTTCAGGATATTTTCGCTGATGGCACCATTCAGACGGAGTGATCCGTGCCGGAACGTTACTTCACAGCTGATATTGAGTGATTCAGGTGCCGCAGCAGCTACAGGTTGTGACCGGGGGGAGGTTGTAGGGACAACATCTTCGGCATCAAGTGTTATCGGGAGCAGCTCAGGCACGTTGTTTTCTGTTGTTGAAGGAGGACGTAGTTTTCCTTCGCGCCAGTACTGGCGCCACTTGAACAGCAAATTATCGTTGATCCCATGCTCACGAGCGAGTTGCGCTACGGAGATCTCTGGTCGATGCGAGAGTTCAACCATTTTGATTTTGAACTCAACGGGATAATTAGGGCTTTTTTTACGCACTGCGGTTAATGATTTCATGGATAGCGTCCACCATATTTGGTGTCCACTATCCTCTCAGGAATATCAGGATCTGCCAGACGGTGCTGAGACGACGCTTAC
>NZ_JBMAXV010000103.1:0-2311 GCF_048589245.1 Klebsiella sp. 10982
GCGGGGATACCCAGTGGTCGCAGTTTGCCGTTGCTTTTAGGGATGTAAACCCGTCTGGCGGGCAAGGGCTGGTAGTGGCCTGAGAGTAATTCATCCCTGAGGATTTGCAGCTCAACAGCCAGTCTGGCCTGTAGCATTGTTTTGTTCACGCCATCAACGCCGGGGGTATGGGCCCCCTTTGATGAAAGCGTGATCCGCGCCGCTTCAGCCAGCCATTCTGGTTGTGTTATCAGACGCAGCAGCCGTTGAATCCGTAGGGACGGATCGGTGGCTGCCCATGTGGCAAGCTTGCGTTGCATTTCGCTGATTATCAAAGGTCTTCACCTCGTTAGGTCAGTTAATTCACGTCGCAAACACATTCAAACTGCTTCCCTTCGCCATGTAATGGGCTTTCCCCATCGCGGACTACTACGGAAGCTCCGCCAGCCAGCGCGTCATCGGAGCCATGCCCCCTTAACATCCGTCGCTGACCTTCCCCGGTTTACCTGCCTGGACTCAGGCATACTGAGGAGGCTGCCCGTCGCACTCTTTATCCTTGCTTGCCGCAAGTTGGCAGAAGTCAGCAACGCAAGCGTGATAGACGCTGCTGCCCCGGTGTTTCGCATACATGTCAAAACACCTTCGACCGGCAGTGCTTACGTATCACTGCCAGTTCCTCCTGCACGGCCTGTCAGATCACGTAGGCCGTGGTGACGTTTTCAACCCACAGAGGCGGATTAACGGGTTCATGTTCTTCAGCCTTTCAGTACTTAACCTTGAGGATCATCTCGGCTTAGTGATCTCGCCTCAATCCCCGTTGTCAGCGGGTTACATCACCCTGCGGGCATGCCGCAGGTCACTGCCGCTCAGGTTCTCCACCGTCACACCCGGTGGGATTGTTGGGTTTCTCATCGTGAGTTACCGGTTCAATATTCCAGACAGACTCGCGGTTCATTTAAGCATCCATGCCCGCCCTGAACTCCGGGCACACCGTACGTGAAGTCTGCTACCCACAGCTGATTGGGACGCTCTGCCACGAACTGACGGTTTACCCGGCCGCCTGCCGCAGCTTCTTTCCTGCTGACCATGGTTCGTACTTTTTTCCCGCCGCACGCCGGTAAGCCCCATGCTTTTCATCAGTCGCGCGATGGTGCATCTGACCACGCTGAAGCTTTCCCGTTGCAGCTGGTGCCAGACCTTACGAACTCCATAGACACTGTAGTTTTCGTCGTACACGCGCTGTACCTCCAGCTTCAGCTGGTCATCACGCCGGTCACGCTGACTGCGTTTTTCCGGATGCTGACGTTGGTTCTGGTACCGGTAGTATGTCGACGGGGCGATATCCAGCTCATGGCATACCGGTCCGACTCCGTGACTTACGCGGAGGGTATCGAGCAGCGGCATCATGTTCACATGTGCATCAGCATTCCACCAAAGTATTCGGTATCGACAATCGTCGGCTATCTGAAGGGGAAAAGTGCGATAGCGATAGCCCGGCAGTTCGGCAGAGGAAAAAACTTCACTGGTGAAGTTTTCTGGGCACGAGGATATTTTGTTTCAACTGTAGGCCTGGATGAAGCCACGGTCAGGGCTTACATACGCAAGCAAGAGCGAGAAGACGAACGTTACGACCAGATGAATCTGAACGTATAACAGGCGCCTTGGGCGGCTCATGGTTTGTCGGCGCCTTTGAGGCGCTCACCCTAAAGCCTCCGGCTCTGCCGGAGGATACTTACTTCTGCCAAACTAGACGATACATAGCAAGTAAAAATAATATAATTGCTAGCAAAGATATTTTTATTATTACGGGTGCCAACTCATAGATACCTGCCCCCTGAGAGTTCAGCATAGTAAACCCACTTATCATTGTACTTGATGGGAAAATCACCATCGTTTTCACAACCCATTCAGGCATATTAAATGTAGGAAACGAGGCTCCTGACGCATAAAAAATAACCATCGAGGTAGCCGATAGGATCTGCATTGGACGGTTGATGTTATCCAGAAAACTACCAATCAACATCCCCATTGAACTTACTGCCGCAGAAAAAAGAACAATCAACAAAACCTGTAAAAACATACTTCCTTCATTGGGATACCCTTGCAAATAATAAACCCAACCAAACACAAAAACCGCTCCAAAAAAACCAACCATAAACAACCCAAAAAACGTCCCGATAAACTGAGATGAATTAATTTTTGTTAAACCGATACTATTACGCAATGCAATAAGCATAGAACTGGTAAAGATAAGTGTTTGCTGAAGTATTATAATAAAAACCAGCGGCATAATAAAAGATTCGTATCCCAATGTTGGATTATATAGAGGAAG
>NZ_JBMAXV010000104.1:0-2128 GCF_048589245.1 Klebsiella sp. 10982
CAAACGCCTTTGCCGAAGAGTTCATGGCTGACTACAACCGCCGGTTTGCGAAGCCCCCACCCGATGATTTCGATGTTCACCGTCCGCTCGAGAATGATAAAAAACCTCTATCTGCCTGAAGGAAATGAAGAAAATCGACGTTGACTTGCAAAAAAATTAACGTCATATACCCCTATTTTCTGCTTAATGATTATCTATAAATCCAACCAGCTAAACCAATGATGATGCCCGTAAGGAAGCAGAAGATTGCAGTTTTATGCATCAATACGCCGTATAAAGCAAGCGAAAGCCCAATAAATAACACCATAAAAACTGGCCACATGCTGAATAACAGGAATAAATAACCCATTAAATTGTCGTGAAACGTCACATCTACTCCAAAACCATTACTGTAATTTCAATTGATGACTTGTCTAATCGCTAGACATCTTTCAATCATACTTAAACATCAGGCATCACATTATCACAGTCACAATTGTAATGTTAGTGATAGAGTCATCAGGTGATCTGTAATGTATTACAATACTCAGGTGAGTCAGTTACTTACCATATGAAATGGAGTATATTTCAGACAATCAGATACTTTATCTTAATACGATTTACTCAACCTTATCTGTACGTTATAAGCCATAATTGCTAAGATATTTATCTGTTACAATTGTTAAATCCAAAATGTTATCTATACTAACTAGTGACTTTACTCTGCCATGACAAAGTCCACTGTTCTACCCGTGAGCTCAGGGATGAGCCACTTCCTTTAATGTCTGATATTCCTTTTTTTCAAAGCACTAGAAAAATACCCGAAAGCTGTTAATCTAATACATTGACTGACCATACAGTTCAGCGTTATTTTGTTGGGTTTACTTCACGTACTTTTTATTGTCGGATACTGTTGGGAAAAGACACAAAGAAGCAAGCCATTAAGCGGAATACTGCGTAGGGTTAGAATATACAATTAACTTTTCCGTGATAGGACTAGTGATAACAATATTTCCAGCATGGGCTAACAGGAGTATAGATGGAACTGCTCTCCATAGGTTAATACATCTCGCAATTAACACGCCCGCATATGCCACAAAACAGACGCCCATTCTCGGAATTTTTTTTGCCATTATCTTTCCTGCGGCCTAATTACTTTCCCCACAACTATGGTTTTTTATTAGAGTCTTCACCACTAAATAAATTATAATAAATTGATTTTATTAGACATCTGTCAGAATCTATATGGTCAGCACGTATTGCATGCTCTAATGTTTCAAATGCTAAATTATGCGCGGCCTCAGAAAATATCCCAGGCCAACCCTTACTCAGCATAGACAGTCCTTTAAGGACTCTTATCTGAATCTCCCTCATACCGGCACCATCGCGCGCGACAGGTGAGAAAAAGTCTTCCAGTAGATCGTTATTCTGAAGTGGTGCAACATGAACTGAAGGATATTTCACTTCTATTTCATCAGATTTATACTGCGCGTAAGTGGAAAGTATACGAACACCTCTGCCAATGACATCAATGGCGGTTCCAGGATCGTTCACTGCGGGGGAAAGTGCCCGGCAGGCTATTTCGGCCATGACGCTAAGACAAAATCGGGGATCCTGAGCAAATGAACGTACATCCGAGACAATAATCGTCTCAAGTAAATCGGCGCTGATTGATGACTCCTGGCCTTGACTCAGGTACAAAACGGGCATGGATGGATGTATGAAACTGCCTGGCTGCGCCACGAGGTATACATGACGGGGATCATTGGTCAGCAGCTTGCTAAGTTTCACCATATCAATATATTCAACATAGCCAATCTTCTTCGGATAAACTGCAACCGTTCCTTTCGGCTGTTCATTGTTCTCAAGCCATGGATATCCGCCGAGACAGGGATTTCTTGCTCTCGCAATAAATGTTTCGATGGCCGCCTGTTCTACTTTTGCCGTTGTCTCACCTACCCTTCCCAGAGAGGTCAAATGCTGTATCCAGCGAAGCAATGTGATGAGGATTAAGGCAATGACAACCAGTGTGACAATGAATAAAATGACTCTCCCCCTTTCTCCATAAGCTCCCATACTGAGGGCAATAATCCCTACCAGACTGAAGAGAAAAGAACCGATGAAGGTGGCCAGTACATTTTGTGTGGTT
>NZ_JBMAXV010000105.1:0-2019 GCF_048589245.1 Klebsiella sp. 10982
GGCGCTCTAAGCCGCGTGAGAAGTCCTATACACTCAACGATGGCAATGGGCTGTCTCTGCTCATCGAGCCGAACGGATCTAGAGGGTGGCGTTTTCGCTACCGTTTCGATGGTAAGCCCAAGATGATTTCGTTGGGCACGTATCCGGATGTAACTCTCAATGATGCTAGGCGCAAACGTGATGATGCCCGTAGGTTGGTTGCTGGCGGCATAAATCCCAGCGATGTACGCAAAGAAGATAAGATGGCGAAGCTGAGTCGCAATCAAAATACCTTCGAGGCAATTGCCCGTGAATGGTACGCCAAGCGCATAGACCGTTGGTCTGAATCCTACGGCGAAGAAATGATGAAAACCTTCGAGGCTGATGTATTTCCGTTTATCGGGCAGCGTCCTATTGCCGATATCAAACCGATGGAGCTCATGTCAGTTCTTTCTAAGCTGGATGAAAGAGGATCGACAGAAAAGTTGAGAAAGGTTAGGCAGCGTTGCGGAGAGGTGTGGAGATACGCGATTGTTACTGGTCGAGCTGATTATAACCCGGCACCGGATCTGGCCAGCGCGTTCGCCCCTCATAAGAAAGAGCATTACGCTTTTCTCACCAGTGACGAACTTCCCGAATTCTTCCGTACGCTGAACACGTACAGCGGCAGTTCGGTTGTAAAGTTGGCGATGCGCTTGCAGATTCTTACCGGCCTACGCCCTGGCGAATTACGCCAGGGAGAGTGGATTGAAATCGATTTTGATAAACGTCTATGGGAAGTACCACCTGCGCGCATGAAAAAGCGTCGACCTCACTGCGTCCCTTTATCCGACCAAGCGATCGCTATCTTGGAGCAGTTACGCCTCGTCACCGGCAATTATCGGTTCATTTTCCCTGGTAGGATTCAGCACAGTAAACCAATGAGCGAAATGGCGATGAACGTCTTGATACGTCGAATTGGATATGCGGGAAGAGTAACCGGGCACGGTTTCCGGCACACCATGAGTACCATCCTGCACGAACAGGGCTACAACACCGCGTGGATAGAAACGCAGCTGGCACACGTCGACAAAAACTCTATTCGAGGAACGTACAACCACGCCCAGTATCTGGATGGCCGCCGCGAAATGCTCCAGTGGTATGCCGACTATATGGAGGCCTTGGAAAACGGCGAAAATGTAGTGCATGGAACGTTTGGAAAAAGCGCTTAACTGTATGTATAGACAGTGCTAATTGACAGTAGTAGACTTCTGTAGACTACCGTTAGCAGGAAGCTTTTATGCGAGAAAACATCCTCAACATGCCCCATCATCTTCGCCGACAACGTGTGGTCACTGCTGAGCAGGCTGCAATGGCTATGGCTGGCGTGTACAGTTGTTCACGCTTAGATGAGTTGAAAGCTAAATTCCCTCCTGAGATCTACAACATTGCTTCCAGTTACTTGAGGATAATTTTGAGTGCTGTAAACGCAGAAGAACTACATCCCAAGAGAACATGGTCTAGCTCACCTGGCGGAGATATCACTGGAGCTGATTTTTATTCCAATGATATTTGGCCTTGGGCTGTTAAAGAAATATCAGCTACAGATAGTTGGTTTGGATGTGATCCAGATAGCTCTAGCGAAAAGCACCAGCCTTTACGAAGCGTGTGGGGCGAGTTTGCTGGTAAAGATACAGCGTTAAAACTGATCGCTGGAATGGCTATTGCGCTTGAAAAATCAGGTGGCAAATATGTTCGCGGTAAAAATTTGAACAAATCCGAAGTTGCTAGAAGTGCTTCAAGAAGCATATTGGAGCATGGCGATGGCATCGATGTGACAGATAAGGCATTGACTATGCTAATTAATGAAGCTCTGAACACATACGCTTCCAAATAGCTCGTAAGGATTTCCAAAAAGACGATCCTCAGGTTCTAAAACTTCTGGCCGTACTTCTATTTCAGTGGAGGCGCTGCTTCCAACTGATTTACCGTGACTTCCACAACTACCCGCATGTTTTTGCTGAAATATACCTCGTAGACCACATTAGACTTCGAGAGGTA
>NZ_JBMAXV010000106.1:0-1970 GCF_048589245.1 Klebsiella sp. 10982
AAAAAACGGCACCGCGAGCACGGGTAAGGTGCAAGCGGTGCCATTCGGGACATACCCCGGCTCGCGCTACGCTTAGCCGGGCTACCGGGTGATGCGTTACAGCGTTTTCAGCATTCGCACTTCGCAGTCAACGTGGCCGGTACAGCCCAGCGGCCCGTCAATGTGCTCGAAGCCGAGATGTTCATATAAGCCGATCGCCTCCGTCAGGAAGGCGGTGGTTTCCAGATAGCAGCGTTTAAACCCCTGCTCGCGGGCATAGTCCAGCGCCAGTAGCGCCAGTTTCTTCGCCAGCCCCTGGCCGCGGGCGCGGGTCATGAAATACATTTTCTGCAGCTCGCAGATATCCGGCTCGCTACAGGAGAGCGGTGCGACACCCCCGCCGCCAACCACTTCCCCCTCTTTCTCCACCACCCAATAGGCAGAGCCCGGCTGGCTGTATAGCTCATACAGCTCATCAAGATTGGGGTCGGCAACGGTATAGCCTTTATCAGCGGTCAGGCCATATTCTGCGGATACCTGCCGAATGACGGCCGCTATCGCAGCGTTATCCTGCGCCGCGATACGGCGTATAGTAAAGGTCTGTGGCGCGGCAAGATTCATAGAATCACTCAATTTTAGCTTAAATAACCATACATTTCTTTAATACCATTATTCGTTTACAGGCGCAAGTTGTGCGTGAAATGTATTGCCGCGAAATTTCAAAATAATATATTCTGCTCGCTTAATGCCGATACGCATTATTTATATATATGGTTTAAGTACAAGGACGACTTTTATATGAGTATGATTTCAGGACAATCGCAGCGTTCTGGCCATCCTTTTGTGTTTCATGGGCAGGCTGGGCGCTATTTTGTTATTTGTCTGGTTAATGTTATTTTGTCTGTAATTACTTTGGGGATCTTTATTCCATGGGCCTGGGTGCGCAATCATCGTTATCTTTGCGAGAATATGGAAGTTAATGGTGTCCGTTTTGCCTATCACGGGCGTGGTATCACCATTTTCCTGAGCTGGCTGCTGATATTCATTGTGCTGCTTATAGTGAGTTTAGCGCTCGCCATATTCGCCCCCGGTTGCGAAGGGCTGGAAACGTTGGTCTTTGTTATCCTGCTGCCGGTCATGTTTATAAGGGGATTAAACTACCATGCGAACATGACCTCTTTCGCGACTATTCGCTTTGGAGTTCAGTGCAATCTGCTGCGCGGATGGTGGATTATGCTTGGCTTACCCTTGCTGATATACGTGATAACGGCGGTGGTGTTCTCGGTGTTGGGAAGTCGTCTCTGGTTCGGCTATGGCATAAATGGCATGTTAGTGGGGCTCGTTATTCTGTTTTTGCTGACATTGTGTATTATGGCGGTAACCAGCGGTGTGGTTTACAGTCACTGGTATGATCTGATCGGCAAAGGCGCAACCTTAGGAAAAAATAAATTTAATATTTATGTGAGTACTAAGCGTTGTGTGGTGATTTTTTTATTGGCAACGGCGATTTTGTTGCCGTTTATAATCATTTTTGTTGGCTTTTTATTTTCCGCAGTCGCCCAACTGCTGACGGGCTGTATGTTTGGTTTGTGCCGTGAGGGTTCGGCACTGTTTATGGCATTGCGGCATCTTGGGGCGATATTAGGGGGATATTTATTTCTCACTATCGGTATTGTGTTATCCATAGCATACCTTCGTGTCGCTTTACGTAATCACGTAATAAATAATCTGGTGCTGGGAGACCACGTTCATTTCCGTTCCACCCTGACGTTTTGCGGTCTTGCTCCGCGTATACTGGCGCTGACGTTTCTCTCGCTGCTGACGTTGGGCCTGGCCTATCCCTGGTTTAAGATTGTTTTGCTGCGCTATCTCGCGGAAAACACGACGATGGTCGGTGAGCTCGATTCGCTCGATCTGCAGCCGGCGGCGCCACCGCAGCCGACACGATCTGACAAACTGTGCGGCGGTTTTTTCCCCACGTTGCCATTCCT
>NZ_JBMAXV010000107.1:0-1947 GCF_048589245.1 Klebsiella sp. 10982
CTGAGCATGGACGCTGTACAGAAAGCCAAATCCGGCCACCCGGGTGCCCCGATGGGTATGGCTGACATTGCCGAAGTGCTGTGGCGTGATTTCCTGAACCATAACCCGAACAATCCGGCGTGGGCTGACCGTGACCGTTTTGTCCTGTCCAATGGCCATGGTTCGATGCTGATTTACAGCCTGCTGCACCTCACTGGCTACGATCTGCCGATTGAAGAGCTGAAAAACTTCCGCCAGCTGCACTCCAAAACCCCGGGTCACCCGGAAGTCGGCTACACCGCGGGCGTGGAAACCACCACCGGTCCGCTGGGTCAGGGTATCGCTAACGCGGTCGGGATGGCTATCGCCGAGAAAACCCTGGCGGCGCAGTTTAACCGTCCGGGCCACGACATCGTTGACCACTACACCTACGCCTTTATGGGCGACGGCTGCATGATGGAAGGCATTTCTCATGAAGTGTGCTCCCTGGCCGGGACCCTGAAACTGGGCAAACTGGTGGCGTTCTATGATGACAACGGCATCTCCATCGACGGCCACGTTGAAGGCTGGTTCACCGACGATACCGCGAAACGCTTTGAAGCCTACGGCTGGCACGTGGTGCGCGGCGTGGACGGTCACGACGCTGACGCCATCAAACGCGCGGTAGAAGAAGCGCGTGCGGTCACCGACAAACCGTCCCTGCTGATGTGCAAAACCATCATCGGCTTCGGTTCGCCGAACAAAGCAGGCACCCATGATTCCCACGGCGCGCCGCTGGGCGACGCGGAAATCGCGCTGACCCGCGAAGCGCTGGGCTGGAAATACGCGCCGTTTGAAATCCCGTCTGAGATCTATGCCCAGTGGGATGCGAAAGAGGCAGGCCAGGCGAAAGAAGCCGCATGGAACGAGAAGTTTGCGGCTTACGCCAAAGCCTTCCCGCAGGAAGCGGCCGAATTCACCCGTCGTATGAAAGGCGAAATGCCGTCTGACTTCGACGCGAAAGCTAACGAGTTCATCGCGAAGCTGCAGGCCAACCCGGCGAAAATCGCCAGCCGTAAAGCCTCGCAGAACGCCATCGAAGCGTTTGGCCCGCTGCTGCCGGAATTCCTCGGCGGCTCCGCTGACCTGGCGCCGTCCAACCTGACCCTGTGGTCTGGCTCTAAGCCGATCAACGAAGACGCTGCCGGGAACTACATCCACTACGGCGTACGCGAGTTCGGTATGACCGCTATCGCCAACGGTATCGCGCTGCACGGCGGTTTCCTGCCGTACACCTCCACCTTCCTGATGTTTGTGGAATATGCGCGTAACGCGGTACGTATGGCGGCGCTGATGAAACAGCGTCAGGTGATGGTCTACACCCACGACTCCATCGGTCTGGGCGAAGACGGCCCGACTCACCAGCCGGTAGAGCAGGTGGCTTCCCTGCGTGTGACCCCGAACATGTCCACCTGGCGTCCGTGTGACCAGGTGGAATCCGCGATTGCGTGGAAATATGGCGTGGAGCGTCAGGACGGCCCGACCGCGCTGATCCTCTCCCGTCAGAACCTGGCGCAGCAGGAGCGTACCGCAGAGCAGCTGGCAAACGTGGCCCGCGGCGGGTATGTGCTGAAAGATTGCGCCGGTCAGCCGGAACTGATCTTCATCGCCACCGGTTCTGAAGTTGAGCTGGCAGTGGCTGCGTGGGACAAACTGACTGCCGAAGGCGTGAAGGCGCGCGTGGTTTCCATGCCGTCCACCGACGCATTCGACAAGCAGGATGCGGCCTACCGTGAATCCGTACTGCCGAAAGCCGTTTCTGCGCGCGTTGCTGTGGAAGCCGGTATTGCGGACTACTGGTTCAAATACGTTGGCCTGAATGGCGCCATCGTTGGCATGACCACCTTCGGTGAGTCTGCGCCGGCTGAGCAGCTGTTCGAGGAGTTCGGCTTCACCGTCGACAACGTGGTCGCTAAAGCGAAAGCGCTG
>NZ_JBMAXV010000108.1:0-1932 GCF_048589245.1 Klebsiella sp. 10982
ATCTAATTTTTTGCTGGACATTCATACCCGCGATCATCGCGTTTATTGAGTTTATTATTTATCTATGCGATTCCGATGAAAAATTCGCACGAAAATATGGCTAACTCATAGCAAAAAAAAGCCCCCTAAGGGCTTTTTTTTGTACCTGACGGTCAGACCGATTAAACATAACATCCCTTGCCCGCACCACCGCAGGCGCCCTCAGCGCAATCCTGCCGCATCAGGGCCGTTTCCGGCACCTTTCCTCACCAGTATCCCGGAAAAACGCCCCTGATGATTTCTGCGCGACTGCATGGCTATGCACGCAGGTGAATGGCAGGTGATTTCGCAGCGTCAGCACCACTAAACCGCCAAAAGCCAAAATCAGCGGCGCGGCGCGCGCGGACGTGACCAGGCAAAATCGGACTGCTGCCGCTCATCCTCACGTAATGCACGCTGGCGGTCGGCGTAACGCTGCAACTCAATTTGCGCACGCGCTCTGTTCAGGACGATGTGCCGGTTAGGCTGATTTAGCTTTTTACCTGACGCTCTTTCAGCTGCGGCAACAGCATCATCAAGAAATTTTTTCTCTGCAGGCGTCAAGTTTGTCAGTCTGGCCATAACGTTCTCCAGTCAGAATAAATCAGCACAGTCTGCCAGACACAGTAGAAACGATGAAGCGCCAGCGACGGTGAAAGGCAGTCAGAAACGGTGAACGGGAGCGGATTTTAATCCGGTGCCGTGAGGCGTTGGACAAGCCGCAGGCGCGTCATTAGCTTTTAGCGGGTTTCGGGGCGCAGCCCTGAACCAGTCACGTAGCGCTAGCGGAGTGTATACTGGCTGACTATGTTGGCACGGATGTGGAAATCAGTGAAGTGCTTCATGTAGCAGGAGAAAAAAGGCGGCACCAGCGCGTCAGCAGGATATGTAGTACAGGATATATTCCGCTTCCTCGCTCACTGACTCGCTGCGCTCGGTCGTTCGGCTGCGGCGAGCGGTGCCGGCTTACAGGCGGGGCGGAAATTTCCTGGGAGATACCAGGAAGGAGCTTAACAGGGAAGAGATAAGGCCGCGGCGAAGCCGTTTTTCCATAGGCTCCGCCCCCCTGACAAACATCATGAAATCTGACGCTCAAATCAGTGGTGGCGAAACCCGATGCGGCTTAAAGATACCAGGCGTTTCCCCCTGGTGGCTCCCTCGTGCTCCCCCGCATTCCTGCCTTTCGGTTTACCGGTGTCATTCCGCTGTTATGGCCGCGTTTATCTCATTCCACGCCTGACACTCAGTTCCGCGAAGGCAGTTCGCTCCTGGATGGACTGTATGCACGAACCCCCCGTTCAGTCCGACTGCTGCGCCTTATCCGGTAACTATCATCTTGAGTCCAACCCGGAAAGACACGACTTATCGCCACTGGCAGCAGCCACTGGTAACTGATTTAGAGGAGTTAGTCTTGAAGTTATGCGCCTGTTAAGGCTAAACTGAAAGAACAGATTTGGTTACTGCGCTCCTCGTAAGCCAGTTACCACGGTTCAAAGAGTTGCTGCTCTGAGAACCTTCGAAAAACCGCCTTGCAGGGCGGTTTTTTCGTTTACAGAGCAAGAGATTACGACGCCACAGAAAGGATCTCAAGAAGATCCTTCACCGTAATGGAAATCTATCCAATCTGAGCACATAGGATACACATCGTTATAAAACATCGGATATTATGATCCCAATTAAAATAAGCTCGAGGATAAAAAATGAGTTCAATGGTTTACTGCCGAGGATGTGGCAAGGAAATACACGAAACAGCAAAGTCATGCCCGCACTGCGGAGCCACAAACGCCTCTTCAGGTTCAGGTGAAAAAAGTAGAATCGCAGCCGCGCTATTAGCATTCTTCCTTGGTGGATTTGGCGCACATAAATTTTACTTAGGAAAAATAGGACAGGGGTTCCTGTATCTAATTTTTTGCT
>NZ_JBMAXV010000109.1:0-1839 GCF_048589245.1 Klebsiella sp. 10982
CGCTGCCTCATCGCTAACTTTGCAACAGTGCCGATGATAAAGGGTTAGACCCCGTGAGGCCTATCTGGCTATTGTACAGGATATACGTATCCGCTTAACGAACAAGAACCTCACGCGCGTCTTTCATCAGGGTCCGAATCGATGACGATTCATCATGGCCGTTTATAGTACCGCAGTCTCTCCCCTTTATTTTTACTGAAGAGCAGACAGAAACCATAAACACCGGCGTTGACACGCCGGGGAAGCCCTTATAGTACAATAATTTTCGAAATCCAACCCATCCCGCCTACAGGAATGACGGATTTTTCGGCGGTTCCGGCGTAGACCCACCACAACTGCTGTATAGCTTGTGGGTAAGTGATAATGAAGTGCAAACGAGATGGCGCAAATACTCTTTTGGTTTATCTTTTAATTACTTACGTATTAAAAGATAAACCAAAAAATAAAAGACATTACTGTTATCCCCTTTAAAAAGTGGATAACCGAACAGCATCGGCGCGAGCGCCTCAAAAGTAGCTCCCCACGCTAAAGCGCGGGGCATTCAGAACGGAATCCCTCGATGGCTAACAGCTCGCCTGTTAGCCATCGAGGGATTGGACAAATCCGGCCACGCCGGATACGTCAGCAAATATCGCTGAAGAATTAGCTTACACGCTCGTAAGCGGCTCTTACGACCCGCTAACGCGGAGATACGCCCCAACTGCGGCTTCGCCTTGTTGTGACCACTCCGACCGCGCACAAAAGCCTCTGAGCCGCTTTTAGCGGAATATGGCTTTGCAAGGTGAAGGGATGGATAGGCGATCCCTTTCGATCCCTCACTGGTATCGGCGGCTAACCCTCGGTGCTACCTGTCATTTCATCCTGCCGCCTTACATGCGCTAACGCGCATAAATCCCCGTTCCTCAGTGGAACGAAAACTCACGCTAACAGGGTAGTGACCGGGTAGCCACGATAACTGCCAACAAAATTAGCTTATAGGTTAATTCTACCTTGTCTGAAATTAGCCTATAGGTTAATATTAATAGAAATGGGAGGTCACATGTTTAGCGTTGTTTATCACCCGGAAGCCAGGGAAGAAGCCACAGCATTACCCGTAAAAATCAGGGTGAAGTTTGACCGTCTCATCGGCAAACTGGAGTATGACGCCCGATTACTGCGGGAGCCGGACACGAAGCCCCTGGGCGATGGACTTTTTGAGATCCGCACGATGGGGACGGACATAGCCAGGGGAATCTGGGTATACCACAAAGGCAATACCATCATCATGCTCCGTGTTTTCATCAAGAAGTCACAGAAAACGCCAGCGAAAGAAATCGATCTCGCCAAAAAGCGGTTAGCGGAGGTACTTAATGAAACTGGTAAGCCATAAAGAACTGCATAACGAGTGGATGCAGGACGATGAATATCGCGCTGCATGGCAGGAAGAAGAACGTAAGGAAAAGCTCAGGGAGCTGCTTGCTGAATGGCGCAAGCATGACAACCTGACAAAAGCGCAGGTTGCTGAACGCATGGGGGTTACACCTCCGGTTATTTCTCGCCTGGAAAACAACATCACCAAAGCCAGCATCGACACACTGACCCGCTACGCTCACGCCTGCGGCATCAAGAAACCTGTCATTGCCCTGTACTGAATAGCCAGCCCTCCGGGGCTGGCCTTTTTGTTTCGGTCAGTCCCAAAATTTTGTTAAAGCAAGTTTAAAATGTCACCTGTTTCTCCAAAGTTGAAATGTCACTTCTAAGCCAATCTATTTATACATAATCTTTACATCTTTCCCCGGTGACAAAGTGCTAATTGGTCTGTAATGTTCAATGTGTGGCAGGCAAGCCGCCGGTGACTTA
>NZ_JBMAXV010000110.1:0-1722 GCF_048589245.1 Klebsiella sp. 10982
GCTCTTTAACAATTTATCAGACAATCTGTGTGGGCACTCAAAGTGACATGGATTCTTAACGTCCTCGGACGAAAAATGAATACCAAGTCTCTGAGTGAACATACGTAATTCATTACGAAGTTTAATTCACGAGCATCAAACTTAAATTGAAGAGTTTGATCATGGCTCAGATTGAACGCTGGCGGCAGGCCTAACACATGCAAGTCGAGCGGTAGCACAGAGAGCTTGCTCTCGGGTGACGAGCGGCGGACGGGTGAGTAATGTCTGGGAAACTGCCTGATGGAGGGGGATAACTACTGGAAACGGTAGCTAATACCGCATAACGTCGCAAGACCAAAGTGGGGGACCTTCGGGCCTCATGCCATCAGATGTGCCCAGATGGGATTAGCTAGTAGGTGGGGTAACGGCTCACCTAGGCGACGATCCCTAGCTGGTCTGAGAGGATGACCAGCCACACTGGAACTGAGACACGGTCCAGACTCCTACGGGAGGCAGCAGTGGGGAATATTGCACAATGGGCGCAAGCCTGATGCAGCCATGCCGCGTGTGTGAAGAAGGCCTTCGGGTTGTAAAGCACTTTCAGCGGGGAGGAAGGCGGTGAGGTTAATAACCTCATCGATTGACGTTACCCGCAGAAGAAGCACCGGCTAACTCCGTGCCAGCAGCCGCGGTAATACGGAGGGTGCAAGCGTTAATCGGAATTACTGGGCGTAAAGCGCACGCAGGCGGTCTGTCAAGTCGGATGTGAAATCCCCGGGCTCAACCTGGGAACTGCATTCGAAACTGGCAGGCTAGAGTCTTGTAGAGGGGGGTAGAATTCCAGGTGTAGCGGTGAAATGCGTAGAGATCTGGAGGAATACCGGTGGCGAAGGCGGCCCCCTGGACAAAGACTGACGCTCAGGTGCGAAAGCGTGGGGAGCAAACAGGATTAGATACCCTGGTAGTCCACGCCGTAAACGATGTCGATTTGGAGGTTGTGCCCTTGAGGCGTGGCTTCCGGAGCTAACGCGTTAAATCGACCGCCTGGGGAGTACGGCCGCAAGGTTAAAACTCAAATGAATTGACGGGGGCCCGCACAAGCGGTGGAGCATGTGGTTTAATTCGATGCAACGCGAAGAACCTTACCTGGTCTTGACATCCACAGAACTTAGCAGAGATGCTTTGGTGCCTTCGGGAACTGTGAGACAGGTGCTGCATGGCTGTCGTCAGCTCGTGTTGTGAAATGTTGGGTTAAGTCCCGCAACGAGCGCAACCCTTATCCTTTGTTGCCAGCGGTTAGGCCGGGAACTCAAAGGAGACTGCCAGTGATAAACTGGAGGAAGGTGGGGATGACGTCAAGTCATCATGGCCCTTACGACCAGGGCTACACACGTGCTACAATGGCATATACAAAGAGAAGCGACCTCGCGAGAGCAAGCGGACCTCATAAAGTATGTCGTAGTCCGGATTGGAGTCTGCAACTCGACTCCATGAAGTCGGAATCGCTAGTAATCGTAGATCAGAATGCTACGGTGAATACGTTCCCGGGCCTTGTACACACCGCCCGTCACACCATGGGAGTGGGTTGCAAAAGAAGTAGGTAGCTTAACCTTCGGGAGGGCGCTTACCACTTTGTGATTCATGACTGGGGTGAAGTCGTAACAAGGTAACCGTAGGGGAACCTGCGGTTGGATCACCTCCTTACCTTAAAGAACCTGCCTTTGTAGTGCTCACACAGATTGT
>NZ_JBMAXV010000111.1:0-1609 GCF_048589245.1 Klebsiella sp. 10982
GGCGACGGGAAGCAGTACGCCAGCAGCCGTGACTTTGCGGCGGCAACAGGGCTGGTACCCCGACAGTACAGCACGGGAGGTCGGACGACATTGTTAGGGATTAGCAAGCGGGGCAACAAAAAGATCCGAACTTTGTTGGTTCAGTGTGCCAGGGTATTCATACAAAAACTGGAACACCAGTCTGGCAAGTTGGCCGACTGGGTCAGGGAGTTGTTGTGTCGGAAAAGCAACTTTGTCGTCACCTGTGCTCTGGCAAACAAGCTGGCCAGAATAGCCTGGGCACTGACGGCGCGACAGCAAACTTACGAAGCATAAAGGCAGAAATACACCAGTTTAAACAATCATTCATCTGGTTTTGCGAATACTGATATTGATGATACTAACGGCCCACCGGCCTGTTGAGGAACCTGTAAAACGGAAAGGCTCATTGAAGCCGTATATTTTCTGGAGGTTCATCAGGCGCGGAACTCATCGAGGCGCGGGAATAAAATCCCATTCAGACGCCGGATAGATTCAAGCAAGCCAACTTGTCGTCAAAATCGGTGTTGCAAAAACGGGAGTGACCATAGATCCGTTTTCCAAGCGGACCCCCTTTACTTGCCAACAACCGAATCGCTTGCTCCGCAACTATGGTTTTTTATTAGAATCTTCGCCACCAAATAAATTATAATAAATTGATTTTATTAGATATTTTTCAGAATTTATATGGTCAGCACGTGTTGCATGCTCTAATGTTTCAAATGCTAAATTATGCGCGGCCTCAGAAAATACCCCAGGCCAACCCTTACTCAGCATAGACAGTCCTTTAAGGACTCTTATCTGAATCTCCCTCATACTGGCGCCATCGCGCGCGACAGGTGAGAAAAAGTCTTCCAGTAGATCGTTATTCTGAAGTGGTGCAACATGAACTGAAGGATATTTCACTTCTATTTCATCAGATTTATTCTGCGCGTAAGTGGAAAGTATACGAACACCTCTGCCAATGACATCAATGGCGGTTCCAGGATCGTTCACTGCGGGGGAAAGGGCCCGGCAGGCTATTTCGGCCATGACGCTAAGACAAAATCGGGGATCCTGAGCAAATGAACGTACATCCGAGACAATAATCCTCTCAAGTAAATCGGCGCTGATTGATGACTCCTGGCCTTGACTCAGGTACAAAACTGGCATGGATGGATGTATGAAACTGCCTGGCTGCGCCACGAGGTATACATGACGGGGATCATTGGTCAGCAGTTTGCTAAGTTTCACCATATCAATATATTCAACATAGCCAATCTTCTTCGGATAAACTGCAACCGTTCCTTTCGGCTGTTCATTGTTCTCAAGCCATGGATATCCGCCGAGAAAGGGATTTCTTGCTCTCGCAATAAATGATTCGATGGCCGCCTGTTCTACTTTTGCCGTTGTCTCACCAACCCTCCCCAGAGAGGTCAAATGCTGTATCCAGCGAAGCAATGTGATGAGGATTAAGGCAATGACAACCAGTGTGACAATGAATAAAATGACTCTCCCCCTTTCTCCATAAGCTCCCATATTGAGGGCAATAATCCCTACCAGACTGAAGAGAAAAGAACCGATGAAGGTGGCCAGTACATTTTGTGTGGTC
>NZ_JBMAXV010000112.1:0-1587 GCF_048589245.1 Klebsiella sp. 10982
CCCTGTTGATACCGGGAAGCCCTGGGCCAACTTTTGGCGAAAATGAGACGTTGATCGGCACGTAAGAGGTTCCAACTTTCACCATAATGAAATAAGATCACTACCGGGCGTATTTTTTGAGTTATCGAGATTTTCAGGAGCTAAGGAAGCTAAAATGGAGAAAAAAATCACTGGATATACCACCGTTGATATATCCCAATGGCATCGTAAAGAACATTTTGAGGCATTTCAGTCAGTTGCTCAATGTACCTATAACCAGACCGTTCAGCTGGATATTACGGCCTTTTTAAAGACCGTAAAGAAAAATAAGCACAAGTTTTATCCGGCCTTTATTCACATTCTTGCCCGCCTGATGAATGCTCATCCGGAATTCCGTATGGCAATGAAAGACGGTGAGCTGGTGATATGGGATAGTATTCACCCTTGTTACACCGTTTTCCATGAGCAAACTGAAACGTTTTCATCGCTCTGGAGTGAATACCACGACGATTTCCGGCAGTTTCTACACATATATTCGCAAGATGTGGCGTGTTACGGTGAAAACCTGGCCTATTTCCCTAAAGGGTTTATTGAGAATATGTTTTTCGTCTCAGCCAATCCCTGGGTGAGTTTCACCAGTTTTGATTTAAACGTGGCCAATATGGACAACTTCTTCGCCCCCGTTTTCACCATGGGCAAATATTATACGCAAGGCGACAAGGTGCTGATGCCGCTGGCGATTCAGGTTCATCATGCCGTTTGTGATGGCTTCCATGTCGGCAGAATGCTTAATGAATTACAACAGTACTGCAATGAGTGGCAGGGCGGGGCGTAATTTTTTTAAGGCAGTTATTGGTGCCCTTAAACGCCTGGTTGCTACGCCTGAATAAGTGATGATAAGCGGATGAATGGCAGAAATTCGAAAGCAAATTCGACCCGGTCGTCGGTTCAGGGCAGGGTCGTTAAATAGCCGCTTATGTCTATTGCTGGTTTACCGGTTTATTGACTACCGGAAGCAGTGTGACCGTGTGCTTCTCAAATGCCTGAGGCCAGTTTGCTCAGGCTCTCCCCGTGGAGGTAATATTTGACGATATGATCATTTATTCTGCCTCCCAAAGCCTGATAAAAACGGTTAGCGCCGGGGTTAGATTTTTCAGCGTTCCAGCTAAGGCTAAGGCATTCCTGTTCAAGCGCAAGCCGGGCTATAAAGCGCATTATCGCTTTACCCGTACCCTTATTTCGATCGCACTGAGAAACATACAGCTCTTTAATATGCAGCTGACCGCTGTATCGGGGCGAGGGATAAAGAATATTGCAACATGCCAGGCCAGTAATGTTATTGCCGCAGCGCGCTCTGATCACCAGGGTACCGGAAAGCCGGTTGAATAACTTTTTACAGAGATAATCCTTCATCAACGCTTCCTGAATGATACCTTCGCCATAATAGTGTTCTTCCATTTCGGTAAAAATCCCTACCATGGATTCCCACTCGTCCGGGGGACATAACTCTACGGTTACCTCCATGTTCATTCCTTTTGTTTACCAAACATTGCCGTCGGGAAGACCCTGGTCTCGGATCAATTATGAATCATCATATTAGCGTTGAAC
>NZ_JBMAXV010000113.1:0-1442 GCF_048589245.1 Klebsiella sp. 10982
GCATCACCAGCCACGGTTGATGAGGGCTTTGTTGTAGGTGGGCCAGTTGGTGATTTTGAACTTTTGCTTTGCCACGGAACGGTCTGCGCTGTCGGGAAGATGCGTGATCTGATCCTTCAACTCAGCAAAAGTTCGATTTATTCAACAAAGCCCCGGAAAGCGTGCGTATCGCCTGAAAACCCAACCCGTCACGGGGATACCTATCCGAAACCTTATTTATTCAACAAAGAAAAACCTTTATTAATTATCGCTTTGCTTTTATTAAGGGTTGCTTTTTTTATTAATAATGCCATTCCTTAGGTAATTAAACACCTTCCCGTTTTTTAGTTTTAAATAAGTCTTTTTAATTAATGGGTAATTAATTAATGCTCTATCTTTAAATGATAGGTCGGGGTGTTTTTTATATCTCGCCACATAGTTCATTGCTTCCTTTGTTTTTATTGTTTCCGCTATAGAGAATAACGACAAAACCATTCCATTCACAAATCTATCAAAGCTCTTGTTTTGTATGCCTTTTGTTTCTTTATACTTCGTAAGCTCATCGATGCATGTTGAATATCCAATGATGTGCCTCATTGATTTTTTAGACGTCATTATGGAATCATTTCTTACCCTCCTAAGATATAACGCCTCATCCAACGAGAGGCATATAGTTGAATAATTGTCAAAAATCAGGGTTGCTATAAAGTGATTATCCTCATGATATATATGCGGAATGAATGCATTGCCATTTAATAATTCCCTTCTAAAAACATAGCACCATGCTGACACTATTAGTTTTTTGTTCGTCATTTCTTTTTCAAAGAAAGTTAATGCATCCATTTCACCAAATGTTGAACGCTTATAATCATGCCAGCCTTTTTTTTTCAGTTCTGGAGTGTCAAAAAAAACATGTGCATTAAAGAAAATAATCCCATAATTTTTTTCATTGGTTATCTTGTCTATTAACTTTAGACTTCCATGTGATATTTTATCATCACTATCTAAAAACCATATATATTCACCAGTTGATGATTCAATGGCGACATTTCTTGCCACCGATAGGCCTTGATTTTCCTGATTTATTACTTTGATTCTTTGGTCATCAAATGACAGTATGATATCTAGACTGCCATCTGTTGAACCATCATTTACACAGATTATCTCATAGTCGTTAAAATCCTGATCTAATACTGATTGAATACATTCCCTTAAGTATTTTTCAACGTTATATACAGGTACTATTATCGAAAATTTTTTTTTCACAGTGATCTCCAAATAATGTTTAGTTATACTAACATCAAGTTGTTATTTATGGAATGCGATTTATCAACCTGACAGAGCTAAGGTGATGATGCCAATTTGCTCATTTAGTGTCTAATGGACTTTGTTGAATAAATCGAATTTTTGCTAAATGGAAGGATTAGATCACGCATCCACCCGACAACACAGACCGTTCCGCG
>NZ_JBMAXV010000114.1:0-1341 GCF_048589245.1 Klebsiella sp. 10982
TATTTAATGAGATGGTCACTCCCTCCTTCCCGGTACTATGCTGAGGACAGGCTTTCATTCGGAGAACTATCATGGAAAACATTGCGCTCATTGGTATCGATCTGGGTAAAAACTCTTTCCATATTCATTGCCAGGATCGTCGCGGGAAGGCTGTTTACCGTAAAAAATTTACCCGGCCAAAGTTGATCGAATTTTTGGCGACATGCCCCGCTACAACCATCGCAATGGAAGCCTGTGGCGGTTCTCACTTTATGGCACGCAAGTTGGAAGAGTTGGGGCATTCCCCAAAGCTGATATCACCACAATTTGTCCGCCCGTTCGTTAAAAGCAATAAAAACGACTTTGTCGACGCCGAAGCTATTTGTGAAGCTGCATCGCGTCCGTCTATGCGTTTTGTGCAGCCCAGAACGGAATCTCAGCAGGCAATGCGGGCTCTGCATCGTGTCCGTGAATCCCTGGTTCAGGATAAGGTAAAAACAACCAATCAAATGCATGCTTTTCTGCTGGAATTTGGCATTAGCGTTCCCCGAGGAGCTGCCGTTATTAGCCGACTGAGTACCATTCTTGAGGATAATAGTTTGCCTCTTTACCTCAGCCAGTTATTGCTGAAATTACAACAGCATTATCACTATCTTGTTGAGCAGATTAAAGATTTGGAATCCCAGTTGAAACGAAAGTTGGACGAAGATGAGGTTGGACAGCGCTTGCTGAGCATTCCCTGCGTCGGAACACTGACAGCGAGTACTATTTCAACTGAGATTGGCGACGGGAAGCAGTACGCCAGCAGCCGTGACTTTGCGGCGGCAACAGGGCTTGTACCCCGACAGTACAGCACGGGAGGTAGGACGACATTGCTGGGAATTAGTAAGCGAGGTAATAAAAAGATCCGAACTTTGTTGGTTCAATGTGCCAGGGTATTCATACAAAAACTGGAACACCAGTCTGGCAAATTGGCCGATTGGGTCAGGGATTTACTGTGCCGGAAAAGCAACTTTGTCGTCACTTGTGCTCTGGCAAACAAGCTGGCCAGAATAGCCTGGGCCCTAACGGCACGACAGCAAACTTATGTAGCATAACGGCAGAAATACACCGGTTTAAAGAATTACTGATCTGGTTTTGCGAATACTGATATTGATGATACTAACGGCCCACCGGCCTGTTGAGGAACCTGTAAAACGGAAAGGCTCATTGAAGCCGTATATTTTCTGGAGGTTCATCAGGCGCGGAACTCATCAAGGCGCGGGAATAAAATCCCATTCAGACGCCGGATAGATTCAAGCAAGCCAACTTGTCGTCAAAATCGGTGTTGCAAAAACGGGAGTGACCATAGATTCCGTTTTC
>NZ_JBMAXV010000115.1:0-1351 GCF_048589245.1 Klebsiella sp. 10982
AAGTCGAATCGTCGATTTGGCGTTTTTTTGACCGTGGTGACTCTAGAGTCAAGTCACGAGTCGAATCGCCGGTGAATCGTGTGGTGAGTCGTCCGGCGACTTGCCATAACGTGATTGCCGGCCGTCGACGAACCCGATTCCTGAACGTGCTGAAAACCGGTTTTCCGGCTGCGCCGGCAACGCTTCACGGCCACGCAATAAATTGCGTCCCCGTTCACCGTTTTCGGATGGGAAGAACGCCGGAAACAGGACTTACCCCGGCTGAATGGCGTGAATTTCCGCGCTATGCACTTGCGCGCATACTCATGCATGCCGTAAAAACAGAGCCTGCGCGTTTCTGGCGGGTTTTCGGGTGGTTTATTGCCTGTTTTGCCGGTTTCCCGTCAGAAACGCCCTGAGGCCGTTTTCGCGGTGCGCGTAAGAAGGGATTATGGTAAATAGGGCGCTATCGCCTAAATACACGGCTGATTGTTTTTTTTCTCTGAAGTATGAGATTCCTGAGTAGACAGCTACAACAAGTAGAGCAATGGCGATAGCAAGTAAAATCCAGTCCATAAATGCCTGATTAATTTAATAAAAACAGCCTGTTATGATTGGTTATTGTAAGTGGTTTTCATTCTTTTTTCATTACACTTATTGCTTTGAGCTAATGGTTCCTGAGGACGCATTGTTCAGTACACGTAAGAAGACGTTATGATAAATCCAAAAATGCTGGCATTCGGAATTCAGTATATCGGTACGCAGCATAATAATGGGGGTTAATTTCCGGTAATGGTGCCAACTTACTGATTTAGTGTATGATGGTGTTTTTGAGGTGCTCCCGTGGCTTCCATCTCCATCAGTTGTCTCTCCTGCTCAGCTACTGAAGGCGTGGTGCGTAACGGTAAAAGTACTGCCGGACATCAGCGCTATCTCTGCTCTCACTGCCGTAAAACATGGCAGCTACAGTTCACTTACACCGCCTCTCAGCCCGGTACGCATCAGAAAATCATTGATATGGCCATGAATGGCGTCGGATGTCGCGCCAGTGCACGCATTATGGGCGTTGGCCTCAACACGGTTTTACGTCACTTAAAAAACTCAGGCCGCAGTCGGTAAACTCACGCATACAACCGGGCAGTGACGTCATTGTTTGCGCGGAAATGGACGAACAGTGGGGTTACGTCGGCGCTAAATCACGCCAGCGCTGGTTGTTTTACGCGTATGACAGGATACGGAGGACGGTTGTGGCGCACGTATTCGGTGAACGCACTCTGGCCACACTGGAGCGTCTTCAGAGCCTGCTGTCGGCCTTTGAGGTCGTGGTATGGATGACGGATGGCTGGCCGCTGTATGAATCACGCCTGAATCA
>NZ_JBMAXV010000116.1:0-1336 GCF_048589245.1 Klebsiella sp. 10982
TGATCTTGACCCGCCATCTCCGAACAGCTTTTGTATCTTAAGTTAACGATGTCCGCTGCCGCCGGTATTCCCTCGGGGAGTGATATCCCAGCGCGCTGTGCGGGTGGTTTTCATTGTAATGCGTGAACGCTGCTGCAAGGTTTCGCAGGGCTGTTCTCACATCCGGTTTTGGCATGAACGCGATATAGTCTTCCTTCATCGTCTTCACGAACCGTTCGGCCATGCCATTGCTCTGCGGGCTGCTCACCGCTGTTGTACATGGCTCCAGATTCAGCTCTTTGGCGAACCTCCGCGTTTCATGCGCGGTATATGCTGAACCGTTGTCCGTCAGCCACTGCACTGGTGTTTCCGGCAGCCTGTCGCCGAAGCGCTTTTCCACCGACCTCAGCATCACATCCTGCACGGTCGAACTGTCATAGCCTACCGTGCTTGCTGCCCAGTCTATGGCCTCACGGTCGCAGCAGTCCAGCGCGAACGTTACCCGCAGTTTTTCGCCGTTGTCGCAGCCGAACTCGAAGCCATCTGAACACCAGCGCATATCGCTTTCTGCCACCGCTATCTTGCCCTTATGTTCACGCTTCGGTCGCTCTGGTTTGTCATGCAACAACAACAGGTTATGCTCGCTCATTATCCTGTAAAGCCGTTTGGCGTTCACAGGTGGCTGTCCCTCTGTGCGACGTTGCTTGCGCAGGATGCCCCACACGCGTCGATAACCATAACTCGGCATATCGCTGATGATGTCGAGGATAGCCGACAGTATTTCTTCGTCTGCTTCGTCATTACGCCGGTTACAGCGCCTGTCCTGCCAGTCGGCAGAACGGTTAATCCGCAGTGACAGCTGCGCACGCGACACGCCCATGGTGCGGCTGACCAGGGCTATTCCCCGTCCTTTGGCAACAAGGGCGCGTGCGCTATCCATTTTCGCGACTGGCCGTACTCCACGGCTTCTTTCAGGATCTCAACTTCCATCGTCTTCTTGCCCAGAAGGCGCTGAAGTTCCCGGACCTGCTTCAGAGCAGCAGTAAGCTCAGAAGCAGGAACGACTTCCTCTCCGGCCGCAACGGCGGTGAGGCTGCCTTCCTGATATTGCTTCTTCCACTTAAACAGCAGGCTGGGCTGGATACCATGCAGGCGGGCGACATGGGAGACATTCATGCCCGGCTCCATCGTCTGCTGGATAATGGCGATCTTCTCCTGAGGAGTTTTACGTTTACGGGCTTCTTGCCCTAACAGGATCCCGGTCATCTCAAAATTGGCGTTAGTGTTAGACATATATTCAAGCCTATCTCTTATCTGGAGATACAGCTACTGTCCGGTGTTTCAGGGGGCTACATCA
>NZ_JBMAXV010000117.1:0-1308 GCF_048589245.1 Klebsiella sp. 10982
GTTACGATTCTCTGCGTAACCCACTGACTTCTCTGGGCGACTATCTGGACCCGGAACTCATTTCCCGCTGTCTGGCCGAAGCCGGTACCGTCACCCTGCGCAAGCGTCGCCTGCCGCTGGAAATGATGGTCTGGTGCATTGTCGGCATGGCGCTTGAACGTAAAGAACCCCTTCATCAGATCGTCAACCGTCTGGACATCATGCTGCCGGGCAGTCGTCCCTTCGTCGCCCCCAGCGCGGTGATCCAGGCCCGTCAGCGTCTGGGAAGCGAAGCCGTCCGCCGCGTATTCTCGCAGACAGCACAGCTCTGGCATAACGCCACGCCGCATCCACACTGGTGCGGCCTGACCCTGCTGGCCATTGATGGTGTGTTCTGGCGCACACCGGACACACCAGAGAACGATATCGCCTTCCCCCGCCAGACGCATGGCGGAAACCCGGCACTCTACCCACAGGTTAAAATGGTCTGCCAGATGGAGCTGACCAGCCATCTGCTGACGGCAGCAGCCTTCGGCACGATGAAAGACAGCGAAAATGCGCTCGCGGAGAAACTTATAGAGCAAACCGGCGATAACACCCTGACGCTAATGGATAAAGGCTATTACTCACTGGGTCTGCTGAACGCATGGAACCAGGCGGGAGAACACCGGCACTGGCTGATCCCTCTGAAAAAAGGCGCGCAGTACGAAGAGGTCAGAAAACTGGGTAAAGGCGACCACCTGGTGAAGCTGAAAACCAGCCCGCAGGCACGAAAAAAGTGGCCGGGTCTGGGAAATGAGATGACAGCCCGCCTGCTGACCATCACGCGCAAAGGAAAAGTCTGCCATCTGCTGACGTCGATGACGGACGCCATGCGCTACCCCGGCGGGGAAATGGCGGATCTGTATAGCTATCGCTGGGAAATTGAGCTGGGTTACCGGGAGATAAAGCAGACGATGCAACTGAGCAGGTTGACACTGAGAAGTAAAAAGCCGGAGCTTGTGGAGCAGGAGTTGTGGGGCGTGTTGCTGGCTTATAATCTGGTGAGATATCAGATGATTAAAATGGCAGGGCAACTGAAAGGATACTGGCCAAATCAGCTGAGCTTCTCAGAGTCCTGCGGGATGGTGATGCGGATGCTAATGACGTTGCAGGGCGCTTCACCGGGTCGTATCCCGGAGTTGATGCGTGATCTTGAAAGTATGGGGCAGTTAGTCAAGTTACCGATAAGGAGGGAAAGGGTCTTCCCAAGGGTGGTGAAAGAGAGGCCTCAGAAATACACCACCGCCCTGAGAAAGGGCCAGTCAGTTGCTTAACTGACTGGCATTA
>NZ_JBMAXV010000118.1:0-1284 GCF_048589245.1 Klebsiella sp. 10982
TTCTTCCAGTTAATGGGATGGACTACCTCCTCCCGCTGCGGTTAACTGTACGAAATGTGCTCACCAGGAGAATCACCATGAATATCGTATTTCTGGGTATTGATCTGGCTAAAAATGTTTTTCAGCTCTGTGGGTTAAACCTAGCCGGCAAACCGGTTTATACGAAACGAACTGGCCGAAAAGAATTGCTCCAGACGCTGGCAAATATTCCTACATGTCTGATTGGGGTCGAAGCGTCCACCGGGGCATTTTACTGGCAGCGTGAGTTTGAGAAACTGGGGCACAAAGTAAAGGTCATCAGTCCTCAGTATGTAAAACCCTTTGTCCGCGGGCAAAAAAATGATGGTAATGATGCACAGGCCATCGCAGTGGCTCTGATGCAACCGACAATGCAGTTCGTGCCACCAAAAAGCCCCGAACAGCAGGATATCCAGGCTTTACACCGGGCAAGGCAGCGTATTGTCAATCACCGCACTGCTACAGTCTGTCAAATAAGAGGGCTGTTACTTGACCGGGGGATCCCCATTGGCAGTGCTGTCTCCAGAGTTCGCCGGGCTATTCCTCTTATCCTTGAAGATGCAGAAAACGGTCTAAGTTCCCGTATGCGCAGAACAATTGCCGAGCTCTATGAGCTCTTTAACGATCTCGGGCGTCGGATCCATTTTTTTGATAAGGAAATTGAAACAGTATTCAGGCAATCAGAAGCCTGTCAGCGTATCGCCAGAGTTAAAGGCATTGGCCCTAAAACGGCCACGGCCGTTGTTGCTGCTATTGGCAAAGGAACTGAATTTAAGAATGGCCGCCACTTTGCTGCATGGCTGGGTCTGGTTCCACGCCAGCATTCGAGTGGCGACAGACAAGTGCTGATGAATATGACGAAAAAAGGCGACAAGCATCTGCGGACACTTTTTATTCATGGTGCCCGCGCTGTCGTCAGGGTTGCCACGAATAACGATGATGGCCATATGAATCAGTGGGTTAACCAGTTAAAGGGACGGCGCGGATTTAATAAAACGACCGTGGCGGTCGCTAACAAAAACGCGCGAATAATCAGGTCGATGCTGAGAAATGAGACCGAGTATCAGGTAGTGTGAAATTAATCCCCTGCCAGAAAAAGTTGCAGCGTACTGAGAAATGGTGACAGGTTGCACCTGCACAATCGGAACCTGATTTTTATACTGGCCTCAGAGGCCGTCCAGTTGTTGAGGCGATTGTGTGCGAATTACCCATTTGGGCACAGATTTTCCTGATGCCGGATAGATGTAAGCAACAACCCAAAACCAG
>NZ_JBMAXV010000119.1:0-1194 GCF_048589245.1 Klebsiella sp. 10982
CTTGTATTATTCCTTTCGTGCAGAGAGAACCGGCCAGTTCTTTCTGCCATGCAGTCCGGATGCCGCACCCGACCTTAGATCCTCAAATCTGTGTCGTAGATAATTCGCACCGGACTGCGCTCCTCCACAAGTGATAAACCGAACAGTATCATGGACCGGAACACCCGGTACCCCGCATTTGCAAGGATGGTTACACCATGGAAAACAAACTCCACTTTATCGGCATTGATGTTGCCAAAGCTAAACTCGATGTCGATATGCTGCGCCCTGATGGCCGTCACCGCAGCAAGAAATTTGCCAACACCCCAAAAGGCCATAACGAGCTCGTCAGCTGGTTGTGCGGTCATCAGGTCAGCAATGCCCACGTCTGCATGGAAGCGACCGGGACGTATATGGAAGATGTCGCCGCTCATCTCTCTGACGCGGGGTATCGGGTCTCCGTTATCAATCCGTTGCTCAGCAAAGCGTTCGTCCAGAGCCAGGGAATACGCAGCAAAACCGATACGGTGGATGCCCGCCAGCTGGCGTATTTTTGCCGGGAGAAACGCCCGGTGATATGGGAAGCCCCCCATCCGGTTGAGCGGGCCCTGCGGGCGCTGGTGCTGCGGCATCAGGCACTGACGGAAATGCATGTTCAGGAGCAGAACCGGCGGGAAAGTGCCCGTGAAGTTCAGTTGCCGAGTATCGACATGCACCTGCTGTGGCTGGAGACGGAACTGAAGCGTATCGAAAAGCAGATAAAAGACCTGACGGATGATGATCCGGATATGAAGCACCGTCGCAAACTGCTGGACAGTATCCCGGGGATCGGAGCGAAAACATCGGCGGTGTTGCTGGCTTACGTGGGGCTGAAAAACAGATTCCTGGAAGCGAGGCAGTTCGCGGCGTTCGCGGGTCTGACACCAAAGCAGCATGAATCAGGCAGCAGCATCCGGCGGGTGAGTCGGATGAGTAAAATGGGTCATATGTCGCTGCGCCGTGCGCTGTACATGCCGGCAATGGTGACGCTGTACAAGACAGAATGGGGTCGGATATTCAGGGAACGACTGGAGAAGAGCGGAAAAAATGCAAAGCTGATCATCGGTGCAATGATGCGGAAGCTGGCACAGGTGGCGTACGGGGTCCTGAAATCGGGACGCCCGTTCGATGCCACGCAGCATACGGAAAATGCTTGCATGGCATAACAGTATCTAC
>NZ_JBMAXV010000120.1:0-1162 GCF_048589245.1 Klebsiella sp. 10982
TGAGATGACCGCACCCTGTGGGGTGCCTTCCTCCGTTGCTCGCCATTGACCCTCCTCCGACGTCCCGGCTGTGAGCCACTTACGTATGAGCCTGATTACCCTCCGGTCGCCGATCCGATGCTCTGTGAACCTGATCAGCCATTCGTGGCTCACCCTGTCGAAGAACTGACTGATGTCGGCATCCAGTACCCAGTTTACGTTAGTGCGTACCAGCCCTGTGGCCAGTGCGTCCAGTGCATCGTGCTGGCTTCGCCCGGGTCTGAACCCGTATGAGAACCCCATAAAGTCGTTTTCATAGACTGCGTTCAGGATTTTCACCAGCGCATACTGGACGATCTTGTCCTCCAGCGAGGCGATGCCGAGCGGGCGTTGTTTTCCATCCGCTTTTGGGATGTAGTGACGCCTGCCGGGCTGCGCCCTGTAGCTGCCCTGATGTAGCCTCCGGTGCAGATCTGTTATGTTGTTCTTCATGTTTCCGGCGTAGTCCATCCACCTGATGCCATCCACTCCGGCGGCCGCTTTCCTGCTCAGGGAGAGGAATGCGGCTTCCAGTGCTTCGACTGTCAGCAGGTGGAACAATGCTGTAAACCGTTCTTTCTTCCGCTGCTTCGCAGCTTCCCGCACGCGTGACAGCCTCTGTGACATGCTTTCCCGGCTCTGTGTCCGGCGCATGTGTGGCTGTTCCGCGTTCCCCTTGGCCCCGCTCCTTCGCTCCACTGACTCCGCTCCTTTCGGGTTGTTCGCCTGCTTCGCCGCTACTATGAGCGAGTCCGACTTCTCCTCTCCGTACATCACCGGCTATGACTCCTCGTCTTCCCGGTGCGGGCCATCTCCGACACTGGCAGATGGTCAGAGGGGAGATCTCCCGGTTCCCGCGTAGAGATCGTATTGACATGCCAGGGTCTCAGACCCCGCCGGGTCCATGTGGCACTCGCAGTATCGCACCCTATGATGTTGCCTTCCGTTAACAGTACAACGTCGGCACCCGGTAATTTAATATACATTTCGTGGCTCAATGGCTGGCCTGTCAACACCCCTGTCAACGCTTCGCCCCATACCTCGCGGTATGCAACGCATGACTCGGGGACCTTGTGGATTGCTGGTCCTTCAATGGTCGGGGACTTTCACCCCTTGATCTCTACCGGTCTCCCGGCGCACACTG
>NZ_JBMAXV010000121.1:0-1161 GCF_048589245.1 Klebsiella sp. 10982
GGGAAGGTGCGAACAAGTTCCTGATATGAGATCATCATATTCATCCGGAGCGCATCCCAGAGGGACATCATGAGCCATCAACTCACCTTCGCCGATAGTGAATTCAGCACTAAGCGCCGTCAGACCCGAAAAGAGATTTTCCTCTCCCGCATGGAGCAGATTCTGCCATGGCAGAATATGACCGCTGTCATCGAGCCGTTTTATCCCAAGGCGGGCAATGGCCGACGGCCCTATCCGCTGGAGACCATGCTGCGTATTCACTGCATGCAGCATTGGTACAACCTGAGCGACGGTGCCATGGAAGATGCCCTGTACGAAATCGCCTCCATGCGCCTGTTTGCCCGATTATCCCTGGATAGCGCCCTGCCGGATCGCACCACCATCATGAATTTCCGCCACCTGCTCGAGCAGCATCAACTGGCCCGTCAATTGTTCAAGACCATCAATCGCTGGCTGGCCGAAGCAGGCGTCATGATGACCCAAGGCACTTTGGTGGATGCCACCATCATTGAGGCACCCAGCTCTACCAAGAACAAAGAGCAGCAACGCGATCCGGAGATGCATCAGACCAAGAAAGGCAATCAGTGGCACTTTGGCATGAAGGCCCACATTGGTGTCGATGCCAAGAGTGGCCTGACCCACAGCCTGGTCACCACCGCGGCCAACGAGCATGACCTCAATCAGCTGGGTAATCTGCTTCATGGAGAGGAGCAATTTGTCTCAGCCGATGCCGGCTACCAAGGAGCGCCACAGCGCGAGGAGCTGGCCGAGGTGGATGTGGACTGGCTGATCGCCGAGCGTCCCGGCAGGGTAAAAACCTTGAAGCAGCATCCGCGCAAGAACAAAACGGCCATCAACATCGAATACATGAAAGCCAGCATCCGTGCCAGGGTGGAGCACCCGTTTCGCATCATCAAGCGGCAGTTCGGCTTCGTGAAAGCCAGATACAAGGGGCTGCTGAAAAACGATAACCAACTGGCGATGTTATTCACCCTGGCCAACCTGTTTCGGGTGGACCAAATGATACGTCAGTGGGAGAGATCTCAGTAAAAACCGGAAATAACGCCAGAAATGGTGGAAAAAATAGCCTAAATAGGCTGATTCGATGTGTTTGCGGGAAAAAAATCGGCCCAGATCCGCGAAATTTTAATCAGCGAGTCA
>NZ_JBMAXV010000122.1:0-1100 GCF_048589245.1 Klebsiella sp. 10982
TATACCCAATAAACCTCAAGATGCAGGTTTGAGCACCTGAAAATGATCGTTAATTCGGGACGTCAGAAAACCCGCTATCCCCGGTAACGTATGGCTGAAAAATTCAGATATTGCATCCCTGAACTCCCTGCTGTTGCTGAAGTAGCGGTTATTCCGGGCATGTTCGTTCATTAACTTCCACATTCGTTCTATCGGATTCAGGTTCGGGCTGTACGGCGGGAGGTAATGAAGTTTTATATTTACCACCTCCGCCCAGTCTTTCACTAACTGTGAACGGTGATAACCAGCACCATCCAGAATAACATGAACTTTCTGCTGATAATCTGGATAAATTTTACGTATCTCATTGAAAAAACGAGATACGTTGTATTCATTAACCGTTTTATATTCGCAGATTAGCGGATGTTCCGGGGCCTTCAGATTCAGCGCCCCCATGATATTCAGCCGTGTACGACTACCTGTTGTTTTTACCGCTTTTCTCTGGCCTTTACGTATCCAGCCATAACCTATTTTGGTGGCCTGAGTCGGATGGACAGCATCAATAAAAAGAACCGGTTCATCACCTGCGGTGGCTTTGAGTTCCTCATAATATTCAATGAATTGCTTTTGTTTCTCTTCACTGAATTTATGCGGGACGCCTGACGGTTTTTTATAGGTGAAGCCGTTCCGGTGCAGCCACTTATTCATTCCCGGAATGCTGAAAACGATGTTCCATGTCCGCGCGACAAACGCGACAATATCACGGGTATGGTAAAATAAATTGTCGGATAAGTGGCTGATTAAAAAAGCCGTTTGTTCAGCGCTGAGTTTGCTGTCTGAGCCGCCATTTTCGGGCTTCAGCTTGCCTTTGTTCAGAAACTCGCTGATATGGTGGTCAACAGTAGTCTGATGCAGGCGTAAAGCCTGAGCGATCATGGCCGAACTCCAGCCCTCGGAGGCCAGAAGAATGGCTTTAATGCGATCGCAAACGCGCTTATCACGACTGGAGTCATGAAGACGCTCAAGTTCAGCTTTTTGTTGGTCAGTGATAAAGATTTTCATGGGGACAGCATGATCTCCTGTTGCTGAAAAATCAAGCGTCTTCAATGATCACGGGTATA
>NZ_JBMAXV010000123.1:0-1096 GCF_048589245.1 Klebsiella sp. 10982
TGTATGGGTCCACCACATATTGCAATTTTTACTCTCACGTAAAATATAGTCCACTGGCGTCATCAGTTCGAGTGATTTATGTGGCCTTTTGCTGTTATACAGCACCAGATATTCAGCCATTCTTTGATTAAACAAATTCAGGTCCTCAAAAAGCAACAATTCATTGAATTCAATAAATTGTTCTCTAAGTGTCCGGTTAAATCGCTCACAGGTCGCATTCATTTTCGGTGTGTACGGATAGGTCCAGATGTGTTTAATCGAGGCTTCCTGTAGCGTTTTATCAAAGTTACCGAGGAACTCCTTACCGTTGTCAGTGACAACTTGTCTGATAGCGACAGGAAAGAGCTTTGTGGCCTTGCTGAAGAAATGGCTGGTAATATCGCTGTTGAGTGAAGGGACCGCCAGGGCCAGCGCATAGTCGCTGTGCTCGTCGATCATGGTAATGATATAGCGGCGTAGGTCCCCCATCCTGAGTTCAATCGCGTCCATCCCTATGAGTTCGCCTGTTTTTACCGGGCGGTATTGTTTTGGTCTTCTGGGCTTCACTGAGCGTTTTTTTATCAACCGGGCTTTGCCCCTGGCGCTGAGGCGTACGGGGATCATCCGCATTTTATCGTGAGCACCAGCAATGATTCTTCCAATGGTTGACGTGCTGGGACAGGTAAAATGCCGCGCTTCACACCATGGTTTCAGCCTGACAAAAATCTGCTCTTTGCCGAGATTGGGTAACTCAGTTCTCAGACGCCTGATCTCCTTGAGTACATCAGGATGCCAGTGCCTTGAACGGCGAACCAGAGGGGCTTTGCTTCTTGGAATTAGTGCTTCTGGACCACCGGTGCGCAGTAACCGGCGCCACCAGTAGAGTGTTCGCGTTGATACGTCAAAAGCATCAGCTGCGGCACGGATCCCGTGCTTATCCCAGAAGTTCAGAGCCTTCATTCTTAACTTCGCAATCTCGGGCATAAGAGAGTGTTTCATCGCATAAGCAGTTGCTCGGTAATACCCAAAATAGCCGACACCGATATGCTGCATCAACATCTGGCAATCCCTCCTTTAGTGTTCTGAGGCAATTGCAATATCTGTGTGAACTTACACA
>NZ_JBMAXV010000124.1:0-1055 GCF_048589245.1 Klebsiella sp. 10982
GCTGCCATCACTACCGTACTGGCTAAAACCTACGGTGGTTCCGCTCGCGCATTCGACCAGATCGATAACGCGCCGGAAGAAAAAGCTCGTGGTATCACCATCAACACCTCTCACGTTGAATATGACACCCCGACTCGCCACTACGCGCACGTAGACTGCCCGGGCCACGCCGACTATGTTAAAAACATGATCACCGGTGCTGCGCAGATGGACGGCGCGATCCTGGTTGTTGCTGCGACTGACGGCCCGATGCCGCAGACTCGTGAGCACATCCTGCTGGGTCGTCAGGTAGGCGTTCCGTACATCATCGTGTTCCTGAACAAATGCGACATGGTTGATGACGAAGAGCTGCTGGAACTGGTAGAGATGGAAGTTCGTGAACTGCTGTCTCAGTACGATTTCCCGGGCGACGACACCCCGATCGTTCGTGGTTCTGCTCTGAAAGCGCTGGAAGGCGACGCAGAGTGGGAAGCGAAAATCATCGAACTGGCTGGCCACCTGGATACCTATATCCCGGAACCAGAGCGTGCGATTGACAAGCCGTTCCTGCTGCCGATCGAAGACGTATTCTCCATCTCCGGTCGTGGTACCGTTGTTACCGGTCGTGTAGAGCGCGGTATCATCAAAGTAGGTGAAGAAGTTGAAATCGTTGGTATCAAAGAAACCGCGAAAACCACCTGTACTGGCGTTGAAATGTTCCGCAAACTGCTGGACGAAGGCCGTGCTGGTGAGAACGTAGGTGTTCTGCTGCGTGGTATCAAACGTGAAGAAATCGAACGTGGTCAGGTACTGGCTAAGCCGGGCACCATCAACCCGCACACCAAGTTCGAATCTGAAGTGTACATTCTGTCCAAAGACGAAGGCGGCCGTCATACTCCGTTCTTCAAAGGCTACCGTCCGCAGTTCTACTTCCGTACTACTGACGTGACTGGCACCATCGAACTGCCGGAAGGCGTAGAGATGGTAATGCCGGGCGACAACATCAAAATGGTTGTTACCCTGATCCACCCGATCGCGATGGACGATGGTCTGCGTTTCGCAATCCGTGAAGGCGG
>NZ_JBMAXV010000125.1:0-1014 GCF_048589245.1 Klebsiella sp. 10982
CAGGCCCAGCAGCGGTATGGCATTCAGGGGCGCTCCACCGTTCTTGTCTGGCTGCGTAAATATGGCCGGCTTGACTGGAGCCCCGTACTTCCTGACAAGGTGAAGAGGAAACTGCCCGTGGCCCAGACGACTATCCCGCTTACACCCGAGCAAAGAATCAGGGAACTTGAAGAACAGCTTGAGCTGGCAAACCAGAAAGCTGAGTTTTTTGAGTCGGTTATCAATGTTCTGAAAAATGATTACGGGGTAAGTGTCGTAAAAAAGCGGCCCGGCAAGTGCTCGCGCAAAGTCCGGCCCCAAAAATAACCGTTACGCGTGCATGCCAGTTTCTGGGGCACAGCAGACAGGCGTGGTATCAGGACAATACAAGACGCACAAAACGACAGGAACAACATGCTCATGTCCTTGATTTTGTTTCCCGGGTCAGGTGTCGTCAGCCACGAATCGGTACACGTAAACTGCACTATCTGCTGAACACTCAGGTCGGCAAAAGGCTGAATATCGGACGGGACCGTTTGTTTAGACTGCTGAGCGAACACCGGCTCCTGGTGCCAGTGAAACGGGCATATCACAAAACCACCAACAGCCATCATCGATTTTACCGGCATCCTAATCTGCTGAAACCCGGCCCTGAACAAGCTACCGCCCTTGAACCAGAACAGGTCTGGGTCGCTGATATAACTTACCTTCCGCTGTGCAGCGGCACGGCTTATCTGAGTCTGGTCACTGATGCCTGCTCCAGAAAAATCGTGGGTTACCATGTTGGGGAGAACCTGCAGACAGAAAACGTGGTAAAAGCGTTAAGACAAGCACTGAGGGGGAGAAAAACGACAGGTCCGCTGGTCCATCACTCTGACAGAGGACTGCAATACTGTTCGGTACTTTATCAGTCAGTTCATGAGAGAAATGGGATAACCTGTTCAATGACCGATGGTTATGACTGCTACCAGAATGCGCTGGCTGAGCGGGTAAACGGTATCCTGAAAAATGAATTTTTACTCTCGCGCCCTTTTT
>NZ_JBMAXV010000126.1:0-938 GCF_048589245.1 Klebsiella sp. 10982
CTAATCGTGTTCAGCAGAATAGCCGGAGGAAGTTTCCTACTGTCGATAAGAAAGGATTGGCACAGGGAGTGTGAATATCGAAACACCATCACAGAATAATGCCAGATAGAAATGCGATAGTAGGGTTGGATATTTAAATAAGGAGCATCCCGACTTAAAATGAATATGACTGCGTAACCAGGCGCAATAAAAAAAGCGAAAGAATCGCTTTTATTCTGGTTGTTTTTTCGAAGAGTGACCGTTTTCTGAGATGACAAGAAATAAGGAAGTCCTATGATCGCTAGCGGAATAGTTCAAAAACTGAATGCGCAAATGAATCAGGAGTTTTATACCTCAAATTTGTATCTTCAGCTCAGCCAGAGGTGCAGCGAGAATAGCCTTAATGGCACCGCACTATTTTTGCGTCATCAGGCGCAAAATACGGTGACGCAAATGATGCGCATGTACGAATACATCAAACAGAGCGGCGCCACGCCGGTGTTACAGGAGCAACACGCCCGGTGCGGTGAATTTTCCACGCTGGAAGATCTGTTTGAGCAGACGGTAAGCGATTACCAGAAGCGCATTAATGCGCTGACCTCTTTGACGGAAGACGCCCAGGCAGCAAACGATAAGTCAGCGATTAACTTCCTGAAGCGATACAGAAAAGAGGAAATCGTGGACGGGACGCTGTTGCAAATCATTCTGGATGAAGTCCGCAGCGCTAAAAAAGCGGGCATCAACATGCAGCAAACCGACCACTATCTGGTTGGCGTGATCGATCGCTATCACTAAATCAATTTCGCAGTACGAGGAGGTTTTACGCCTCCTCAGAAAATCTGTTTTACATCAGAAACAGAGGTTTATGCCAGTGAACATTTGATACCCAACACGTCATAGTGATTTTTTAACTTAGCGTTTTTATATCGTGCCAAAAATGTCTCTGCTTGTGTCTTTAT
>NZ_JBMAXV010000127.1:0-877 GCF_048589245.1 Klebsiella sp. 10982
ATATACGGACTTTTAAAAGCTTTGCGCCGGGATTTGACCAAGCGTGAAAGCCTGAGCATGGCGACAATTGCTCCTACGGCTGCACGTAACCCAATTCCCTGGCAGAGAAGGTTACGCAATATCGCGTATCTGCCGAAGCGATCTCTTGTGAAACGTTTTATGGACGACGTCATCCACCCCGCCATGACGCTGGTTCAGGAAGAGCTGAACAAGCAGGGGACGATAAGCCACATCAGTGACGCAGTCGACGATCGTATTCGTCTTGAAGTCGATTTGGGTAACGAGCTGAATTTTATATATGAAGTGAGGCTTCGCGGGTATAGCTCACCGACCTTCGCGCTCGCCGCGATGGATAATAATGAGCAGCAGACTGAACAACATAGATATTATCGCGCTGAGGTATATCTCAAAGAAGGCGGTCAAAATTATGATGTGATGGGCTGGAACCAGGAGCAGCTGATTAATGACATACTGGACCAGTACGAAAAACATCTGCACTTCCTGCACCTGGTTCGTTAACAGCAACATGCCGTCCTGGGGGCGGCAATTATTTATCCCGGCCGCAATATGAGGAATGCAGAATGATTTCACGCTGGAAATGGATTCTGAAGCAGACATTTAAAAAGCTATGGTTCAGGGCAACGTTATTCGCCATTGTCGCGATAATAACGGCCCTTTTATCAATTCTTTTTAAATCAATGATACCTGAGTCGGTTTCCGTGAAGGTTGGTGCGGAAGCAGTCGATAACATTCTGAACATACTGGCATCGAGTATGCTGGCAGTGACCACTTTTTCGTTGAGTATCATGGTCACAGCCTACGGTTCAGCCACTACTAATGTGACTCCCAGAGCTACGCGTTTAGTTGTTGAAGACGT
>NZ_JBMAXV010000128.1:0-838 GCF_048589245.1 Klebsiella sp. 10982
GTGTAGTGGCACAGTAAATTTGGCCACCTGATTAAAGGTGATATTCTCACCTCAACACAAAACAGGTGACTTAATGAACAAGAAAACTAAGCGTACTTTCACCCCCGAGTTCAGGATGGAATGTGCACAGCTGATTGTTGATAAGGGCTACTCCTATCGACAAGCCAGTGAAGCGATGAATGTCGGTTCTACCACGCTTGAGAGCTGGGTACGCCAGCTCAGGCGTGAGCGCCAGGGGATTACGCCCTCTGCCACACCTATTACTCCAGACCAGCAACGTATCCGCGAGCTGGAAAAGCAGGTTCGTCGCCTGGAGGAACAGAATACGATATTAAAAAAGGCTACCGCGCTCTTGATGTCCGACTCACTGAACGGTTCACGATAGTTGCCAGACTGAGTGACAGCCACACGGTCGTCAGCCTGTGTTCTGCTCTGGGAATACACCGCAGCAGTTACCGATACTGGCGAAAACGACGCGATACGGTTAATCCGGCGCGAGTCAGGCTGTGCAGCGAAATACGCCGGGCGTGGAATCAGAGCCGGGGCTCAGCAGGGGCGCGTACTCTGGCTGACATGCTGACCCAAAACGGCGTCCCGATGAGCCGTTACCGTGCGGGGCGTCTGATGAAACATCTGAACCTGAGCAGTTGCCAGCCTGGAAAACATCAGTACAAAAATGCCCGTCAGGAGCATACCTGCCTGCCTAATCTGCTCGAGCGTCAGTTCGCTGTGCCCAAGCCAGACCGGGTGTGGTGCGGAGACATTACGTATATCTGGGCCGGAAATCGCTGGTGCTATCTGGCGGTCGTCATGGATCTTTTTGCCCGCAGGGTTATCG
>NZ_JBMAXV010000129.1:0-812 GCF_048589245.1 Klebsiella sp. 10982
GGTGTTTTGCAGGTGAATGCCGGTTTGAACCATCTTTTCGGGGTGCCCATCAATGAAACGGTGCAGGTTATTCTGATCGTGGTCATCACGGGGTTAGCGACGATTTCAGTGGTGTCCGGCCTGGATAAGGGAATACGTATCCTGTCTGAGCTCAATCTGGGTCTGGCGTTGTTGCTCCTGGCGCTGGTCCTGTGTCTGGGACCAACCGTGCTTCTGCTGAAGTCATTTGTGGAAAATACGGGCGGTTATCTTTCGGAACTGGTGAGTAAAACGTTCAACCTTTACGCGTATGAGCCTAAGTCGAGCAACTGGCTGGGGGGCTGGACATTACTGTACTGGGGATGGTGGCTTTCATGGTCGCCGTTTGTGGGGATGTTCATCGCACGGGTCTCCCGCGGGCGAACCATTCGCGAGTTTGTCACCGGCGTGCTGTTTGTTCCCGCGGGTTTTACGCTCATGTGGATGACGGTGTTTGGTAACAGCGCGATCTATCTCATTATGAACCAGGGGGCCACAGACCTCGCCAGTACCGTTCAGCAGGATGTGGCGCTGGCCCTGTTTAATTTCCTGGAGCATTTCCCGTTCTCTTCCGTGCTGTCATTCATCGCAATGGCGATGGTCATCGTCTTCTTTGTCACGTCTGCTGATTCAGGGGCAATGGTTGTTGATTCTCTGGCATCAGGTGGAGTGGCAAACACACCCGTCTGGCAGCGAATATTTTGGGCCTCGCTCATGGGCATTGTCGCAATTGCGCTTCTCCTTGCCGGAGGGCTAAGTGCGCTGCAAACAGTGACAATAGCGAGTGCATTGCC
>NZ_JBMAXV010000130.1:0-811 GCF_048589245.1 Klebsiella sp. 10982
ATCGCTCAGCCGGTCCACCACCCCGCTCTCGCGCATCAGGTTGCCGAAGCAGAACATCCCCAGCAGCGGCGCGGCGTCCGGCAGCAGGAGCGCCACCAGCAGCAACAGCACCGCCGGGAAGAGGATCTTCTCCCGCTTGCTCACCGTGCGCAGCTGCACCATGCGGATCTTCCGCTCCTTATCCGTGGTCAGCGCCTTCATGATCGGCGGCTGGATCAGCGGCACCAGCGCCATGTAGGAGTAGGCCGCCACCGCGATGGCACCGAGTAATTCCGGCGCCAGCTTGCCCGACAGGTAAATCGCCGTCGGGCCGTCGGCGCCGCCGATGATGCCGATGGCCGCCGCCTGCGGCAGGGTGAAGCTGATGATGCCGAAGTAGTTCAGCGTCAGCGCTCCGAGGACGGTGGCGAAGATACCGAACTGCGCCGCCGCTCCCAGCAGCAGGGTGCGCGGGTTGGCCAGCAGCGGGCCGAAGTCGGTCATCGCCCCGACGCCCATAAAGATGACCAGCGGCGCGATGCCCGAGCCGATGGCCACCTTATAGAAGATGGCCAGCACCCCGGCGGAGTAGCCCATGTCCACCGCCAGCGTCTCCATCTGCCCCTGCACCGACGGCAGGGCCAGGGCCAGCGCCGCCTTGATGGCGTGGACGTCCGGCGCGCAGTGGAGCTTCGCGGCAATCACCGCCAGCTGCGCCGGGTCGTGGTGGGCCAGCAGGCTCTCCAGGGCGGTGAGCGCCAGCCCGGCCTCCGGGATGTTCGACAGCAGGCCGCCGAAGCCAATCGGCAGCAGCAGTAACGGCTCGAACTTC
>NZ_JBMAXV010000131.1:0-771 GCF_048589245.1 Klebsiella sp. 10982
CCTGTGGATATCCAGCCCGGTGTCATACGGCGTACCGGCCAGCGTCGCCACCAGCGCCTCGGTGGCCGGGTGGCCGTAGGTGGCGCTCATTGAGGAGATGGCGGTGTCGACGCCGTCCACGCCCGCCTCAATGGCCTTCAGCAGGGCCATCTCCGCCATGCCGGTGGTGGCGTGACAGTGCAGGTGCAGGGTGACGTCGTAGCGTTTTTTGATTTCGCTGACCAGCTCATACGCCGCCCCCGGCGTCAGGATACCGGACATGTCCTTGATGGCGACGGAGTCGACGCCGGTCTCCAGCAGCTGTTCGGTTAAATCCAGCCAGGTCTGCAGGGTGTGGACCGGGCTGGTGGTGTAGGAGAGCGTGCCCTGGGCATGGGCGCCGTGGCGGCGGACCGCCTGCAGGGCGGCTTTCATATTGCGCGGGTCGTTCATGGCATCGAAGACACGGAAGACGTCCATGCCGTTTTTGACGGCGCGTTCGACAAAGCGCTCCACCACATCGTCGGCGTAGTGGCGGTAGCCGAGCAGGTTCTGGCCGCGGAGCAGCATCTGCAGCGGGGTCTTCGGCATCGCCTTTTTCAGCTCGCGCAGGCGGACCCACGGGTCCTCGCCGAGAAAGCGGATGCAGGCGTCAAAGGTGGCGCCGCCCCAGCACTCCAGCGAGCGGTAGCCAACGTCGTCGAGCGCAGCGGCAACGGGCAGCATATCGTCGAGACGCAGGCGGGTGGCGAACAGGGACTGGTGGGCGTCGCGCAGGACGACATCGGTAAT
>NZ_JBMAXV010000132.1:0-751 GCF_048589245.1 Klebsiella sp. 10982
CCGCTGCTGGCAAACATATACCTCCACTACGTCTTCGATCTGTGGGCGCATCAGTGGCGACGTCGCTATGCCACAGGCAATGTGGTAATGGTCAGATACGCCGATGACATCGTCATCGGGTTCGACAAACGATACGATGCCCGGCGCTTCCGTATAGCCATGCAGCGCAGACTGAGGGAGTTCGGACTCACGGTTCACCCGGAGAAAACCCGTCTGATGGAGTTCGGCCGCTTCGCTGCCGAAAACCGTGCCATCAGGGGAAAAGGCAAACCAGAAACGTTCAACTTCCTCGGGTTCACGCACATCAGCGGGAAAGATCGCAACGGCAGGTTCATGCTGATACGAAAGACCCGCCGGGATCGGATGACGGCAACTCTGAAAGCCATCAAAGACGGTCTGCGAAGGCGCTGGCATTACTCAATCCCCGAACAGGGAAAATGGCTCAGGAGAGTGGTTCAGGGATACCTGAACTATCACTCGGTACCGGGCAACTTCCCCACCATGCAGAAGTTCAGGACACACGTAACAAACCTCTGGCGCCGGGCGCTCAGGCGCAGGAGCCAGAAGGATGATACGACCTGGACGAAAGCAAACAAACTGGCAGCCGCATGGCTACCAGGGGTTCGGGTTCTTCATCCATGGCCTGTGGAGCGGTTCACCGCCAGACACCCGAGGCAGGAGCCCGGTGCGTAAATCGCGCACGCCGGGATCTGTGCGGGGGGTATCCGGTAACGGGTATCCCTACCGCGAC
>NZ_JBMAXV010000133.1:0-723 GCF_048589245.1 Klebsiella sp. 10982
CACTTTCTGGCTGGATGATGAGGCGATTCAGGCCTGGTATGAGTCGGCAACGCCTTCATCACGAGGAAGGCCCCAGCGCTATTCTGATCTCGCCATCACCACCGTTCTGGTGATTAAACGCGTATTCCGGCTGACCCTGCGGGCTGCGCAGGGTTTTATTGATTCCATTTTTGCCCTGATGAACGTTCCGTTGCGCTGCCCGGATTACACCAGTGTCAGTAAGCGGGCAAAGTCGGTTAATGTCAGTTTCAAAACGTCCACCCGGGGTGAAATCGCACACCTGGTGATTGATTCCACCGGGCTGAAGGTCTTTGGTGAAGGCGAATGGAAAGTCAGAAAGCACGGCAAAGAGCGCCGTCGTATCTGGCGAAAGTTGCATCTTGCTGTTGACAGCAACACACATGAAGTTGTCTGTGCAGACCTGTCGCTGAATAACGTCACGGACTCAGAAGCCTTCCCGGGCCTTATCCGGCAGACTCACAGAAAAATCAGGGCAGCCGCGGCAGACGGGGCTTACGATACACGGCTTTGTCACGATGAACTGCGCCGCAAAAAAATCAGCGCGCTTATTCCTCCCCGAAAAGGAGCAGGTTACTGGCCCGGTGAGTACGCAGACCGCAACCGTGCCGTTGCTAATCAGCGGCTGAGCGGAAGCAATGCACGGTGGAAATGGACAACGGAATATAACCGTCGCTCGATAGCGGAAACGGCAATGTACAGAAT
>NZ_JBMAXV010000134.1:0-712 GCF_048589245.1 Klebsiella sp. 10982
CCGCAGATCACCCGGCCAGAATGATAATATTGGGGTGAGTTTGGAGATCTGAAATTATTGTACGTTAAGCCTGTTTTTTGAACAGATCGCGCTATCGCAATAGGGTGTACTCCTGCACTATACGGCATTTAGCCTGTATGTTTGGGTAATGAGACAACCTAAATGCGACAGCGTGAGCGCAATAACTTAAATGCGATAGTCAGTGACAATAAATCAATCAGTTACCAATCAGAAACGGTTAAATTATGTTCTTAACGTACAATAATTTACGTTTCCCAAACCGACCCCTATGTCATACATTCATAGGCGTGATGAAAAAAGAAAAGGGTCATAAAGAAGAGCTGTTATCTGATATGGCTTGTTTAGTCTCACGATGCGCGTAACGCTTGCTGACACTGCTGTAATCCGGGCAAAGTCGGTTAATGTCAGTTTCAAAACGTTCCCCCGGGGTGAAATCGCACACAGGGTGATTGATTCCACCGGGCTGAAGGTCTTTGGTGAAGGCGAATGGAAAGTCAAAAAGCATGGCCAGGAACGCCGTCGTATCTGGCGAAAGTTGCATCTGGCAGTTGACAGTAAAACACATGAAATCATCTGCGCTGACCTGTCGCTGAACAACGTTACGGACTCAGAGGCCTTCCCCGGATTAATCCGGCAAACCCACCGGAAAATCAGGTCAGCCGCCGCCGATGGCGCTTACGATACCCGGCTA
>NZ_JBMAXV010000135.1:0-702 GCF_048589245.1 Klebsiella sp. 10982
GCTGGCGCGATTTAGCCCCGACGTATCCCCACTGTTGGTCCATTTCCGCGCAGACGATGACGTCACTGCCCGGCTGTATGCGCGAGGTTACCGACTGCGGCCTGAGTTTTTTAAGTGACGTAAAATCGTGTTGAGGCCAACGCCCATAATGCGTAAGCGTGCAGCGAGAACCGTATTGACGGGGATGTGTTATTCAGTTGGCAGTGCTACGCGCCAGGGGAGTAGTTCGCTGACCCGGTTTATCGGCCAGTCAGCAATGACGTCAAGGACATAACGGAGGTAGCTTTCTGGCTCCACTCCGTTCAGTTTGCATGTCCCGATCAGGCTGTACAGCAGCGCTCCCCGCTCTCCTCCATGATCCGAACCGAAGAACAGGTAGTTTTTGCGGCCCAGGCTGACCATCCGTAGCGCATTCTCAGCTATGTTGTTATCTGCCTCGGCCCAGCCGTCGTCAGTATAGTAAGCCAGCGCCGGCCACTGGTTCAGTACGTACGTGAACGCTTTCGCCAGTTCTGAGTGTCGCGACAGCGTTTTCACCTTTTCACGCAGCCAGCTTTCCAGGGATTTCAGCCGCGGTTTAGCTTTTTGCTGACGTTCTGCAAGGCGTCGCTTCGCCGGCATCCCCCTTATTTCCGCCTCGATGGCATATAACTCACCGATCCGTTTCAGGGCTTCCTCCGTCAGCGCTGACGGGGTGCGAAC
>NZ_JBMAXV010000136.1:0-696 GCF_048589245.1 Klebsiella sp. 10982
CTTGCGCCGCTATCCGGGGACAGGCGCTAACCACTATCTGTAGCTGAAATTTTGCGCGCCGCTTTCCATCTTCTGCGCCTTCTCCTTGGCGTACCGGATTTCGCCTTATAACGTGTTAAACCACATCATAAATACCGAATTCCAGGAGATCCTGTGGTTGCTTATCGACGTTATTACATTAAAGGGGGAACCTGGTTCTTCACCGTTAACCTTAAAGACCGTAGAAGCATGCACCTAACTGAAAACATAGAATTATTGCGCTACTCTGTCGCCATTGTTAAACAACATCGCCCCTTTATGATTGATGCCTGGGTGGTGTTGCCTGAACATCTCCATTGCATCTGGACACTACCTCATAATGATGACGATTTTTCTTCACGCTGGAGAGATATCAAAGGCTGTTTTACCAGAACGTTAAAACGACAACCCCTTTGGCAACCGCGCTTCTGGGAGCATGCCATACGCGATGAAGATGATTACCGTCGACACGTTGATTACATCCATATCAATCCACTTAAACATGGCTGGGTCACCCGAGTGATCGATTGGCCATTTTCAACCTTTCATCGCGATGTCCAGCGCGGGCTATATCCCCCAAATTGAGCTGGCGATAGCTTTGATCTTAGCTGCGGTGAACGCCTATAGCTTCTCCCCGGTGGCGCTGACGCTTACCGGGGCTACAAATCGGCGCCAACC
>NZ_JBMAXV010000137.1:0-688 GCF_048589245.1 Klebsiella sp. 10982
CGCTCATGGACGAAATCGCCGTATCCACGCCGTCGACCCCGGCTTCAATGGCCTTCAGCAGGGCCATCTCCGCCATGCCGGTGGTGGCATGACAGTGCAGGTGCAGGGTGACGTCGTAGCGTTTTTTGATTTCACTGACCAGCTCATACGCCGCCCCCGGCGTCAGGATACCGGACATGTCCTTGATGGCGACGGAGTCGACGCCGGTCTCCAGCAGCTGTTCGGTGAGGTCGAGCCAGGTCTGCAGGGTGTGCGCCGGGCTGGTGGTGTACGAAAGCGTGCCCTGGGCGTGGGCGCCGTGGCGGCGGACCGCCTGCAGGGCGGCTTTCATGTTGCGCGGGTCGTTCATGGCGTCGAAGACGCGGAAGACGTCCATGCCGTTTTTGACGGCGCGTTCGACAAAGCGCTCCACCACGTCGTCGGCGTAGTGGCGGTAGCCGAGCAGGTTCTGGCCGCGGAGCAGCATCTGCAGCGGGGTCTTCGGCATCGCCTTTTTGAGCTCGCGCAGGCGGACCCACGGGTCCTCGCCGAGAAAGCGGATGCAGGCGTCAAAGGTGGCGCCGCCCCAGCACTCCAGCGAGCGGTAGCCGACGTCGTCGAGCGCAGCGGCAACGGGCAGCATATCGTCGAGACGCAGACGGGTGGCGAACAGGGACTGGTGGGCGTCGCGCAGGACGACATCGGTAAT
>NZ_JBMAXV010000138.1:0-667 GCF_048589245.1 Klebsiella sp. 10982
AACTGATATTAATGAGTTATCTGCAAAAATTTAATTTTGCGTGGGGTGTGGATATTTTTAGTGTGAGGAGCGTTCAGAGATCTGACGATTTTTGGGAAGGTTCACGAACGCCCCGGCATGGCCGGAGAGGAAAACTCAAGCATGGCGGGATCAGGATTTTTTCCAGAATTTCCACCACGGGGAATGGGGTGGTGAAGAAGGTTCGTGCTTGTGCTCCAGAAGCTGCATAGCCTGAAGAAGGGAATCAATATGCTCATCTCGAGCCTTAACAGCCCCTTTAAGACCATCGTTTTCAGCTTCAAGTAAAGCGATTCTATGTTGTAAATCATGTAAACCAACGCTGTTAATACCTGTAGATTCTGCGTCACTTTTTACATCATATTTTACAGCATCGATTACACCATCAAGAGAACCAAACACTCTAATAAGCTCTGATGTATCAATAACTTTAATACCCTTCCCGTGCTTTACAACAGAGGTGTAACTTAACTTACCACTGTTAATCATCTTGTAAATAGTAGGGCGACTAACCTTAACAAGCCGTGCTGCTTCACTAATAGACACTCTGGCCATCAGTTACCATCCTGTAATGCATCCAGTCTCGAGGACAGTGTACGGAAAAGATGCTCCGCATCATCGTGGAGTTTCTCACAAAGGTCGGCCTCAG
>NZ_JBMAXV010000139.1:0-608 GCF_048589245.1 Klebsiella sp. 10982
GCCCGTTGGTATCCGAAAATGGCCGGGAAACGTAATCCTAGCAAGGTGTTCAACCTTATAACCCACTCTGCGGAAAAAATTAAAGTCGCTTCACATCCGCTGTCCATGCATTTACTTGCAGGTGCATATCCTTCGACACCTCAAGAGACAAAAAACATAAAAATGACATCAGAGGCGCTGATGAATAAAGAGCGTCTGATTTGCCTCAATGTACTATCTAAATATAACCCTGAAAGACACTCGAATGCATCAAAACGACTTCCGATAAAGTTTTTTTCAGGTGTTCCAGTTGTGCTGATGAATACTGAGAATTGGGCATCACTGGAGAAGAGATTCAGCTCTGAAATAGCAAACTGGCGTTTAGGAGGTAACGTAATCTGTATGGCTATAGGTGATCTGGGTAAATTTAAGGGGAAAGATACATACTATCTTAAACCACTTCAGATAGCATTGATGAATGTTGATGAAAACTGGATCCCGGCAGACTCGAGTTATGAGCTGACCATGCTAAATTATCTTCATAAACATGAGCGGTCATTTATCAAACCCCTGAGATACGATGCTTCTAATAATGATGTTTTCCCAGATTTTTGTCTGACGGATATTGG
>NZ_JBMAXV010000140.1:0-595 GCF_048589245.1 Klebsiella sp. 10982
GCTACAGTTCACTTACACCGCCTCTCAGCCCGGTACGCACCAGACAATCATTGATATGGCCATGAATGGCGTTGGATGCCGGGCAACCGCCCGCATTATGGGCGTTGGCCTCAACACGATTTTACGTCACTTAAAAAACTCAGGCCGCAGTCGGTAACCTCGCGCGTACAGCCGGGCAGTGACGTCATCGTCTGCGCGGAAATGGACGAACAGTGGGGCTACGTCGGGGCTAAATCGCGCCAGCGCTGGCTGTTTTACGCGTATGTCAGGCTCCGGAAGACGGTTGTTGCGCACGTATTCGGTGAACGAACTATGGCGACGCTGGGGCGTCTTATGAGCCTGCTGTCACCCTTTGACGTGGTGATATGGATGACGGATGGCTGGCCGCTGTATGAATCCCGCCTGAAGGGAAAGCTGCACGTAATCAGCAAGCGATATACGCAGCGAATTGAGCGGCATAACCTGAATCTGAGGCAGCACCTGGCACGGCTGGGACGGAAGTCGCTGTCGTTCTCAAAATCGGTGGAGCTGCATGACAAGGTCATCGGGCATTATCTGAACATAAAACACTATCAATAATTTTGAGTCATTACCC
>NZ_JBMAXV010000141.1:0-611 GCF_048589245.1 Klebsiella sp. 10982
GGGGTCGGTTCCGGCTGAGGGCGAAATGACACCCTAAGCTTTCGGTTCCTTGGGCCAAAGATATTCGCCAGTCAGTAGAATGTGCGCCCAGCCCAATGGGGATATGTGGGGAAGAAATTCAGGGGGAACATCCAACCCTTCGTTCCGCCGCTCCGTGACGGCATGACCAAGATGGACGGTATTCCAGTAAATGATCACCGCAGTCAATAAATTGAGCCCAGCGATTCGGTAGTGCTGCCCCTCTGTCGTGCGATCGCGAATTTCCCCCTGCCTCCCGATACGGAGCGCATTTTTGAGCGCATGGTGGGCCTCTCCCTTGTTAAGACCGATCTGAGCACGCCGCTGCATGTCCGTATCCAGGATCCACTCAATAATGAAAAGGGTCCGTTCAATACGACCAACTTCACGAAGCGCAACTGCAAGGTTGTTTTGTCGTGGGTAAGAAGCGAGCTTGCGCAGGAGTTGGCTGGGCCTGATTTTGCCAGCGGTCATCGTCGCGGCACAACGGAAAATATCAGGCCAGTTCGCAACGATAAGATCCTCCCGGGCTTTTCCACCTACCAACTTGCGTAACTCCCTGGGGGTCGTATCGGGATTAAATACGTACGGGA
>NZ_JBMAXV010000142.1:0-526 GCF_048589245.1 Klebsiella sp. 10982
TGCCCCGACGCCCATAAAGATGACCAGCGGCGCAATGCCCGAGCCGATGGCGACCTTATAGAACACCGCCAGCACCCCGGCGGAGTAGCCCATATCCACGGCGAGGTCTTCCATCTGCCCCTGCACCGACGGCAGCGCCAGCGCTAACGCCTCCTTGATGGCGTGAACGTCCGGCGCGCAGTGGAGCTTCGCGGCAATCACCGCCAGCTGCCCGGCGTCGTGGTGGGCCAGCAGGCTCTCCAGGGCGGTCAGCGCCAGCCCGGCCTCCGGGATATTCGACAGCAGCCCGCCGAAGCCAATCGGCAGCAGCAGCAGCGGCTCGAACTTCTTCGCAATCGCCAGCCACAGCAGCAGCAGGCTCACCAGCAGCATGATGGCCTGGCCGATGCCGAGGTGCATCAGGCCCATCCCCTGAATCAGGGCGTTCAGACTTTCCATTTCCGCTCCTCGTCCTTACGCCAGGGTCAGCAGGGTGTCGCCCACCGAGACCGCGTCGCCGGCTTTCACCGCGATACCGCGGACGCTA
>NZ_JBMAXV010000143.1:0-513 GCF_048589245.1 Klebsiella sp. 10982
CGCCAGGCGCAGGAGAAGGGCATTCAGCTTGCGCAGAACGCCATCGACGACGTGCTCACCGTGGCGCTGTTCCCGCAGCCCGGCCTGAAATTCCTTGAGAACCGCCACAACCCGGCGGCCTTTGAGCCGGTGCCGCAGGTGGAAGCCGCGCAGCCGGTGGCAAAAGCAGAGAAGCCTGCCGCCTCCGGCGTCTACACCGTGGAAGTGGAAGGCAAAGCCTTCGTGGTCAAAGTCAGCGACGGCGGCGACGTCAGCCAGCTGACCGCAGCCTCTTCCGCACCGGTTCAGGCCGCCGCCCCGGCCGGCGCCGGCACCCCGGTGACCGCCCCGCTGGCGGGCACCATCTGGAAAGTCATTGTCAGCGAAGGCCAGACGGTGGCCGCAGGCGACGTGCTGCTGATTCTGGAAGCCATGAAGATGGAAACCGAAATCCGCGCCGCGCAGGCCGGCACCGTCCGCGGTATCGCGGTGAAGTCCGGCGAAGCGGTGGCGGTCGGCGACACCCTGCTGCAG
>NZ_JBMAXV010000144.1:0-531 GCF_048589245.1 Klebsiella sp. 10982
AAGAAGACGCTCCAGCGTGGCCAACGTGCGTTCACCGAATACGTGCGCCACAACCGTCCTCCGTATCCTGTCATACGCGTAAAACAACCAGCGCTGGCGGGATTTAGCGCCGACGTAACCCCACTGTTCGTCCATTTCCGCGCAGACAATGACGTCACTGCCCGGTTGTATCCGGGAGGTTACTGACTGCGGCCTGAGTTTTTTAAATGGCGGAAAATGGTGTTGAGACCAATGCCCATAATGCGTGCGGTGGCGCGGCAACCGACACCATTCATGGCCATATCAATGATTTTCTGGTGTGTACCGGGCTGAGAGGCGGTGTAAGTGAACTGTAGCTGCCATGTTTTACGGCAGTGAGAGCAGAGATAGCGCTGATGTCCGGCAGTGCTTTTACCGTTACGCACGACGCCTTCGGTAGCTGAACAGGTGGGACAACTGATGGGAATTGAAGCCACGTAAGCACCTCAAAACCACCATCATACACTAAATCAGTAAGTTGGTAGCATTACCCTGATCGTTGTATCTATTACC
>NZ_JBMAXV010000145.1:0-488 GCF_048589245.1 Klebsiella sp. 10982
GTCGAGTTTGTCCTGCGCATCTTCCAGCGACAGGAACCAGTGAATGTTCAGGCATTCATCCCGCAGACTGCCGTTAAATGATTCAATAAACGGGTTATCCGTTGGTTTTCCGGGGCGGGAGAAGTCCATTGTAACACCGTGCTCATACGCCCATTTATCCAGACTTTTCGAGATAAACTCGCTGCCGTTATCTGTCTGAATACGTACCGGCAGGCGCTTGCCCGGTACCCGCAACCTTTCCATCACACCGACCACATCCTCACCTTTCAGCGACTTTCCGGCATGGATCGCCACACACTCCCGACTAAAATTATCCACTACAGTCAGCGCCCGGAAACGTCGTCCGTTAAACAGGTTATCCGACACGAAATCCATACTCCAGCACTGATCGACTCCGGTCAGGACCGGACGTTGCTGACGATGTGCTGCACTGACATGCCTGCGGGGGCGCTTTCTGCGCAGGTTGAGGCCTTCCAGACAGTAAATCC
>NZ_JBMAXV010000146.1:0-473 GCF_048589245.1 Klebsiella sp. 10982
CTAAGTCGGAAGGACAGATGCCGGTCTTACCTGTTACTCATCACACTTTGCTGACTGCACTCTCACGGCAGGTTATTGCTCTTTTACTGCATGGGTTACAGGCCGCCGCTTAACCGGCGGCCTGTAACCCATGGTAATCTTCTTCGCGGCTCAGGAGCGCCCACGCTATTCGCGCATTCTTGTTCGCCAGCGCCACCGTCGCGATATTCCGGTTTCGCCTTTCCGATAACGCCTGCAGCCACTGGCTGCGTCTGTCGGTTTTATTCGGACACGCGTTCAGCACCGCACGCGCACCGTGGATTATCAGCGTCCGCAGGTAGCTGTCTCCCCGTTTGCTGACAGACCCCAGCCGCGCTTTCCCGCCACTGGAGTGCTGCCGCGGGACCAGACCCAGATACGCCGCCATCTCACGGCCACTTTTGAACTGTCTGCCATCGCCGACCGCCGCCACCAGCGCACTGGCCACCACCGGT
>NZ_JBMAXV010000147.1:0-452 GCF_048589245.1 Klebsiella sp. 10982
CGCCAGGCGCAGGAGAAGGGCATCACCCTCGCGCAGAACGCCATCGACGACGTGCTCACCGTGGCGCTGTTCCCGCAACCCGGCCTGAAGTTCCTTGAGAACCGCCACAACCCGGCGGCCTTTGAGCCGGTGCCGCAGGTGGAAGCCGCGCAGCCGGTGGCAAAAGCAGAGAAGCCTGCCGCCTCCGGCGTCTACACCGTGGAAGTGGAAGGAAAGGCCTTCGTGGTCAAAGTCAGCGACGGCGGCGATATCAGCCAGCTCAGCACCGCTGCGCCGGTAGCCGCCGCACCCGCCGTCGCCCCGGCCGGCGCCGGCACCCCGGTGACCGCCCCGCTGGCGGGCACCATCTGGAAAGTCATCGTCAGTGAAGGCCAGACGGTGGCCGCAGGCGACGTGCTGCTGATTCTGGAAGCCATGAAGATGGAAACCGAAATCCGCGCCGCGCAGGCCGG
>NZ_JBMAXV010000148.1:0-430 GCF_048589245.1 Klebsiella sp. 10982
AGCGGGTCAAGCCCTATCTTAAAGGGCAGAAGAATGACGCCAACGATGCGGAAGCTATCTGCGAGGCTATCAGCCGTCCCGGAATGCGCTTTGTGGCCATGAAGACAGAACGGCAGCAGACGTTGCAGGCAGAGCACCGCGTCCGGGCCCGGCTCATCCGCGCCCGGACAGCCCTGAGTAATGAGATACGGGGCCTGCTGGGTGAGTTCGGTCTGGTACTGCCGGTGGGAATAAGGCAGCTACGTAAGGCATTACCGGAGATACTGTCGCAACAGGAGCTGTGGGATGACCGCTTTATCCGCCTGCTGAGCGAACTGGCGGAAGAGCTGCAGATGCTGGATGAGCGGGTCGCCCGCCATGACAGGCGGCTTGAGCAGTCGGCACGGGATGATGTCCGGATAAAAAGGCTGCTGGCGATAGAGGGTATGGG
>NZ_JBMAXV010000149.1:0-421 GCF_048589245.1 Klebsiella sp. 10982
GCTGGAGTCTGTCAGTACATGCCGATACCGCACTGATAAGCAGTGCCCTGCGGATGGCCTATGAAACACGTGGTCAACCGCGTGATGTCATGTTCCATAGCGATCAGGGAAGCCAGTATACCGGTCTGAAATATCAACAACTTCTCTGGCGTTACAGAATAAAACAAAGCGTCAGTCGGCGGGGAAACTGCTGGGATAATAGTCCCATGGAACGCTTCTTCCGCAGTCTGAAAACAGAATGGGTACCGGTGAATGGTTACGCAGGCAAGGACGAAGCCCGACAGCAAATTAATGGTTACATATTGAACTACTACAACAGCGTCAGACCTCACCATTATAACGGTGGGTTGACGCCGGAAGAGTCTGAGAACAGGTACCATTTTTACTGTAAAACCGTGGCCAATATTACTTGACCACTACA
>NZ_JBMAXV010000150.1:0-409 GCF_048589245.1 Klebsiella sp. 10982
TACCGGGGTGCGGCCGTATTCGCCTTTCAGTATCCCGGCGGTTTCCTTCGCGATGGTCTTGTAGCGCTCGCCGGTCAGGACGTTGAGCACCGCCTGGGTGCCGACAATCTGCGAGGTCGGGGTCACCAGCGGAATAAAGCCGAGGTCCTCGCGCACGCGGGGGATTTCCGCCAGCACCTGGTCGAGTTTGTCCGCCGCGTTCTGCTGCTTCAGCTGGCTTTCGAGATTGGTGAGCATCCCGCCCGGCACCTGGGCGACGAGGATACGGCTGTCGGTGCCCTTCAGCTGGCCTTCGAAGGCGTGGTACTTCTTACGCACCTCGCGGAAGTACGCGGCGATACTCTCCAGTTTGTGGATATCGAGGCCGGTGTCGTACGGCGTACCGGCGAGGGTGGCGACCAGCGCCTCG
>NZ_JBMAXV010000151.1:0-396 GCF_048589245.1 Klebsiella sp. 10982
TAACAGCAAAGCTGCATACCGGTTTCTGGGTAAAATCCTCAACAACGTGAAGAAGTGGCAGATCCCGCGATTCATCAACACGGATAAAGCGCCCGCCTATGGTCGCGCGCTTGCTCTGCTCAAACGCGAAGGCCGGTGCCCGTCTGACGTTGAACACCGACAGATTAAGTACCGGAACAACGTGATTGAATGCGATCATGGCAAACTGAAACGGATAATCGGCGCCACGCTGGGATTTAAATCCATGAAGACGGCTTACGCCACCATCAAAGGTATTGAGGTGATGCGTGCACTACGCAAAGGCCAGGCCTCAGCATTTTATTATGGTGATCCCCTGGGCGAAATGCGCCTGGTAAGCAGAGTTTTTGAAATGTAAGGCCTTTGAATAAGACAAAA
>NZ_JBMAXV010000152.1:0-392 GCF_048589245.1 Klebsiella sp. 10982
GGCACTGTTGCAAATAGTCGGTGGTGATAAACTTATCATCCCCTTTTGCTGATGGAGCTGCACATGAACCCATTCAAAGGCCGGCATTTTCAGCGTGACATCATTCTGTGGGCCGTACGCTGGTACTGCAAATACGGCATCAGTTACCGTGAGCTGCAGGAGATGCTGGCTGAACGCGGAGTGAATGTCGATCACTCCACGATTTACCGCTGGGTTCAGCGTTATGCGCCTGAAATGGAAAAACGGCTGCGCTGGTACTGGCGTAACCCTTCCGATCTTTGCCCGTGGCACATGGATGAAACCTACGTGAAGGTCAATGGCCGCTGGGCGTATCTGTACCGGGCCGTCGACAGCCGGGGCCGCACTGTCGATTTTTATCTCTCCTCCCGTCG
>NZ_JBMAXV010000153.1:0-381 GCF_048589245.1 Klebsiella sp. 10982
GGTGTGTTTTCTTGTGGTTAACAGTCCAGTCTTCCCGCCGCAGCTGAATATGAATATGCGGGCAACCGTAGCGTATCCGGGTTTCTGCTATTTCCCGGATACGCAGGGTTATCGCCCGATCATCCCGCCGGCTCTGCCAGTGGTAAACGGTTCTGCTCTGCATCAGCAGTCCGCATCCCCGCCGGACACTGATACGGTAAGCCTCCCGCAGAAAATGCACCGCCTGACGCTTCAGAGCCGGCCTCAGAACTTTTTTTGATAACATCCTGCAGAATCTCCTTGTCCAGACTTAAATCGGCCACCAGACGTTTCAGACGCTGATTTTCATCCTCCAGTTACCGCAGACGCCACAGTTCGGTCACGCCCAGACCGGCGAATTTC
>NZ_JBMAXV010000154.1:0-373 GCF_048589245.1 Klebsiella sp. 10982
TGTGTGTTTTCTTGTGGTTAACAGGTCAGCCTTCCCGCCGCAGCTGAATATGAATACGCGGGCAACCGTAGCGGATCCGGGTTTCCGCTATTTCCCGGATACGCAGGGTTATCGCCCGATCATCCCGCCAGCTCTGCCAGTGGTAAACGGTTCTGCTCTGCATCAGGAGTTCGCATCCCCGCCGGACACTGATACGGTAAGCCTCCCGCAGAAAATGCACCGCCTGACGCTTCTGAGCCGGCCTCAGAACAGTACCTCCTGCAGCATCTCCTTGTCCAGACTCAGGTCTGCCACCAGTTTCTTCAGCCGCTGATTTTCATCCTCCAGTTGCCGCAGACGCCGCAGTTCGGTCACGCCCATGCCGCCAAACTTT
>NZ_JBMAXV010000155.1:0-367 GCF_048589245.1 Klebsiella sp. 10982
TCGAGGCCGACCTTTGTGAGAAACTCCACGATGATGCGGAGCATCTTTTCCGTACACTGTCCTCGAGACTGGATGAATTACAGGATGGTAACTGATGGCCAGAGTGTCTATTAGTGAAGCGGCACGGCTTGTTAAGGTTAGTCGCCCCACAATTTACAAGATGATTAACAGTGGGAAGTTAAGTTACACCTCTGTTGTAAAGCACGGGAAGGCTATTAAAGTTATTGATACCTCAGAGCTTATTAGAGTGTTTGGTTCTCTTGATGGTGTCATCGATACTGTAAAATATGATGTAAAAAGTGACGCAGAATCTACAGGTGTTAACAGTGTTGGTTTACATGATTTACAACATAGAATTGCTTTACTA
>NZ_JBMAXV010000156.1:0-362 GCF_048589245.1 Klebsiella sp. 10982
ATAAGTCGGAATGACAGATGCCGGTCTTACCTGTTACTCATCACACTTTGCTGACTGCACTCTCACGGCAGGTTATTGCTCTTTTACTGCATGGGTTACAGGCCGCCGGTTAACCGACGGCCTGTAACCCATGGTAATCTTCTTCGCGGCTCAGTATCGCCCATGCTATTCGCGCATTCTTGTTCGCCAGCGCCACCGTCGCGATATTCCGGTTTCGCCTTTCCGATAACGCCTTCAGCCACTGGCTGCGTCTGTCGGTTTTATTCTGACACGCGTTCAGCACCGCACGCGCACCGTGGATTATCAGCGTCCGCAGGTAACTGTCTCCCCGTTTGCTGATAGACCCCAGCCGCGCTTTCCCG
>NZ_JBMAXV010000157.1:0-331 GCF_048589245.1 Klebsiella sp. 10982
CAGAAGACGCTCCAGCGTGGACAACGTGCGTTCACCGAATACGTGCGCCACAACCGTCCTCCGTATCCTGTCATACGCGTAAAACAACCAGCGCTGGCGTGATTTAGCGCCGACATAACCCCACTGTTCGTCCATTTCCGCGCAAACAATGACGTCACTGCCCGGTTGTATGCGTGAGGTTACCGACTGCGGTCTGAGTTTTTTAAGTGACGTAAAATCGTGTTGAGGCCAACGCCCATAATGCGTGCACTGGCGCGACATCCGACGCCATTCATGGCCATATCAATGATTTTCTGATGCGTACCGGGTTGAGAAGCGGTGTAAGTGAACT
>NZ_JBMAXV010000158.1:0-328 GCF_048589245.1 Klebsiella sp. 10982
CATCGGCGGCGCCGACGGCCCGACGGCCATCTACCTGTCGGGCAAGCTGGCGCCGGAATTACTCGGGGCCATCGCGGTGGCGGCCTACTCGTACATGGCGCTGGTGCCGCTGATCCAGCCGCCGATCATGAAGGCGCTGACCACGGATAAGGAGCGGAAGATCCGCATGGTACAGCTGCGCACGGTGAGCCGTCGGGAGAAGATCCTGTTCCCGGCGGTGCTGTTGCTGCTGGTGGCGCTGCTGCTGCCGGACGCCGCGCCGCTGCTGGGGATGTTCTGCTTCGGCAACCTGATGCGCGAGAGCGGGGTGGTGGAACGTCTGAGCGAC
>NZ_JBMAXV010000159.1:0-328 GCF_048589245.1 Klebsiella sp. 10982
AAAGTTCGAGCCGTTACTGCTGCTGCCGATTGGCTTCGGCGGCCTGCTGTCGAACATCCCGGAGGCCGGACTGGCGCTCACCGCCCTGGAGAGCCTGCTGGCCCACCACGACCCGGCGCAGCTGGCGGTGATTGCCGCGAAGCTCCACTGCGCGCCGGACGTCCACGCCATTAAGGACGCGCTGGCCCTGGCCCTGCCGTCGGTGCAGGGGCAGATGGAGACGCTGGCGGTGGACATGGGCTACTCCGCCGGGGTGCTGGCCATCTTCTATAAGGTGGCGATCGGCTCGGGCATCGCCCCGCTGGTCATCTTTATGGGCGTCGGGGCG
>NZ_JBMAXV010000160.1:0-321 GCF_048589245.1 Klebsiella sp. 10982
CTCAATAACGTGATCGAGGCCGATCACGGAAAGCTCAAGATACTGATCAAGCCGGTGCGCGGTTTCAAATCGATCCCCACGGCCTATGCCACGATCAAGGGATTCGAAGTCATGCGAGCCCTGCGCAAAGGACAGGCTCGCCCCTGGTGCCTGCAGCCCGGCATCAGGGGCGAGGTGCGCCTTGTGGAGAGAGCTTTTGGCATTGGGCCCTCGGCGCTGACGGAGGCCATGGGCATGCTCAACCACCATTTCGCAGCAGCCGCCTGATCGGCGCAGAGCGACAGCCTACCTCTGACTGCCGCCAATCTTTGCAACAGAGCC
>NZ_JBMAXV010000161.1:0-308 GCF_048589245.1 Klebsiella sp. 10982
TTTTGACTTTCCACTCGCCTTCACCGAAGACCTTCAGCCCGGTGGAATCAATTACCAGGTGTGCGATTTCACCCCGGGTGGGCGTTTTGAAACTGACATTAACCGACTTTGCCCGCCTGCTGACACAGCTGTAATCCGGGCAGCGTAGCGGAACGTTCATCAGAGAAAAAATGGAATCAATAAAGCCCTGCGCAGCGCGCAGGGTCAGCCTGAATACGCGTTTAATGACCAGCACAGTCGTGATGGCAAGGTCAGAATAGCGCTGAGGTCTGCCTCGTGAAGAAGGTGTTGCTGACTCATACCATACC
>NZ_JBMAXV010000162.1:0-320 GCF_048589245.1 Klebsiella sp. 10982
GAAGCTGAAAACGATGGTCTTAAAGGGGCTGTTAAGGCTCGAGATGAGCATATTGATTCCCTTCGTCAGGCTATGCAGCTTCTGGAGCACAAGCACGAACCTTCTTCACCACCCCATTCCCCGTGGTGGAAATTCTGGAAAAAATCCTGACCCCGTCATGCTTCAGTTTTCCTCTCCGGCCATCCCGGGGCGTTCCTGAACCTTCCCAAAAATCGCCAGATCTCTGAACGCTCCTCACGACTAAAAATACCCACACACTACGCAAAATTAAATTTTTGCAGATAACTCATTAATATCAGTCAGTTGGTTGTTATTCAGTC